>DPHD01000048.1:74765-81888 GCA_003523085.1 Oceanospirillaceae bacterium | reverse complement strand
TAAAGCTTGCGCTAAGGCCAGAGCGTCTGCATTTTGTGTTAATTGATCAAACGACCAAGCAAATGCCGACTGATCACCATGGTGATAAATGATTTGGGCTTGGTCAGAATCATGACCCGCTCCGCTGGGAATGGTATAACCTGCTCCCGCATCGGCCGCTAAAGTAAGCGCGCAAGCAGCGTCTGCATCGGCATCTCTGGTGTCTTCTGCTGTATCGCAAGTAAAATACCCCAAGGCCACCAAAGAAGTGCCATCGGCAAGTGCAACCACTAAGTCATCGCCCACTTTGGAGGCCATCAAGTCATCAACCAGTTGGGCCGTGGTGAGGTCTTGCACTAGACGTAGCGACTGCCCGGCCACTGCATGATACCAATTGCCCTCATGGGGCGTCAGCTCCCGAATCAGCGCACCTTGCTGATCCACCAAATAACGACCCTCTCCAGACACACTTTCAGATATAGTTTGCTGAACCCATTGTTCGGACATACGACCTCACCTTTAATGATTTTTTATTAAAAAAACAACCATTAAAAGTGTAGACCAAGATTTTATTATTATTCTTTTATTCCTTTTTTCTACTTATTAAATAGTAATAATCAACCCTTGTTCAATCAACAAACTAACACTGTCGTCCAAGTTGGCATCGCGATAAACATCATAACTGACGCTGTCGATCACTTGATCCACACCACTGTCAACAAACCCGGTACTGGTAATGTCTACCGTATCAGCACTACCGCCCATCAACCGTAGGTCATTGGCGGCTTCAGAACCCACCATACTCAACACGTCACCCAAAGCCAACACTAGAGTACTGCCTTGGTCATTAAGGTCGATGACTTCAACGTTCTGCAAGCGGTTGTTAGCCACGGCAGTTAGGTCTAATGTAAATTGAGTATCTAAACGCAAGGTGTCTATACCCAACCCACCATCGAGGTTAGCAAAGGTGTCATCGCTAATGGCCATAACGTCATTGCCTGCACCACCACGCATGACATCCGCGCCACCTAAGCCTTGCAACAGGTCGTCACCTAACCCAGCCACAAGCTGGTTTGCGGTGGCATCGCCGGTCATGGTGTCGGCATCGGCGGTGCCCACCGTGGCCGACGTGGTCAAACCGCCATAAACCACATAAGCGCTGCCAGTGCGGCCAATAAGAGCATCATAGAAGTTGGTATAACCAAGAATCATGTCATCAAAACCGTCACCGTTAATGTCACCGGCACCACTGAGACTGTACCCAAACGACCCAGCTGAATACGCACCACTGATCACCAAGCCCTGTTCATTGCCAGCTTCTATGTCTAACAAGTCCACCTGAGTTCCATCGGTTCTTCCATACACTACATAGACTGCGCCTGAGCCAGTAACACCATTAGCGGTTGCTCTTACATCCGACACCATCACATCATCTAGGCCGTCGCCATTAATATCTCCAATACCAGACACCTTAGTGCCTGCCGACGTGCTCGTGCCTTTAATAAAAAAACCTCCTGAGTCAGACGCATCCGTTGCTACAGTAGCCAGGTCGATCACATTGGTATCGTTAGCTTTACCATAGACCACGTAGGCGCCTCTATCGCCATACTGAGAACCAATAATTAAGTCACTTATGCCATCGCCATTCACGTCGCCTGCATTGCTTACACTATGTCCAATAGCATTTTGGGCAGATGCACCTATAATTTTATAGCCATAACTCACACCGTTATTGGTATTGTTATTGTCAATATCGGACAAAGCGATGACACTAGCATCGGCTTTACCAAATACCACATAAGTGGCGCCAGTCAAGGTGCCATTAACTGAATTGGTGTTTTTGGCGCCAATAATTAGGTCATCTAGGCCGTCACCATTAATGTCGCCAGCATTGCTGACTGATGACCCGCTGTGGGAGGCATACACACCGTTAATGGTATACCCCGACACCGAAGAACCAAGTGAAAAAGCTTCATTCGAATCCCTGCCAAAGACCACATAAGTAATACCAGAACTGGAGTTATGAGCCTGTGAGGAAACTAACATATCACCTAAACCGTCGCCGTTCACATCGCCGGCACTAATGGCCTTCATACTTAGGCCATCATTCGTTGACTCACCATACATTGCAAACCCGTAGGCTCTGCCATTACTATCGGTGACCTCAGCTTCTATGTTTGCTATTTTTACGTCATCATTATTGGCCTTGCCATACACTAGATAAGCAGCGCCAGCGCTAGTCAGGCTATTAGTTTCAGTACTTTTTGCTATGGTGATTAAGTCGTCAAAATCATCACCATTAACGTCTCCCGCCGCACTGACATCTTCACCCAACCTGTTAGAAGAACTTACACCGTGGATAATAAATCCAGCATCACTCTCTGCGCTATTAAAAATGTCGGATAAATCCACTAATGAATGATCTTCTCGACCGTAAACCACAGCAGCAGCACCTGAATCAATATCGCTACTCGTTGGCCCATCATAGAATGACAGCCCGACTATCATGTCGTCAATGCCGTCACCGTTAACGTCGCCCGCGTTGCTCACGGTGGTTCCCAAACTACTAGCATTTTGGAAACCCTTGAGCATAAAACCACCACGTTCAATTTGTACGTCATTGATAGTGAACTCACTCACGGCCAGGGAGACTAAGCTTTGCACTTTGGACTGGGTATCTGCGCCGCCCGTGGATTGACCAAACACCTCGGCATTCACTAGTGTAAGGTTGAGGTTGTTAACGCCCGTCACGCCGGCATCAATATAGTCTTGCACCACCAAGGCAGCAGGGTCGCTGCCATCGCCGTTGTTATAGGCTTCAATTTTAGCCAATGCCGTGATGAGGCCACTGACGCTATCGGCCAAGGTTTGTACCTCTTCCACGGTATCCACATCAGCGTTATTTTTCGCATCAATCAACTCGCCCAGAACCATGGCTTTTTCGGCGCTATCAATGCCGTTCACCCCGATGGTGGTATATTGAGCCTGTGTGGCCTTAGTATCGCCATCGCTAACACCGTCAGCAGCGTTCAAAATGACATTATAGGCGTCTACAATGCCTTGTACTTTGGCATAAGTATCTGCTTCGCTGCCCGTTACGGCTATGCTATCTAAGGCACTATTAATCGCTGCTAGGTTGTCATTGGTGACCCCGTTTATGCCTAAATCGGTGTAGGTGTTTAAAACAATAGTACTGTCGGCATTATTGTTCTGCGCAGCAGCCTCAATGTCCGCCAAGGCTGCGTCGCGGTCGCCAGACAAAACCTGAAATATCACATAGGCTGGGGAGGTATCGGGATAATTATCATTGATGGCGCCAACCCCAGCATTAAAGTAATCGTTATAATGGATTCCGCTCGCAACCCTAGTTGAGGTGGTGTAATTACCTGACGTCCAACCAATTAAGCTAGCTTCATATAACGCCAAATCGTACAGCGGCGCCACTTCATCATGGGTAGGTAATACCAAGGTATAGCCATTAATGATCACTGTTCTTTCATCATCAACCCCGGCCTGCGCTCCGCCAACTTGAGTGTCGATGGTGTCAGCGCCGCCGTTGAGTAAACCATCCAATATATTATGTGGTAAATAATCAGTGTGTGAGAGGCCGTCACCATCGGCATCTAAATAATAAAACACCTTGCCGTCGGGCATAACTACAGGGCTCATTAATCTTAAGTGAATACTGGTGCCCTCGATCATACCCAAATCTAAGACTGCGGCAGGCGCATCATCTACGTCCGTAACATTGACGATTACATTTTGATCTTGTAAATAGCCAAATTCATCCGTAGCGCGAATGCTAATGTTATAACTATTGTCACCATCACTATCAATCGGGTTTTCGTAGTCTGGTCTCTCGTTGAATGTAACTACCCCGGACGCACTCATAGTAAACAAGTTATTGTCTACACCCGCGTCCGTGAAACTGTAGGTAACATCTCCTGCATCGGTTGTAGTGGCAGTATAAACACTCGCAAGGCTACTGCTATTTTCGCGCACATCAACTGAGTCTGAACTGGTAAATACTGGCCCATCGACATCAATGATAACCGCTTGGCTCGCAACTGGTCCCTGATTACCCGCAGCATCCTCAACTTTAAATTGAATAGTAGCGCTGCTGGTCAGACCGCTATCTGAATAACTTATTGCCTTATCACTTACCGCACTGGTAATGTCGCTCCAGGTAACACCATCTTTGGAATAATATAAAACCTCCCCACTCAAAAGGCCGGTACTTAAGGTTGCGATTATCGTTAAGCCATCGTTGTCATTGGTCATAAAGTCTGTGGTAGACGCCCCAACGTCATCACTCATAGAATCAATTGCAACACTGGTAGTGGGTGCAATAGAGTCAATGATGATGCTAGGGTTACTAGCTTCACCGCCGTGGCTTAAGGAGGCTGCATCGCCACCCAAGTCCGTGATTGTACCGCCATGGGTGACCAGACTATTGGCCAAGATGGCAATACCATCCGCATCGTTATCAGCACTAGCAATAGTATATTGAAAAACAAGTTGCTTACTGCCAGTGCCACTCAAGTAGGTCGCTGGTCGCTGTGTGCCGTCCACGTCAATCGTAATACTTGGTGTTCCGCCCGCAGTCGAGACTGTAATCGCTTGGGTAAAGGTAACTGTAACTGACACCACATCTTCAGCATTTAGGATGTCGTTCTGGCCACCCGTTGCAGATAGCAATACGTCAGTAATCAGTGCCGGTGTGCTATCAACAATACCTTGTAATTTTACGATCGTGTCAACACCAATACCTGTATTGTCAGTGGCCGCAACGGCGGCTTGAATAGCGGCTATATTGCCAGCCACAACCCCGGTAATGCCTAACGCCTCAAGCTCTGCTCGCGTAGGCTTGCTTGCGGTGCCCGCTGCACCATCCATCACGCTTTGCACCGCGTCGGCCAAGGCCTGTACTTTGGCTTGAGTGTTAACATCTGCACCAGCGCTGGCATCAACGACTTCACCTAACAAGGTCACTTCTTCTGCATCATCCACACCCGTCACACCAATGACTGCGTAATCTGCAACGGTAGGATCAATCGGGTTGTTGTTGGCAGTACCGTCGGCCGCGGCTTGAATGGCGCTGTAGCCATTCACCAGGTCTTGTATTTCACCTCGGGTATCGGTTTTTAGACCGTTAATATTTTCTTCGTCCAATAGCGCATTAATTTCAGCTAAGTTACCACTATCTACACCAGTGACACCAGCTGTTGTATAAACGTTTTCCGCTAATGAGGGATCCGATGCATTGTTGGCTTGTGCAGCTGCACTGATAACCGATACTGCACCACTAAAGTCAGTCTCGGCTTGATCAATTAAAGCCTGCAGTTCAGCGAGGTTATCAACCTCGGTGCCATCGGGGTTAGTCGCGGCAATAGCGGCTTGCACGGTGGCGAAGTTGTCATCGGTGACGCCGGTAATGCCTAGTGCTTCAAGTTCGGCTTTAGTGGGTGTATCAGCGGTGCCCGCAGCACCAACCATGACGCTTTGCACGGCATCGGTCAAGGTCTGCACTTTGGCTTGAGTGTTAACATCTGCGCCAGCGCTGGCATCAATCACATCGCCCAGCAAAGCTAACTCTTCAGCATCGTCAACGCCGGTCACGCCAATGGCTGCGTAATCTGCTGCGCTAGGATCAGTCTCGTTGTTGTCGGCCGTACCGTCAGCCGCGGTTTGAATGGCGTTGTAAGCATTCACCAAAGCTTGAATGTCAGCGGTGGTGCCAGTTTCATCCTCACCAATATTGCCCGTATTCAACAATTCATTAATGTCGGCTAAGTTGTTGCTATCTATATCGGTCACCCCTGCCGCCTCGTACACCGCTTGGCCTGTGGTATCGTCCCCTGCAGTATCGCCTTCGGCGGCTGCACTAATGGTGGCAATGGCGCTGGCGATCACAGCGGCCGCTGCTTCTGCAGCAACATAGTCAGCCGCTGCCTGGGTGGCTAAGGCCTGTAACTCTGCAAATTCATCGACCTCGGTGCCATCAGGGTTAGTGGCAGCAATGGCGGCTTGCACGGTGGCTAAGTTGTCATCTGTTACGCCGGTAATACCTAGGGCCTCAAGCTCTGATTTTGTGGGCGCATTGGCTAAATCTACGGCACCAGCAATAACACTTTGCACAGCATCGGCCAAGGCCTGTACTTGGGCTTGAGTATTAACATCGGTGCCGTTTGCCGCATCAATAACTTCGCCTAGCAATGTCACTTCTGCAGACGCATCAACACCGGTCACACCGATGGCCGCGTAATCGGCTTCACTAGGATCGGTGGAGTTGTTTGCGGTACCGTCGGCGGCCTCTTGAATAGCGTTGTAGCCGTCCACTATCGACTGAATTTTAGCAATACTATCGGTCTCGATATCGGTGATATTGGGCGTATTTAGCAGTGCATTAATGTCTGCTAAGTTGCTGGCATTTACCCCTGTAACAGCGGCACCTTCATATACACTTGTACCTACTAACTCGGCGGTGGCATTATTTTCCTTTGCGGCGGCGCTGATAATAGCCACAGAACCGGCTGCTGCTGCAGTAGCCGCATCAAACGCATCGATTGCGCCAGTCACTAAGTCTTGGAGTTCTGACAGGTCATCAACGCCGGTACCGTCGTCATTGGTGTTAGCAATGGCTGTTTGAACCGCAGCTAAGTTATCCGCCGTGACGCCACTGATGCCCAACGCGCTAAGCTGCGCTGATGTGGGGGAATCGGCCGCACCTGCTGCGGCATCCATTACACCCTGCACCGCATCGGCTATATCCTGAACCTCTTGTTGGGTGTTAACGTCTGTGCCATCGACTGAGTTGATGACGTCACCTAATAACGCCAGCTCTTCCGCGTCGTCCTTGACACCTGTCACACCAATGGCCTGATAATGGGCTACTTCTGGGGCGCTGGCGTTATCATCTGCGGCAGCCTGAATAGCATTATAACCGTCGATTAAGGTTTGAATTTCTGCGGTGCTATCTGTCTCCTTGTCAGTAACATTGGGGGTGTTCAATAGTTCATTGATATCAGCTAAGTTAGTTTCGCTGACGCCCGACACACCAGCTGTGCCATAAAGGCTCACGCTGGGTGTAGTGGCATCGGCGTTGTTGGCTAGCGCAGCATCACTGATGACACTCACGGCGGCA
>DPHD01000048.1:65614-74556 GCA_003523085.1 Oceanospirillaceae bacterium | reverse complement strand
CGGCGGCACCATCTAAAACACTTTTTGCTGCATCAGCAATCGTTTGGATTTCTTCTTGAGTATCAACATCTTCTGGGTTCTTACCATCTACTGCGTCGCCCACCAACTCGAGCATAGGTCCTGTTTCAACACCAGTGACACCCACCGCTAGGTAATCGGCTACGCTTGGGCGTGGGTCACTATTGTCTGCATTACCGTCAGCCGCCGCTTGAATGGTATTGTAGCCATCCACTAGGGCTTGGATTTCGGCTTTAGAATCGGTTTCTTGGTCGCTAATACTGGCGGTATTGAGTAGGTTATTTAACCCCTGTAAGTTGTCAGCATCAACACCGGTAACACCGGCCGTTGCATACACACTTACGCTCGGCGACGTCGCCGACGCGTCGTTATCTTTGGCGGCATCACTGATGGCAGTGATGGCGCCTGCTTCGGTAAGCGCTGGCTCGGCGTCGGTCGATGAACCACCACCTCCACCAGCTAGGGAGGCTGCACCACCTATGCCACCTAAAATGAGTGGCAATCCTAAGGTTGCCGCCGCTGCAGGTTCAGCAAGGGAGGAAAAGTATGTAGCCAATAAAGAGGTATCGCCCACGTCCCCACCCACTATGTCCAACAATGCCTGCTGATCACCGTGGGCGTAAACGATGGCTGGGGTTTGAGTATCAACCGCTGCGCCGTTTGTGTTGGCAGCAATGGTATGACCCGCTGCGGCATCATCCCCTGCCACCGTGGCAGAACACACGCTTGCATCCGGCTCTTGCTCACCTTGCGCCGCACAAATGCTGAAATAACCATTGATTGTCAATTGTGTTCCGTTGGCATAATTAATAACTAAGTTATCGCCCTCTCGCACGGCAATTAAGTCATCGAGCAAGGATTCAACACCATCGTTTTGACTTGCGAGTATTTGATAGTGATTGCCTTGTTGGGCAACAAAGTTGAGTGCTTGGCCTGACTGCAGTGCGACCACTTGGGTACCTTGGCTATCACGCACAAGAATGAGCGGGTTATTCGCTGCCAGTGAGTTTTGAAAAACGGCTTCCGGTTGACTTGACTGTACCAAATTTGACATATCTACCCTTTAAGTTGGCAAATAGCTCTTTTTCAAAAAATCGAACTATTTGATTTGTTTGAAACTAAGAATAGACATGTTTTTTTAATTTGCGCCGATTTTATTACTTTTAATATATTATATGCATAATTCAGCATAAAGCACAGAAGCTATAGCTCGATTTTGATCGAACTATAGCTGAGGGTTGGTTTTTGGAAGGAACAATACAGGCTGGACAGCCCGTTGGTTTTTAACGTTCGTTTAGAGCACCTGAGAAGGCTCTAGTAATAGGCTTAGCCAAGTATTGAATAACGGTTCTACGACCTGTCTCTATATCAATAGAGGCTGTCATGCCTGGCTTAAGCGCCTGTACAGCGAGCCGGTTGTCGGCTTGAAATTCACCTGCTGATATTCGGATTTGAGCTCGATAATAGGTTAAGTTCTGTGACCCATCTTGTTCCGTTAAAGTGTCGGAACTAATGTAAGACAATTGGCCTTTTAGGCTACCGTAAATTGAAAAATCGAAGGCATCAAGCTTAATAGTTGCCGGCATGCCTATCTGCAACTGGCCTATATCAACCGGGTTAAGCTTAATTTCCAACAGCATTTCGCTGTCTGTGGGCGATATTTGCATCAACTCATCACCCGCGCGGAGTACACCGCCCAAGGTGTTAACTTTTAGAAATTTGACAATACCCGTGACCGGTGCCGTCAGTTGCGTGTGATCAAGCATATTTTGTCGCTCTTCGAGCTTAAATCGTGCAGTGGCGTAATCACTGGCCACTTGACTCGCTTCTTGCTGGGCGGCTTGTCGGTATTTATTGCTCACTAGGTTTAGCTCGCCTTTTAGTTCACCCACCTGCCGTTGACTGCGCATGACTTCTAAACGGCTAACATCGCCAGTGTCAAATAAAGATTGATTCATGTTTAGCTCTTCCTTAGCCAGGGCCAGATTAGCGTTGAGGGTATCTATCTCTCCGTCTAAGCTATACTTTCGTTGCTCATACAGTCCCTGTTCTACGCGCACAAAGTCTATATGGCTAGCGCTTATGCCGCTAAAATCTGGCGCGATGCCCTGCACTTCGGCTTGGGTTCTGATAAGTCGCGCTTGTCAGCTGGCCACTTTAGCGCGACTTTCTTCGTACACGGCATTAGCCCTTTGTCGCTCTAATACCGCCAATACTTGACCCGCGACTACCACGTCACCTGCTTTAACTTTGAGGTCTGCTAACACGCCACCGTCAGCCACTTGTACAATTTGCGTGCGCGCACTAGGTATCAACTGGCCCTGGGCGCGTACAGACTCACTAATCTCAAAAAATGAAGCCCAAGCGATAAAAGCTGCCATCAAAATGAATATCAAAAAGATCATGGAGAACTAAGGCCGAGAAGGCTGATCCACGGTTTGAAGGTAATCAAAATTAGACCGATTGGCGGCTTCCAAAGGCAAGCTTACGGTGGCTTGACTGGCTTCTTGATGACCTTCTGCAGATGAAGTTAACGACTGTTTCATACGGACTGCTCCACACTTTTGGGTGCCATCAACTTTTCTAATACCTGTTTCTTTTCGCCATCCATCACCACCTGATGGTTAGCAATCACAATGATGCGATCAACCAATTTGAGTAGTTCTGGTTTGTGGGTGACGAGCACAAAGGTTTGCTGCTGATCGAGAGTGGTGGAAAAAGCGCTGATCACTTGTGTTTCCAAGTTGCTGTCCATAGACGCCGTTGGCTCATCTAATAACCAAATAGTTGGTTTACGTAAAAACGCACGTGTTAGGTTCACCAACTGGCGCTGGCCACCCGACAAGCCTGTTCCACCTTCAAATATCTCTTGCTGTAATCCCTGCGGATGAGAGGTAATAACATTATCGAGCAAGCCCGTTTGCCGTGCTGCTTGTAAGATATTTTGGTCACCTGGATCCATAATACCTAAGATAAGGTTATCCCTCAGGCGCCGGCAAATAGCCGGCCTTCTTGTTGCAAGTAGCCCATTTGGTCGGCCAGTACCGGTTTACTAATATGAGACAGCTCCATATCATCCAATAGAATACGCCCAGACTGCGGTTTATACATACCCGAAAGCAAACGCAAAAGCGTGGTTTTACCGGAACCCACAGGGCCTAAAATACCGACCTTTTCGCCGGCCGAAATCGTCAGCGCAGGTATCGTTAAAGCCCGTTTATTGCCATAGTTCACTTCAACCTTTTCAAAACGGTAATGACCTCGCAACTGTTCCGGAACTAATGGGTGGCTCACACCTGAATGATCGTCTTCGAGTTTCCAAATGGCATCCAAACCCTTTAAAGCGGCTTTGGTATGAGCACTTTGTTGCAAAATATTAGGAATCGCCGCCACCGGAGCCAAAATTCGGCCCGACAAAATAGAGCAGGCAATCAAACCACCCATAGTCAAATTGGATTGCGTCACCATTAAGGCACCCGTGGCGACTAAGCCAACATAGGAAAGCTGTTGAAAACCTGCGACTAAATGTTGCGCGTTGTCACTAATACGTCGCATCGATAACTCATAGATTCGCGCTTCGTCTGTGGTGTTCATCCACCGCGACAACATCCTCCATCCACCCTGACCTGACTTAATTGTTTCTGCACCCTCAACGGTTTCTACTAGCAACCCAGTCTTAATATTACTCGCTATATTAGCGTCACCTGCCAATTTGTCCACCTTCGAACGATAATAAAGACCAAGCATCACACTGACGACAAAAAAGGAAAATGGAATAAGGGCGATCCAACCACCAATAGCAAAGACCACGGCTACAAACACCATCGCAAATGGGGCGTCCACCATCAAATGTGTAGTGACTGTGGTCAAAAAACCTCGTACGGTTTCATAACCTCGTAGCTGCCCCGCTAGTGCCCCTACACTCTTGGGCAGTTGATCTAAGCGTACGCCTAAGAAGCGCATATAGACGGTGCGAGCTAGCCTTTGATCAACGCGGTGGATAATTTTTTCGTTAATACGGGCCCTTAAGTGCTTTGCCATAAAGTCAAACAGGATAGCAACAAAAACACCAATAGTAAGCACGAGTAAGGTTTGTGTTGCGCCTGTTGGCACCACTCTATCGTACACCTGCATAGTATAAAAAGCGGTGATGAGGGCAATGAAGTTAATTAAAACACCGCCCAATACCGCCTCAAACAAAGAGCCTTTTTGGCGCAGCACCTCGCCTCTAACGAGCTGGTATACGGGGCTATTGTGGCGGCTAAACGGCACAGCTAAGCGCATCTTAACCAAGCAGGTGCCCTGTAAATCGGCGCTATGGGTTTCCAACCATTGGCTGCTGGTTTCGTCCCACTGGTCTAACACCCATAATCCTTGCGGATTTTGCCCTTTTACAACCAGCCATTCGCCTGCTTTATCGGCATAAAGTGCCGGCAAATTTGCTGGGTCTGGCCGCCGCAGAAAAGTGGCCTTTGGCAGGTGCATCATCGCCACAATGGCCTTAGTTTGGGCTTGAGGACTGGCCGCTTGCTTAGGCGTAAGGCTCGACACCGCTTCTTGCAGTGCGAGTTGGTCTACCGCTTCATTTTGCAAGCGAGCTAAACGCACTAAACTGTTGAATAAGGATGTCTGGCTCATGATCTATGGTCCGCCAAAAACGTGAGCCCTTGAATATCCAGCTGTAACTGCCAACTCGCCACCAAATACTGCCCATAAGCTTGCGCCCATTGCACATCAGATTGCACCAGTTCACGGGCAGAGTTGAGCAATTCTTGCCAATCTTTGCGGCCAGCTATAAATTGGCGGTTAAACGATTTGTACACTTGTTTGGAATTACCGCGGGCCGCGTTAAGGGCCCTTTGACGGCTATCAAAAGAGGCAAGCAAGATCAAACTAGAGCGCAGCTTCCGCTCCACCGCCTGCTCTTCACTGCGAACTTCAGCAAGGGCAGCAACATGCGCGAACTTACTCGCACTGCTGTCACTTTGAAACGCAAGACCCGGTTTAAGCTGATTACTAAAGCCGATAAAAACGGTATTTTGAGGCGCGTAATTGGCGCTACTAAAATCGCCTATTTGACGTTCTGCCTGCAAATACAACTGCGGCCACAGGCTAGCATTGTCTTGTTCCTGCTCGGCTAACGCTTTAGCCACCCTTGCTTG
Source organism: Oceanospirillaceae bacterium (assembly GCA_003523085.1). Taxonomy (GTDB): domain Bacteria; phylum Pseudomonadota; class Gammaproteobacteria; order Pseudomonadales; family Balneatricaceae; genus Njordibacter. The sequence goes on along the minus strand of DPHD01000048.1, from coordinate 69,376 downwards.
AGCTTGTTTAACTTTCGTGCTGTTATGTAAGGCGGCATCCAATTGTTGTGTGTAGTCTGCAAGAGATAAGTCCATGGCAGGCAACTCGGCGTTATCAGGTAAACTCAAACCCGTCATGCCAGTCAAAAAAACCAACTCCTCATACGCCATTTGTTCTTGCGCCAAGGCTAAATTTTGTTCGGCCAAAGTCGCTGATAAACGCCCTTGAGCGAGGTCTGCGTCAATGTTGGCAGACACCCCCATACTAACTCGACGTTGCACTTGCTTTAAAAACTGCTGATGCACCGCTACACCTTGGTCCCAAGCCAAGCGCTTTTGATGTTCAACCCACCATAGTGCGTAAGTCTGCAATACCGTTTTGGCCACTTCGACTCTTTTTGCTTGCGTGGTATGTACCCGCAGAGCCACGTCAGCTTGCGCCTGATCTACACCGGCCTGCAAGCGTCCGCCGTTCCAAAGTGGCTGCTGCACACTCAGGGAAATGACTCGCTCGGATGTATTGGTTGAAAACCCACTCACTGCAGACTGCAAGGATATTGATGGTGTCGGGTAAAACGCCCACTTTGCAGTTTCCAAATGGGCTGTAGAGACTCGCTCTAAAGCGATATGGGCTTTAATAGAAGAATCTTTGGCAAGGGCGGCAGTCAGTAGGTGAACAACATCATCTGCTTTGCTAAAGGGTGCGATCAAGAGTACAAACAACAAGACTCTACTGAGTCGGATGGGTGAAAACAAGGTACTGGGCAGGAGCTTAGATTTAATTAAGTGTAGATATTCCATGTATTGGCCTTAGATCGACTGTATTAGTAGCGCTCTAGAATTCGCTGTTTTAGACCCGAAAAAGATCATAGATTAGGTATAGTCTATAATCTCGTAAATTCAATATATTATTGATAGTTTTTTATTTTTTCAGAGCGCTAATAACAAATCACATGTCCACTTGATATATATCATCAACATCAGACAGACCTGTATGAGTGACATTGAGGTCATTAATGACGCCGTTATTCAAGCCATAGATCCAGCCGTGAATTTGTAATGGCTGATCTTTTTGCCACGCCGTTTGTACAATTTTGCTGTGGGCCAAGTTTGCCACTTGCTCAACCACATTGATTTCGCACATACGGCTTAGACGTTCATGTTCCGTTTTATACTGTTTTAATTCTTCTCGATGGCGCAAAAATATGTCTTTTATTGACCTTAGCCAATAGTCACTGATACCGGCATTGGTATTTTCCAGTGCAACTTTAATACCACCGCAGCCATAATGTCCACAGACAATGATATGCTCGACCTTAAGTACGTCTACGGCATATTGGATGACCGACTGACAATTAAAGTCGACATGTTTAACTAAATTAGCTACATTGCGATGCACAAATAGCTCGCCCGGTAATAGGCCTACAATTTCATTAGCCGGTACACGGCTATCAGAACAACCGATCCAAAGGTACTTTGGCGCTTGCTGCTTGGCTAAGGTTGCAAATAATTCGGGCTGTTCATGGGCAACTTTGGCCGCCCATTGCTGATTCATGGCCAACAAGCTTTCGATTGACATACATTATTCTCGTGAGTCATTAGTTTTTATCTGAGCCGCAGTCTAACAATTTGAAAAAAAATTATCAAAATCAATGAGTCAAACATCAATGAATAGTATCGACCAGGACAAACAACAGCAACGCAAAGAGGCCAAAAAGCGCCGTACACGGGCCTATAAAGAGCAACCCAACGCCGGCCAAGAGGTCTGCGGTATATGGTGTGAGCAGGCTCGACTAAAACCAAGCCAAGTCATTTCAATCTATTGGCCATTAGGCGACGAATTGGATCCGCTACCATTGCTCACCCAACTACACTCTTTAGGTCACAAAATGGTGTTACCGGTGATGTTAGGTGCCGGCAAACCCCTAGTATTTAGGCGGTGGCAACCGGGTGATCAACTTCAAGACGCTGGCTTTGGCACCAAAGAGCCGTTAGATGATCAACCGCAACTCGAACCTGATGTAATACTGGCGCCCTTGTTAGCGTTTGATCAACAGGGCTATCGCTTAGGTTACGGTGGTGGATTTTATGACCGCACCCTAGATCAGTTGAGGCAACATAAACAGGTAAAAGTGTTCGGTCTCGCTTTTGCAGAACAAGAAGTGAGCCGTGTGGTTAGGGGCCAATACGACCAAGCCCTAGATGGCATGGTGACACCAACGGCCTTAACCACGTTTTAAGCCTAACACTGTGGTGAAAGTTAGCGTACTTCAGCGGTTACGCTAACCCAACCTAGACTTTCGAAATTAAATTCCAATTGCATCTGTTGCTGGACTTGCAGTGGCCCTTGTAACCCCATCAACATGGCATGTTTACCACCCGCGGCCAAGGTTAAGGTCTCACCTACAGCGATACGCCAACCGTGCTCTGCATAGCGCATTTTCATCACCCCATCGACCATCTTCATATCGTGTAATTCGGCCATTTTACTCACCTGGGTGCGGACGCCGATCAACACCACCGGCTCATCACTCAAGTTGGTTATTTCCACAAAACCTGCGGTCATCATCATGCCTGGCATGGGCTTTTTGATCCACGCATTGGCCAAACTAAGCTTTGTTTCTAAAGTTTGTTCTGCGCTTGCGCTTACCGAAGCCGACACTAGCGCCAAGGCTATGAATTGACGCTTCATACGAGTGGTTAACTTTTTTCTTAAACAGGACATTAATTTCAACACTTTACTCCATTAATAAATTTTTAGGGGTTGGCAAAAAGGCGCAAACCGCAGCACCACACGGCACTCAAAACGTTATACACACAAGCTGTGGATGACTCTGGGTATAATCTTAATCTCTATTAAAATCAATACCTTACTGCTTAATTTACGAATACTGTCTGTATTCTGTCTGTGTAGTAAACTTAATACTGTCTGTTAAATCAATGACTTACAGCCAATCTATCCCTCATTTTCATGTTGGCGTTTTCTAGCGAAGACCCTAGCCCACTTGGTAGTGGAGCAGCGACAGCGTTACGCATCTGCGAACCTTTGTTGATAGCATCGTTAGGGCGCATATGAATATACTTCATACTCATTTCCTCGGTTGAGTGACCTAACAGGTGCATCAACTCGCTGGGGGTTATGCCCTGCTCAGTCAGTCTTGTCGCGTACGAATCACGTAGCGAGTGGACGGTGAACTTACCATAACGTTTAACCATTTCAGGGCCATTTAGCCCTGCCCTAGCGATACCAGAGCGTAGTGCTGACATATACCCTGAACGTGGTTTGGTCCGTCCATGTATTCAAAAACTTCTTGAATATCGTGTTCTACCATTACGATTTTTCCTTTTTACTTTCCACGTTCTATTATTTTAATGATTCATAATCTGTTGGCTCGTCGCGTGATGCGTCAAACAACACTTCAAATGTGTCAGGGTCGTAAAACTTCATTAGCTCACGTACAAACTTCTTTACATCGACACCAAAGGCATCTGCAAAGACTCTGTATTTAGCCGGTGGAATTTTACCGACGCCAGACTCAATCTGACTTATGAAAGTGTAGTATTCAAGTCCTACAGTCTGTGCAAGGTCGCGTTGTGTATACCCACTAGTAGTGCGTAATGTCTTGACAACCAACCCGCCCTGCTTTCTTGCGTTCTTGGACTTATCGTCTGTAGCTTTTTGATGTAAAGCCATAGTGTTCTCCTTGATGGTAGATTTATTATTTAGACACTGCTTCCATACAGCATCTGACAGCCTATCTTTAAGTCTTACTTTAAGTCTTA
>DPHD01000048.1:50695-65415 GCA_003523085.1 Oceanospirillaceae bacterium | reverse complement strand
CTTTAAGTCTTACTTTAAGTCTTAACTTTAAGTCTTAACTTTAAGTCTTAACTTTAAGTCTAACTGTGAGTTGGGGGATGATCCCCCTCTTCATTAACGTTGTCTTTAAGTTATCTTTAAGTTATCTTTAAGTGGCCTATCTTACTACCTTAGCAAGAGGCCCGACAATTGACACATGTCACATTGGCCTCGAGTTGCATCACCTACGGTTCAGTTAAATGTCTTGTAACCCACTATACAAATGATAATTAATGTCCAAAAAACAGGGATTAATAATCCATAGTTATTATACATTGGGTTTCCTCATTCAATATCCGCGTTGGTTTTGTACAATCCGCTACAACCAGCTAAGGAAGTGGCAAAATTTTACGCTAAATTAATCAGTTACGGAACTAATTAATCAACTCCAAAAGAGTTGCAGTAAGACACAATTGTGTGCATGCCTTACGTCAATGCTTCTGGTTTACTCGTCGAATCCTAGCTCGTTTAGCGTCTGGGATACCGTTTCAAAGCATAGCTCTAGTTGAGGCGTCATAGAATTAACCTGGCACTCGTTATTGTCTGCCCATAGTGTCGCCATTGCGGCCTCAAACTGAGCGCGTGTGTAGGTGGTTTGCTGGTGTAAGTAAGTCATGGTGTTATTCCTTATTGGTTTTCGGTTGGTTTAATCAAGGACCCTATGTGTATAAGGCCCTTTGTTAATACAACATTGTCGAAGCTCTACTGTACTTATGCGGCTAGAAAAACAGACTGCAGTGCTGGGCGTACAAATCCGGATTGATCGCCTATCGCGTCACCTTTGGCCCGTAACCCTACAATTGCTCCCGGTGCATCATCCGGGCGGTAGTCTGTTAGGTCCCCATCGATTACGGGAGCTGTAACGCCATGGATTGTGTATTGCATTGGCAAGCCTTGGCCTCGCTTAGTGTCGAACACTGCGGCCACGTTGTGGCCTCGCGCTAGCTCACTGGCTGCCAGCTTGTCGTTATCTTCGGATAGGCTAAACGTTAACGAATAGTAGGCCGGTGTGGTGCGGTTCGGGATCTTTGTATAGTCGTAGATTTTAGCGTCTGGCGCTGCAGAGTGGATAAGCTCGGCCACGGTCATAAAGACGCCAGCATGTTTAACCTTGCTCACTTCCCACTTAATATCTGAGGTGGCATTAGGGCGAAACGCTAGCGCCATGTTTAGCTTTTTGGCCTTGTTACGAGCTGCTACCACCTCTTTAACTAGTAGAGCAACAAACAAAGCGCGGTTCTCAAAGTAAAGGCGTGTTTTAGCTGTTCTAGCAGCCTCTTTACCAGCCTTATACATTGGATTGCCTGCAGTGTTTAAGCATGCTTCCTTGCATCCAGCGGACGCCATAGCGCAGGTGTTATACCCGCTTACTGTGGCTGGTGCTAAATGTAGTGGGTAAGTTAACACCCCATTCTCTTTGGCGTTCTTTGCTACCTTAGGGTTAGACAGCGGATCGGCAAACAAAGAACCTTTAACGTTGTACCCACGAGCTAGGCGCATTAACGCAGCCTTTGTCATGAGGTTGTATTGGTCGAATGTTGATAATTCAGTTTTCATTAACATGAGATCTTCCTTTTAGTTTACTGTGGTTGGTTTAACGGATAGCCCACTAGGTAGGCCATCGAGTAAAACAACTGTTTATTCCTTTTGTTTCGTTTTGATTGTCGAAGGTTTGCTGTTTTATTTAGCATACCTAGCGGCTTTGCGTTTGGCGTTTTTGCTGATTAGCGGTGCCACTTCCCACACGTTTTGTATGCGGTAGCGTCGGCCCTCGCTCCAGTCTTCTATTTTTCCGTTGGCAGCTGCGAGCGCATGACCTCGAACTGTTATTACATAACGTTTCGCTGGGTTTAGATAACGCTCAATCGTTGCCACTGTTTTAGCTGGAGTGTGGATATCAGTAACAGAAAAACCTAAATCCTCCATTACCTTGCGGTACATTGGGCGGTAAGTGCCCTTTCTGTTAGGTCTGCCAGCCTCTGCTAGTTTGGCGTGGGCCAGCTTATAAGGTAGATTTGTCGCGATTGCCACAGCCTTGACCGTACAATCATTCGTTTCGTTATGCGCCTGTGATACTGGTAAGCATGATTTATATGTTATTGCCATTGGGTGGCCTCCGGTTTGCTTTCGTTAAGTTGGTAAGAAATTTAATTGATACCTCTTTGTTCCCTATTCGGTTGACCTTTCAGGAAGAGGTATCTCTTTAAATCGCCTATGATGCGTTTAGTGTCTATTCGGTTGACCTTTCGACTTGCATCTAGCTAGATCATTGTGGCTTATCCCATCGGTTAGCCCATGCTTTGCCGTTGGTGTGGTCCTGATCTGTTTAAGTTAGCGATAGTAAAGAGCAAAAGCCCTCAACAATAAGAACCACACCACCTAGTTAATACGCCTTGTATCGGTTTGACCTACTCGGTAAGCATGGGCTTGTTGAGTTACTACAGGTCAGCCAATACAAAGCGTTTCGCTGTGCATCTGCCAGTGCGGTCCAAATTGTTAAAGAGCGGCCCGCTTTGCAGCGAGGAATTACATTAAACCAAGTACAGTAGACTTGTGTCAAGCGTGTTAATACAGAAAAAACAGTGGTGCTCAAGTGTCTAAGCTCTACAAAACAAGCCGAAACGCCCACACCACGCAGCCTCTAGCCCATTCAATAGCGTCAAAATCAAGATGAAATTAATTACCACAATCTATTGTAGAGTCTGTATACAACGCCAAGCTCTAGCAATAGCAGGCTCTAAGCCAAGCCATGGGCAATGCTGTCTGTCTAATGTCTGTTAGCTTGTATTAATACGCCCATCTGACGCGGCTTTGAGGCCCGCCCCGCCCCCTCCGATTTGAGCCACCTCTGTGACCATGTCGAGGGGTAGGCGGGGGGGAGCCTCTATGCGCGTGAGGGGTATATATGCCCTTACGAATCTTACGAATAAACTGAAAGCCACCCTTCCCCTCACACCGCGAGACATCCCGTCTAACACCCCGTCAATGTCACCTAGACATCGCGTTGAGTCACGACTGAACGACTGCCGTCCGCTCTCCTACGGCCTCTGAGAGAGATCACATTAGAGCCTAATCCCCTACCGGCGAAGCCGCCTTGCGCCATCTCCATAAAGTCCTCAATCTCCTGCTCCCACCGACTGTCTAGGACACCCTGTCTAGCTTCAGCTACGGACTGACCCATTGACTTCTGCCAGTAAGCTACCGCTCCAGCTAAGGCATCGACCCTATCGTCATGCTTTAAGCAACCACGATCACGAGTTATATGAGTGAGCTGATACATCAACGAATACACATGGTCTGTCGAACGAACATCTGAACGTATGAGTGCCTCATCCATCACCAATCGATGCTGCGTCATGACCGGCTCTAAGGTATCGATGATACGACCTTCCTTATGACCCTTAGCCCATTCGGACTCCTGTATGGTACAACCGCCGGGCCACACCTTCTGAAGGATAGGACCAAATGAAGTAACCCACAGTCCTTGACCATAGTTAGGTTCTACCTCTACAGTTATACCCCTAGCAGTTACTGAATAGATTCACCTGACGCCTTCTCAGTTAGGATAGTTCTGGCCGTACCCAAGGCAATTTCTTCTGGTGTTAACCAACCGATTAACCACCACCAATCTTTATGTGCTCCACGACGGCCTGAAGTGATTTCTCGCTTGGCTTCTTCGATGGCTGCTTGGAAATGTGGGATGGCGTGAAGCATCATTTCTTTGAGGATGATTTGTCCCGGCGCAACGTCGCCTAACTCGGATGATTCATGTTTAACAGTTCCGTCACGTTTCAACTTTACTGTACTAAACGTCCCCCGATATCGATCCTTGCCACGATCAATGGCTGCAGCTTCCCAAAGGATCTCTTTTTCTTTCTCTGTTATGCACAGATTCTTTTCAGTATCGAATACTGTCTGTATTATGTCTGTCAACGGAATTAACCCCTAAAAATCGACCAAAATCGCTCTTAACTCCACTAGTTACGCGACTATTGTCAAAGGTTTACTGTACAAGCTCTGAAAGCTAAAAGCCCGAAGGCTTTGCGTACAAAAATAGGAAGAATCCACAGGCGACAAGGGGTACAGGCATGTTGCCAATACTTATCCACTTTGCCTGTGGATAAGTCTGTTAACAATTATGGGAAAGGTGGCCCAAAGCCCATGAAATGGCAGCTACCAACAAACTGGTTAAAAAATAACCACATTTTTAAAATGCTTATTAATCAAGAGTTTACCAATGTCAACGACTAACTTTTAAATAATTCCCTCAATATTTTGCGATCTGGCGCAAGTTAGAAATAATGTGTACAACAGGCGCCATTCTTTTCAATAAGTTACGTATGTCAAGGCCAAAACAGCTAAAAATAGCAATAAAAAAGGCTTTTTTCAGCTGGCAACTATTGCACTTATCAAATCAAACACTTAGACCTTTCTAAGCTGATTGAGGGCCAATAAATTTTCACTCACTTGCTGCACTATGGTTTGCCGTGCTTGACGACTTGCCCACGCAGTATGCGGAGTGACTATTAAGTTAGGCCTACTGATCGTAAGTAACGGGTGGTCCACAGGTGGCGGCTCAGTGGTTAACACATCAACCCCTGCGCCGGCAATTTGCTGCTCATCCAAAGCCCGCACTAAAGCCGCTTCATTAACGATGCCGCCACGGGCACAATTAATTAATAAAGCGTGGTTAGGCAAAGCACACAATTGTGGCCAATCGATTAAATTTTCGGTATTTTTGGTGAGCGGGCAATGCAAGGTCAATATATCTACTTGAGGCAACAGTTCTTGCAAGCTATAGCGCCCAGCAGGCACCGCTTCGCCTGGGCGAGCTGCAATCTTTATGTTCATGCCAAAGGCTTGAGCCAAACGTGCTACGCCTTTGCCTAGTTCGCCGTAGCCGACGATGCCCAAAGTTTTGCCGGCCAAACTTTCCACTGGAAAATTAAGCATACAAAAGTGAGCACTTCGGCTCCAAGCGCCCTGCTCGATGGCAGACCGGTATTCTAGCAAACGAGTGCTCAGAGCAAGCATTAACATCAAACTATGCTGAGCCACTGATTCTACCCCGTAGGCCCGACAATTTTGCACACTAATGCCTAACTCTTCAGCCGCCACCAGGTCCACATTGTTAACCCCAGTGGCTGCCACCATTATGTGCTTGAGTTGCGGCAGTTGGATTAATATGTGCCGATCCAATACCACCTTATTAACAATAACAATCTGGGCCCAGGATGCCCTGCTCAACACTTGTTCGGGTGTAGTTGCAGGGTGACATTCTAGTCGCGTCACCGCGGTGTGCAAGGGGTCTAAATTGAGGTCGTTAGGTCCAAGGCTATCCAGGTCCAATATTACGGCACGCATCAACAATAATCCTAAGCTACTGCAATGAGTCTAAGCCTTGTTGAATTTTCCAAAGTATCTCTTTTGCATACACGGTAGGCGCGGCTTCACCTTGACTGTTGAGCACTTGCAAGTAGGTACTTTTCAGCGTGGTTTCAAAATTGAGTTGATATTGTGCCACGTAGGTGTACTCACCTTGCTCGTTGACATCTCCTTGATCCTCATCTTCAAACACGTAAATCACTTCGCCGGCCAACCAAATCTTATAACCTTTCTTATCGGCCAAGTCGGTTACAGGGTCTGCTTGATCAGGGTTAGATGAATAAACCGGTGCTGCTGATGTGTTGGCCGCCTCTTCATCTCCTCCCAACAAGGCTAGATCAAGACTAATGCCCTGCTTGCGTTCGCCACCATGTAAGCCTTTAAACCACCCCCAAATACCGTCTGAAGATGATGGTTGTTGTACTACGGATTTTACATGGCTGGTGTAGGTAAAATAGATTTTTTGCGGATTAAGGTCATGACTGCCGACATCAAAATCCGACATTGCCTGAAGCACCATATTGAGACTTTCTTCAGAACCCATATCTAACTGAATCACGGGCTCACCAAATTGATCCTTGCCCAATAACACAAGATCTTTGTGGCCCGTGCTTGATTGTGTTTTCTGTGCCACTTGGGCGGTACGACTTAAATAACGCAATAGCTCAAAGGTCAATTCCGATTCATTAGCCAACGACTGTCCGGCTGCACCCCAATTGAGTTCTTGTTGCTGGGTAATCTGCAACTGACTGTGTTGTAAAAATGACAACACCAATTCAACGCGATCTTGGCCTTGTGGTACCAGTTCAATCCTTACGCGGCCATGGGCTAGTTCATCATCGGCGTCGGTTAAGCTGCGCACCCAACGGCTGATAAAATCATCGGCAACGGCATCATCGGACAGGGAAAACCATTGGGTTTCAACGATTTCGTTGGACCCAACTTGATGCAAAATAATGGGAATCTGCTGATTGGCCCAAAACTGCACAACTTGCTGCTTTACTTTGGCCACATTGCCAACCACACTGATACGTTTTTGTTGGCCATTGTCAATCAGCCGGGCCGAGGCGCTGCCGGTTTGTGCAAACACAAAATCGGGCCTTGGCGCCGCAACCACACCCGTCGCCGTTACCGCAGTCTGACTAGGAACCCTTAAAAGGTCTTGTTGAATGGCGGTAGCATCCAAGTCTGCTGGCACCGTTAACCGTGCTATCACCTTAGATTGCGCATAATCCAAGCTTTTATCCCTTAGAATACTGTCTTCAGAACTAGATGTTAGAGGATTTGTTGAACACGCGCCAATCACCAAAGAGGCAACCAGCATTGGAAAAACGCGCACAGTATCAAAGTGTTGTAGTTTCAAAATGACATCCAGTTGTTTTCTATAGGGCAAAACCCGTATCATACCACTTTTATTTAGAGGCCTAACAGGTCTCGTTTCGAGACTACCCCTATGAGTATTAGTATTGGTCAGAGTTTACCTAATTTTGTAGCACCCGCCACTAGCAACACAGAGTTTAGCGTAAGCGCATATCAGGGCAAGTTTGTGGTGCTGTATTTTTACCCCAAAGACGCGACCCCTGGCTGCACTACGGAAGGTCATGATTTCAACGCCCTACTCACCGAGTTTGAAAAGCTAAACTGCAGTGTGTTTGGGATTTCTCGAGATTCAATAAAAAAGCACGAGAATTTTAAGGCGAAACAAGGCTACGAATTTGAGCTAATCAGTGACGAAGATGAAGCTTTGTGCCAGCTATTTGACGTCATCAAGCTAAAAAAACTATATGGCAAAGAGTACCTCGGCATCGACCGCAGTACCTTTGTTATAGACCCTCACGGCAAACTCATTAAAGAGTGGCGTAGTGTGAAAGTACCTCAGCACGCTCAGTTAGTATTGGATTACCTTACTCAGCTGCAAACTTCTTAGGCCAGGCGTTCATTACCGCCTTAATCAGGGTTGCCAAAGGAATGGCAAAAAACACCCCCCATAGACCCCACAGACTGCCAAAAAACAGCACCGCTACAATGATAGCAACGGGGTGCAGGTTAACCGCTTCTGAAAACAACAAAGGCACTAGCACGTTACCGTCTAGTGCCTGAATAATGCCGTACACCACGAGTAAGGTATAAAATTCTGTTGATACACCCCATTGCACATAACCAATAAGTGCCACGGGAATGGTCACTAAGGTCGCGCCGATGTAAGGAATCAACACTGACAAGCCTACAATCATGGCGAGTAATGCCGCGTAGTTAAGTCCCAGCCATAAAAACGCAATGTAAGTGACACCACCAACAATAACAATTTCTACCACTTTGCCACGCACGTAGTTGGCAATCTGTTGGTCCATCTCCAACCATACATGACTCAATATTGAGCGCTCGGAAGGCAAAAATGCCGTCAGCCAGCGCACCATCATATGACCATCTTTAAGAAAGAAAAATACCAAAATAGGCACTAAGACTAGGAACACCAGTAAGGTTAGAGACTGCCCTATGGAGGCCAGTGAAAAAGACAACACCAGTTGCCCCGCATTGCCTGCTTCGGACATCGCCGCGTCAGCAATTTGTTTAATTTGCGCCGCCGTGACTAAATCTGGGTACTGTTCGGGCAAGAGCATAAACAACGCCCTTACTTTGTCGAGCATTAACGGCAAATCGCTTAGTAAATCGGTGGCTTGATGCCACAACAAGGGCAAAGTAACAAATACAAACACCAACAGCAGCGCAATAAACAGGCAATAAATACCCCAGACGGCAGGCAAATGCCGCACCCCAAAACGTTCTAGCCACTGTACTAAACCAAAGGTCAAGTAGGCTAAAATCATGCTCGCAATCACCGGCGCTAGGGTAGACCCGAACATCAACACCGACGTCAGTCCTAAGGCTAAAAGGACGACCAATAAAAGGGCTTGTTCATCGGCAAAAAAGTGATCAAGCCAAGTGCGGAATACTTTAAACATATGCTATCCTAAATTATGCTTTTTCAATAAGGTAATGATAAACACCATCAATACACTGACTTTGAAGTAAGCGATGGCCCGCTAACTTTGTCCATGCTGCAAAATCTCCTTGAGATCCGCTATCGGTGGCCAACACTTTTAAATGCTCGCTTTGCGCCAGCTGGCTGATCGCACGTTTAGCTTTTAATAGAGGCAATGGGCATTGAAGGCCCTGAGCGTCTAACAACAGCTGCCAGCTTTCCTGCGCAGCCGCCGTATCATTGTTTGTTTTGGCTGTGGTGTCAGTCTTCACGCAAAGGAACCTGCTATAGATGAGTGCCCACATTATAGGCCAAGCTGGCCTTCAGTCCTATAAAAGAGGCTGTTATTTTGGTGTTTACATGCACTTAACGCCAACGATCCTCGCCAGCATAACCTTGCTGCTGTTACTCATTGTCAGCCCCGGCAGCCGGGCTAACCCGTTGCCGGCTATTGGCGACCACACAACCACCGGTATGAGTATCGAAGACGAATACCGCTTTGGCGACCTTATTGCCGGCAGCATTCATCAGCAAGTACCCCTGTGGCAGGATTTGGCCGCCCTAGCGTTTTTGCAAGACATCAGCCAACCCATGATTAGCCACAGCCAACTCGCCAACAAGCAACTCAGGTTGTTTATCGTACGAGATAATCACATCAACGCTTTTGCTGCGCCTGGCGGCATTATTGGTATCAACACTGGGTTGATCCAACAAGCCTCATCAGTGGATGAATTAGCGGCTGTCATCGCCCATGAAGTGGGGCACCTCAGCTTGCGTCATTATGTACAAACCCAAGCCAAGGAAAAAACCCAAGCACCATTGGTACTGGGAGCCCTTTTGGCGTCCATATGGATCGCCAGCAACATCGATTCAGACATAGGCGAAGCCGGCCTCTACGCCGCTCAATCTGCCTTACAGCGCAGCCAACTTAGCTATAGCCGAGTACATGAACGACAAGCCGACCGTGTCGGCTTTGAACTCATGCGCCAAAGCCCATTTAACGTCAATCACATGCAACAATTGCTTGCCCGCTTACAATCACCGTATACATCCAATGCAGAAGCATGGGAGTGGGCACGCAGCCATCCCGTCACCAATGAGCGTGTTGCCGACATCAGTCAACGAGCGATGACCGTCAACAGCAGTTTGACCGAGCACGGTTTCGATTTAGGTTTTCAACTGTTGCGTATTTATCAACGCATAAACTTAGCCTCAACTCCGCTACCTTCGATTGCCGAGCTGGTTATGGGTAGTGACGAGTTATCGGCACATTATGGTTTATTAATTGACTATGCCACGGCCCTAACCCATCAGCGGCTAGGCGCGCCCGAGCTGGCCGCCCTACAACTTGAACAAATCCATCAACAACAACCCCAAGCTCAATTAATTTGGTACAGCTGGATGCAAGTGTTATTAGCCAGCCGTAAACACGACCAGATTTTTGAGCAACTAAGGTTACGTAAACTACTGCGTCACGAGGACCAGCTGTCCTTATGGGTTACCGCTCAGGCCTTATATTCGAACCAGCAAACATCGGCCGCCATAAGTTCATTATGGCGCACCTTAGAGCAACAACCCAACTGGGTGTTTGGTTGGCGTACGCTGGGAGAATGGAGTGCACAAGCCCATAGGCAGCAACTACACCATGTAGCTAAATCACGCTGGCATCTGTTGCGCGGCGAATCTGAGCAGGCACTGCAGCAAGCGCAATATGGCTTGCTACAAATACCAGATCCGCTCATTGATGAGGCGAAATCTTATAAACAACAAGCCCAACAGCTACATCAAGATCAATTGGAGTTTAACTAAGCTAAGGCTTGGTATTAGCCAGCTGCAGCGAAGTCCATCAACCGTTGTAGGGGTTTAAGCGCTGCCACTTGAAGCTCAGGGCTGATGACAATTTCGTTATTGGCGTGTAACAACACTTGCTCAATTTTGTCCAAGTCGTTCATTGCCATCCAGGGGCAATGGGCACAACTACGGCAAGTTGCGCTGTTACCTGCGGTCGGTGCTTCCATAAGCAACTTATTAGGTGCAGCCTGCTGCATTTTGTAGAATATACCCCGGTCAGTGGCCACAATAAACTGTGGATTCGGCAAGTTTTGCGCCGCTTTGATGAGCTGGGTAGTTGAGCCAACAAAATCAGCAATTTCGATCATTGCCAAGGGCGACTCAGGGTGAACCAACAGCGCAGCGTCTGGGTACACGCGCTTCAAATCGGCTACACCACGCACTTTAAACTCCTCATGCACTATACATGAGCCCTGCCACAACAACATATCGACGCCCGTTTGTTGAGCAATGTAACGGCCTAAATGCTGATCAGGACCCCAAATCACTGGCTTGCCTAGCGACGCCAAATGTTCCATTAAACGCACCGCAATACCCGAGGTTACCACCCAGTCAGCGCGAGCTTTAACCGCAGCAGAGGTATTGGCGTAAACCACCACCGTGTGATCTGGGTGTGCATCACAAAAATCGCTAAATTCCTGCGCAGGACAGCCAATATCCAAAGAACAGGTGGCTTCCAGGGTCGGCACTAACACCCGTTTTTCGGGGTTAAGTATTTTTGCCGTCTCGCCCATAAAATGAACACCTGCCACCAGCAACGTGGAAGCGGGACTTTGGCTGCCAAAGCGTGCCATTTCCAGCGAATCAGACACACAACCTTGGGTTTCTTCGGCCAGTTCTTGCACCAAAGCATCGGTGTAATAATGCGCCACCAATGCCGCGTCTTGGCTTTTTAATAAGGCTTTAATACGGCCTTTTTGAGCTTCAACATTAGTCGGCGCGTTTAAGCGCCTTAAGTGCTCATGGGCTAAGTGTTCTTGTACCAACACACGGGAGGCAATGGCTTCTTGCGTCATCAAAGAGCTTGATCTAGAGTTCATATTATTGAATCTTTTCTTGAGCCAAACGCGCAGCTGAGGAATCAGGGTATTCACGCAAAACACGCTCGAGCAATGTATTTGCCATGCTTAAGTCGCCAGTTTTTTGATAGGCAACGCCTGCTTTGTATAGCGCATCAGGGACTTTTCTGTGCTCAGGGAAGTCTTTGATAACTATTTCAAAAGCTGCTGCCGCGGCGGCCACGTCGCCTTCTACCATATACACTTCACCCAACCAGTAATGCGCATTGCCTACCAAAATACCCTGCGGGTAAGCCACTACAAACGCATTAAGGGCTGTGATAGCAGTCTTATATTGGCGTTCTCGAATTAAACTAAAGGCGGCTTTATAAGCCGCTTTTTCCGCTTCTGGGTCAGCCACAGCAGCGCTAACATTAACCGCTGCGTTAGCGCCAACATCACCGACGACTACAGTGGCCTCAGGGCTAGCTGGCTCAACAACCGGCTGACTGGTTAAACTGACAATGCGGCGATCCAGGTCCAAATATCGTTGTTTTTGGTCTTCTTTTAAGCGCTTTAGATTAAAGGTGAGTTCTTCGACTTGGCCCCTGAGGCTCTGCAACTCTTGCTGCAACAACTCAATTATATCGAATAGTTGAGCATTGGCATTGAGCACTGCTGGCGCTGGCTGCACTATTGCAGGCGCCTTGACTCTAGTGACGGACTCATCAGTGACGGCATTATCTAAGTCGGTTACGGGTACGGCACTATTAGCGTTAACGTAGCCGACTAAGGTTAGCGATAAGACCATGGGTACAAAGATAATTCGACTTACTGCATGATACATGCACCAGCACCTCAAAAAAACGTTGTCTAAAAAAAACCACCGTTATGGCAAGCACAACGATGGTATTTAAGGCGTGACAAACCTACGTTAAGATAGGCTGAACAGTGGCCTATTAGTAATTAATGTAGCGAATTTCTACGCGACGGTTTTCAGCCCAAGAAGCGCTATCGTGTCCAGCGTTAACAGGACGCTCTTCACCAAAGCTAACTACTTCAATGGCGTCAACGGATACACCCTGAACCACTAAGTAGCGACTCACGGCATTGCCACGACGTTCGCCCAAGGCAATGTTATATTCCCGTGTGCCACGCTCGTCAGCATGACCTTCTAAAACGATTTTAGCAGTAGGATTTTGGCTTAAGTATGCGGCATGGCCATTAAGGGCTGTACGAAATTCAGCTTTGATTGTGGACTGGTCAAAGTCGAAATAAATTACGTGAGCCAAAGCTTGTGCGGCGTCTTGTGCTTGCTGCTGTTGCTGTGCAAGTTCTTGAGCAACCGCTGCGGCCTCTTCTGCAGCCTGCTGTGCCGCTGCTTGTGCGGCTTGCTCAGTTGCTTCTGCTGCCGCTTGCGCTGCTGCTTCTGTTTGGGCCTGTTCAAGCGCCTGTGATTCTGCTAACGCTGCGGCATCCGCTGCGGCTTGAGCTGCCTGAGTACTAGAGGTCGCGTCAGTCGTCTCACCTGTAGAACTACATGCGGCTAAAAACACAACCAAAACACTGGAAGCGATGACTTTACTTAGGTTACCCACTGACATGGACTGGCTCCTTAACTTAAAAAATTTGGAATCGAAAATTCGTGCCCGATTCTAACACACAAACACAGGCAATCACTAGCCATAACCCGCGCCAGCCTTGTTAGTTTAAGTAAGGCGACCACGCAGGCTCTCTTACTACACCCTCATTGGCCGGCAGCTTAAATTTAACCTTACCATCTATGGACACGGCAGCAAGAATATCGCGACCAGCATCCTGCGTGGAATACATCACCATACTACCATTAGGTGCCACGCTGGGAGACTCATCTAGATTAGACTGGGTCAACAAAGACATAGTGCCACGCTGCAGGTCTTGCACCGCAATATGGAAGCGTCCATCATGGCGGCTGACGAGCACCAAAAAGCGCCCATCGTGGGTTAAACTACCACGGGCATTATAGTCGCCTTCAAAGGTAAGGCGCTCCACCCACCCCGTGTCCAGTGTAACTTGGTAGATTTGTGGTTTGCCACCCCGATCCGAGGTAAACAGAATATGCTCACCATCAACACTCCAGAACGGCTCAGTATCAATACCGTAATGCTTAGTTACCCGAGTAAGGCGTTTGCTTTTGAGGTCCAAGACGTATATTTCGGCATTGCCATCTTTAGACAATACCAAGGCTAATTTATTTCCATCAGGAGACCAGGCCGGTGCGCCGTTAATACCTTTAAAGGATTTAATGCGCTCGCGCTTACCGGTGGTTATGTCTTGAATATAAATCGCGGGGCGATTAGTTTCAAACGAAACATAGGCCAACTTTTTGGCGTCTCTCGACCATGCCGGTGACATAATAGGCTGATTGGATTTAAGAATTTCTTTCGCACCATGGCCATCTGCATCAGCCACTAATAATTTATAGTAGCTTGGGTTTACCTTTTTATCGGCCGCCACATAGGCTACGCGAGTCCTAAACGCCCCCTTGAGACCCGTAAGCGCTTCATACACGGCGTCACTGACCGAATGCCCCAATGCCCGAAGGTCATTGCGACCGCCGAGAAAACGCCCGCCATCAATGGCCACTTGACGCTGCACGTCAAACAATTGATAGTCGACTTGATAACCGTTTTCGCTTGCAGAAACAGTACCAACAACCAAATACTCGGTGGCCAAATAATGCCAATCTCGATAATAAACGTCTGCCTCTTGATATGGAAAACTAAGCATTAAAGAGCGTTTGAGGGCTTTAAACTGGCCACTACGCTCCAAATCGGCATCCACTATTTGCGCCACATCTTCTTTTAGCGCTTTAGTACCACTCCAGTGGAACGGCACCACAGCAATCGGTACCGGATTATCCACGCCCTTAGTAATTTCGATAACTAAGTTATTGGCCCACACCGAAGTGGCCAACACGGCTGATAATAGGCTTGTGACTAGCACCCGTGACAACAGGTGTATTATTAGATTTATTCGAATCACAGTCTCAGATCCTCTGGTTTAAATTTTAACGTAATATTACGGAAGTTAGCGTCGAATAATCCAATATCCAATTCGCCTAGCCGATCAAATCTTGCTACCTTCAGTGCCGCCTTTTTAGCCGAAGCAACAAAGGCATCACTAGCACTAGCATTGCGGGAGAAAATTTCCACATTAACAATTTCTCCGGTTGGTACCAACTTAAGCTCGAGATAAACTACCATATCTGAGCGCGCATCAGCTGGCCGCACCCAATGGTCTACTATTTCATTCATTATATAGTTTGTTATAGCGCTTACAGCCTGCCCATCACTTATACGATTTTCTTGCGCTAACTCCTCGGCTATTTCATCAGCTAGCAAGTCGTCCAGCGCTTGCTGCACTTGCGCCAACTGATCGGCAGCCTTGTCATCTGCGGCTTTCTTGTCTGCGGCTTTCTTGTCTGCGGCCTTCTTATCTGCGGC
>DPHD01000048.1:50090-50510 GCA_003523085.1 Oceanospirillaceae bacterium | reverse complement strand
TCTGCGGCCTTCTTATCTGCGGCTTTTTTATCTGCGGCTTTTTTATCTGCGGATTTTTTATCGGCGGCTTTCTTATCTGCGGCTTTTTTATCTGCGGCCTTCTTATCTGCGGCTTTTTTATCTGCGACCTTCTTATCTGCGGCTTTTTTATCGGCGGCTTTTTTATCGGCGGCCTTCTTATCTGCGGCTTTCTTGTCTGCGGATTTCTTATCGGCGGCTTTTTTATCTGCGGCTTTTTTATCTGCGGCTTTCTTATCTGCGGTTTTTTTATCTGCGGCTTTCTTCTTGTCTGCGGCTTTTTTATCTGCGGCTTTCTTCTTGTCTGCGGCTTTCTTGTCTGCGGTTTTTTTATCTGCGGCTTTCTTCTTGTCTGCGGCTTTCTTATCTGCGGCTTTTTTGTCTGCGGCTTTCTTCTTGTCT
>DPHD01000048.1:0-49908 GCA_003523085.1 Oceanospirillaceae bacterium | reverse complement strand
CTTCTTGTCTGCGGCTTTCTTCTTTGCCTGTTTTTCATTTTGCAGTTTGTCTTGCTGCGCCAGCACTGCATCAAGGTCAATTAAGGTAGCCTCGACGCGGTTTTTGACTTCTACCAAGGGAGTGCGACGGCTTTGCGACTGCCACTCGGTCATAAATACCATGGCAACAACAAGGTGCACCACCAAGGCCATTAGGGTCGGCAATATGTAAGTATGGTCTAACTTCACGGACTTTCCGATACTAAACCAACGCTCGAAGCACCAGCCTTTTGCAACACCGTCATTATGCGCACAATCAAACCGTACTCAATAGCGCGATCGCCACGCAATAACACTTGGGTGTCGGGTGCGCGCTGAAGAATCTTCGTCACTTGCACACCTATACGCTCGAGCGTTACCGGTTGTTTATTGTTTTCACCTAACTCCAAATAAAAATCGCCAGATTGAGTCACCGAAACCACTAAAGGTTCAGATAATTCATTATTTTCCACTGGATCAGACTTTGCTTGGGGCAAGTCTACGTTCACGCCTTGAGTCATCATCGGTGCGGTGACCATAAAAATCACTAATAACACCATCATCACGTCAATATAAGGCACAACGTTGATCTCTGCATTGGGCTTGTGGCGCTTGCTGCGGGGCCGTCTAATTGCGCTCATAGTATCGCCTACAACTCGGACGCGTGGGCTTTACGATGTAAAATGCTGGAAAACTCTTCAGCAAAGGTCTCGTAACTAGACAAAGTTGAATCCACTGAGTGAGAAAAACGGTTATAGGCGATAACTGCCGGTATCGCAGCAAACAAACCCATTGCCGTGGCAATGAGTGCTTCCGAAATGCCTGGTGCGACCGTAGCCAACGTGGCTTGATGGGCATTAGCCAAACCGCGGAAGGAATTCATGATACCCCAAACCGTACCAAACAAACCCACATAAGGGCTGGTGGAACCCACACTAGCCAAAAATGACAGATGTCGCTCTAACTTTTCTTCTTCCTTGGAGATAGCCACGCGCATGGCTCGTTGCACACCCTCCATGACCGCATCGCCATCGGCGTCTGTCTGTTGACGCAAGCGGGTAAACTCTTTAATTCCTGCTTTGAATATGTTTTCGGCACCATTGTTAGAGTTGGGTTCGGCACTCACTTGGCGAAACAGTTGGCTTAAATCGATACCCGACCAAAATTGATCTTCAAAGGCCTTCATGTTCTTACGTGCAAGACTTAGCGCACGTTGACGCTGAAATATCATCACCCATGACATCACAGACGCAACTAATAGCATTAGCATGACCAACTGCACCAAAAAACTGGCGTTCAAGATCAAACTAAGTACTGACATTTTATTGTCCACAGACGACTCCCCTTGTGCGCTTTGCCATTAAATAGATATTCCTTGTGGAGCAAAGCTAAAAACATGATAACAATAGATTAAGTGACCCTCTTTTGCCAACATAATCATTGATAAAACAACAATATGCGACCTTTACATGGGTCCTAACGCAGACTTTGAACCATGGGGCTCAAAAAAGTTCCTCTAGGTGCATAAAATGTAGTGCTTAATTATTGTTGGGTTTGGGTGTAAAACCTAAATGTTCATAGGCACGATCCGTGACTATTCTGCCCCTAGGGGTACGCATAATAAAACCTTGCTGTATCAAATAGGGTTCCAATACGTCTTCGATGGTTTCTCGCTGTTCGCCAATTGCCGCAGCGAGATTATCGATGCCGACGGGGCCACCGGAAAATTTTTCGATAATCGCCAACATTAAACAACGATCCATATGATCAAAACCCAAATCATCGACCTTGAGCATGTTGAGCGCCTGATCTGCCACTGAGTTACTAATAACGCCATCATATTTAACTTCGGCATAGTCCCTCGTGCGACGTAATAAGCGATTGGCAATACGCGGCGTACCTCGCGAGCGGCGTGCCACCTCTTCTGCCCCTGCGGTTTCTAGCTGCACTTCAGACAAATTTGCAGAGCGCGCGACGATGGTGGTTAGATCCGCCACTGAGTAATACTCCAAGCGCTGGGTAATACCAAAACGATCTCGTAGGGGCGAGGTTAAAGAACCCGCTCGGGTGGTCGCCCCCACTAAGGTAAACGGCGGCAAATCTAGCTTTATGGACCGGGCAGCAGGCCCCTCACCAATCATAATATCGAGTTGATAGTCTTCCATGGCGGGGTAAAGAATCTCTTCTACCACAGGGTTTAAACGGTGAATTTCGTCAATAAATAACACATCACCTGCTTCTAGATTGGTTAACAACGCCGCCAGATCGCCGGCTTTTTCTAATACTGGCCCGGAAGTGCTTTTTAGGTCGCCGCCCATTTCATTAGCAATAATGTGGGCTAACGTGGTTTTTCCCAATCCCGGCGGGCCGTAGATCAAGGTATGATCTAAGGCTTCTGCCCGGCCTTGAGCTGCGGCAATGTAGATACCCATTTGTTCTTGTACTACGGGCTGACCAATATAGTCGGCCAATAACTTGGGCCTCAAGGCTCGCTCCAAGTGATCCTCGCCTTGCTGGCTAATGGTTTCTAGCGGTGAACCAAAACGATCGGCTTCTATCATTAGTTAATTACTCAATGTTGTGTCATGGTCATCAATAGGCGTTAAATCATGCCTTTTAAGGCCAACCTAATAAGGTCTTCACTACGGCCTTCTGGTGAGGCTTTGAGCGCGGCAGCCACAGACTTTGTGGCATGAACAGGCTTATACCCTAAGGCCACTAAGGCGCTCTCTGCCTCGGCTTGGGCACTATTGGCAAACATCGTGGTCGACTTCACCGATGGGTTGGACCCATCTGCAGCGTTTTGCCAAAGCCCAAGCTTGTCCCGCAGTTCCAATACCAAGCGTTCAGCCGTCTTTTTTCCCACGCCAGGTATTTTCACCAGTGTGGCGGCATCTTGCGTGTCGACACACTGACAAAACACCTTCGCCTCCATACCCGACAAAATGGCTAAGCCTAGCTTGGGACCAACACCATTCACTTTAATGAGAATACGAAACAGGGTACGTTCATCTAACTGCACAAAGCCAAACAATAACTGCGCATCTTCGCGCACTACAAAATGAGTATGCAACACTACGGCCTCACCCTCGTCACCCAATTGACAATAACTGTTAAACGAAATGTCGATTTCGTAGGCGACTCCCTGCACATCCACCACCACCTGGTCGGATTGTTTATGTAACAAAATTCCACTAATACGAGCAATCATGACCCAAGTCCTATTATTTGATGTTTGGAATTAACGAACCCGGCCGCCACGGCTACCACGTAACTGAGTTAAGGCCTGATCTTTAGCATGTTGTTTCGGTGTTCGGCTAGTGGCTAAACGAATTAGGCTGGCATTGGTATTGGCGTGACACAAGGCAATCGCCAAGGCATCCGCCGCATCTTCCTGTGGCAGGCCAGGCAACTTAAGAATTCTCGCTACCATTTGCTGCACTTGACTTTTGACAGCCGCACCGGTGCCTACGACCGCTTGTTTTACTTGCCTTGCCGAGTACTCTGCCACGGGTAAGCTGTGATTTACCGCTACCACCATCGCTACACCCCGTGCTTGACCTAGTTTTAATGCAGAGTCGGCGTTACGCGCCATAAACACACGCTCTATGGCAAATTCTTGAGGCGTATAGGTTTCAATAATTTCATCCACGGCGCGGTAAATCTGGCCCAAACGCTCGGCCAGTTCATCACCGGTGACTTTTATATGACCACTGGCAATGTAACTACGCTGGGCACCTACAGCGTTAATAATGCCGTAGCCAGTAATACGGGAACCCGGATCAATGCCTAAGATAAGCGCCATTGTTGTATTCCAAACCTATTGCCAAAACTAATTACCAAAACGTAAGGTCATACTAGCAATATACTGTACAAAATCACAGTAGTTTTGTTGTTTACACTTATTACAAAGACAAAAAAGGCCCAATGTTAACCATTGAGCCTTTTTCTTGACTTCAAACCTAGTCGCTTAAGCCTTATTCCGCCGCTGTTTCGGCAGTGACTTTTTCGCGTAGCTTGATGCTCAGCTCACGCAATTGCTTGGTGGCGACCACACCCGGCGCTTGGGTCATTGCACAAGCCGCACTTTGCGTCTTAGGGAAGGCAATAACTTCACGAATGGAAGTAGAGTTCGTCATCAACATGACCAAACGATCTAGGCCAAATGCCAAACCACCGTGTGGCGGGCAGCCAAACTTCAACGCGTCCAATAAGAAGCCAAACTTCTCTTGCTGCTCGTCGGCACCAATATTCAACAATTCAAACACTTTAGTTTGCATGTCTTGTTGGTGAATACGGATAGAACCACCACCCAACTCAGTACCGTTAAGTACCATGTCGTAGGCACGGGACAGACCAGTAAGGGGTGATGCCGCTAGCTCTTCTGGGGTGCACGAAGGCGCGGTAAAGGGATGGTGAATGGCAGTGATACCACCGTCCGAGGTGGCTTCGAACATGGGGAAGTCAACGACCCATAACGGAGCCCACTCACAAGTCATTAAGTCTAGGTCTTCACCCAGCTTGCAACGCAATGCACCTAAGGCTTCGTTAACCACTTTCTCGCTGTCTGCACCAAAGAAGATCAAGTCGCCATCTTTAGCGTCTAAGCGCTCAAGCAAGGCGGCGCGTACTTCCATTGGTAAAAACTTAACAATAGGTGACTGTAGACCTTGTTCTAAGTCGGCGGCGTTGTTGACCTTAATATAGGCTAGGCCACGGGCACCATAAATACCGACAAACTTGGTGTAAATATCAATTTGTTTACGGGTTAAGCTGGCACCATTTGGCACTTTCAGGCCAGCCACGCGACCGTTGGCATCGTTGGCCGGGCCAGAGAACACTTTAAAGTCTACACCGGTCATCAAGTCACTAACGGTGACTAACTTTAATGGAATACGTAAGTCTGGCTTATCGCTGCCATACACTTCCATGGCTTCGCTGTAGGGCATGCTTGGGAAGCTTCCCAAATCTACATCGATCTGACTCTTAAATAGCTCAACCACCATTTGCTCAGTCAGGGCCATGATCTGATGTTCATCCATAAAGGATGTCTCAATATCAATTTGAGTAAATTCTGGCTGACGGTCTGCGCGTAAGTCTTCGTCGCGGAAACACTTGGCAATTTGATAATAACGGTCCATACCGGCCACCATTAACAATTGCTTAAACAATTGCGGAGACTGAGGCAAAGCAAAGAAGTGCCCTTCGTGGGTACGGCTAGGTACCAAATAATCACGTGCACCTTCGGGTGTCGCGCGGGTCAAAATAGGGGTTTCAATATCTAGGAAACCGTTTTGATCTAAAAAGTTACGGATAAAAGTACTGATTTTAGAGCGCAACTTTAATTTGGCGGCCATTTCTGGACGGCGTAAGTCAACATAGCGGTACTTGAGGCGCACGTCTTCGCCCACCGATTGATGCTCGTCTAGCTGAAACGGCGGTGTTTCTGACTTGTTAAGGATCTCCAGCTCTTGGCCCAACACTTCTACCGCACCCGTTGGCATATCGGCATTCTCTGTACCTGCAGGACGTGCACGAACTAAACCGTGCACCTTGACTACAAATTCATTGCGGCAAGAGTCGGCTAACGCAAAACTGTCAACGCGGTCAGGGTCAAACACCACCTGTACGATGCCTTCGCGGTCTCGCAAGTCTAAGAAAATTACACCACCGTGGTCACGACGACGATGAACCCAGCCGCAAAGGGTGATTTGTTGGTCAACATCGCTGGCTGTTAATTGGCCGCAATAATGGCTTCGCATAGTCTTACTTCCTGAATCAAATAATGTGTTAATTGTTACTTAGTAGTGGCCGCAGCGCTGCTTGGTTTGGCTGCGTCGCCCGCTAAATTCTTTTTAGCGCCGGTTTTAAAGTCGGTTTCGTACCAACCCTGACCTTTGAGCCTAAAACCAGCTGCAGAGATTTGTTTACGGTACTGATCAGTGCCACATTTTGGGCACTCTGTGAGTGGCGCATCACTCAATTTTTGTAATACATCTTTACCAAAGCCGCAGCTTTGACAGAGGTATTCGTAGATAGGCATGATGATCTCCAGCCAAACATCTCAAAACCCGAAATTATACCCCAATTTTGCACCCCACAGGGAGTAGCTAAAGCGCTTTATTATGCATCAACGGCAACAATTAGACTTTTATTACTAATAAACGCGGCAAAGGCATTTATCCTTGAGCCTGAGCAACATACAATAGCTGCTTATTTATTTTTAGCCTGATCGGATTTACAGCCCCATGCGCGCCAGCCAATTTTTAATTGCCACCCAAAAAGAAACGCCTGCCGATGCCGAAGTCATCAGCCATCAACTTATGCTCAAAGCAGGGCTTATTCGCCGCTTAGCCTCTGGTCTATACACTTGGCTACCGCTGGGCCTACGCAGCATCCGCAAAGTCGAACAAATTGTACGACAAGAACTCGACGCTGCCGGCGCACAAGAACTATTAATGCCCGCCGTACAGCCAGCTGAATTATGGCAAGAATCTGGCCGCTGGCAGCAATACGGCCCTGAATTATTACGCCTGAAGGACCGCCATCAACGCGACTTTTGTGTGGGCCCTACCCACGAAGAAGTCATCACTGATATGGTGCGTAAGGAGCTTAACAGCTACAAACAGTTGCCCATGAATTTTTATCAGATTCAAACTAAATTTCGAGATGAAGTTCGCCCTCGATTTGGCGTCATGCGCTCCCGTGAATTCATCATGAAAGACGCCTATTCTTTTCATCTAGGCCAACAGTCGTTGCAGCAAACATATGACGCCATGCACACCGCCTATACCAACATATTTACCCGTTTAGGTCTAGACTTCCGCGCCGTACGTGCCGACTCCGGCAGCATTGGTGGTGACGCCTCACAAGAGTTCCATGTATTGGCCCAGTCGGGTGAAGATGACATTGCCTTTAGCAATAGCCCTGACAGCCAATTTGCAGCTAATGTTGAAACCGCCGAAGCCTTAATGCCTAGCCAAGACCGGCCTGCTGCCGGTGCTGCTATGGCAAGGGTGCATACGCCAGATCAAAAAACCATCGACACGGTATGTGAATTTTTAGGCCAACAGAAAAACCAAAGCCTTAAGACATTAGTGGTGCTTGGCACCGCCAACGATGACGGCCACCAGCCGTTGGTTGCTTTAGTATTGCGCGGCGACCACACCATGAACGAAATTAAAGCCGAGAAACACCCCCTCGTCGCTGAGCCATTAACCATGGCGCCGGAACAACGCATAATTGACGAGTTAGGCACCACCCCCGGCTCCATTGGCCCTGTTGGCTTGGGCATCGATATCATAGCCGACCGTGCCACAACCATCATGTCCAACTTTACCGCAGGCGCCAACGACCCGGGTTACCACCACTGCAACCTCAACTGGCAACGCGATTGCGATTACACCCAAGTGGCGGACCTGCGTAATGTGGTTGAGGGCGACCCAAGCCCCTGTGGTCACGGCCAAATCGAAATTAAACGCGGCATCGAAGTGGGCCACATTTTCCAACTGGGTGACAAGTACTCCCGTGCCATGAATGCCAAGGTACTTAACGAAAACGGTAAAACCCAATTTATGGAAATGGGCTGCTATGGCATCGGCATTACCCGTGTGATTGCCGCCTGTATTGAACAAAATTATGACGACAAAGGCATTATTTGGCCGCTTGCTTTAGCCCCCTTTGAAGTGGCACTCATTCCGCTCAACTATGATAAATCTGAGGCCGTTCGCAGCGCCACAGACACCCTATATGCGCAGTTAAAGGCCGCAGGCGTAGACGTTATTATGGATGACAGAGCCTTACGCCCTGGCGCCAAGTTCGCCGATGCCGAGTTGATGGGGCTGCCGCACCGTGTGGTGATTGGGGACCGAGGGTTAACTTCGGGCATGTTGGAATATCGCGACCGTCGCCAAGCCGACAACGAAGATATGCCGATTGCAGATGCAGTGGCCTTTGTCACCAGCAAACTAGGACGTTAACCATGGACGTTACCCTGTACCACAATCCACGTTGTTCAAAATCAAGAGCCACCTTAGCGCTACTTGAAGAGCGTAACATTGATGCCAGTATTCGCTTGTATCTAGATACGCCCCCTAGCGCCGAAGAACTCAACCAGTTACTGGCTATGCTTAACATGAGTGACGCCCGCAGCTTAATGCGCAAGGGCGAAGAAGCCTACAAACAACAGCAACTGGCCGACTCAAATCTGAGTCAAAGCCAACTTATTAAGGCCATGGTAAGCTATCCCAAACTTATAGAGCGCCCTATTGTTATCCACAATAACCAAGCTCGCATTGGTCGCCCACCCGAATCTGTATTGGAGATCCTTTAATGCTGTACCAACAAAAACGCAAATATTCACGCGCCGTCAGCGTCGGGGCCTATATTGCCCTGCTCGCCTACTTAGTGATCAGTAGCTTTAGCCACCCCCTCGACGGCACAAGCTATGTAGTGATCATCGGCATTAAGTGTTTCCCCTTGCTCGGATTTGCTCTGGCCATGTATAAACAACACCTACGCCAGATGGCATGGATGTGTTTTGTATTACTCATCTACTTTACTATTGCGGTTATGTATGTACCCGTGACAGGGCCTTTGGGGGCCTTTATTATCACGCTTCTTTACACCAGTAGCATGTTGCATATTCGTTGGCATAACCGCGCTGGCGAAGAAGCTGCCGCCGGCCTCAGCTAAACTCAGTCAATTGACCAGAATGAGTCATGCACAGCTATTAAAAACCGCCACCTGGGCCTCCGTATTGGTGGCCCTTGGGCTCATCATGCTCAAGTCCTGGGCCTGGGAAAACACCCAAAGCGTGAGCTTACTGGCGTCTTTAATCGACTCCATAATGGATAGCGCTGCCGCAGTCATCAATTTTTTTGCCGTACGTTATGCCATGGCTCCGGCCGACAAAGAGCATCGTTTTGGCCACGGCAAAGCCGAAGCCCTGGCGGGCCTAGGCCAAGCCTTGTTAATCGCAGTATCGGTGGCCTGGCTATTATGGCAAGTTGTAGGTCGCCTAGCGCAGCCACGAACGGTTGACGACACCAGCATAGGCATTGGCGTGATGGTAGCTAGTATGGTCATCACGGCCACGTTAGTGCTGTTTCAGCGCTGGGTGGTGCGGCGCACTCAATCCACAGCCATTGCCGCCGATTCATTACACTATACGTCAGATTTATTGATGAACTTCGGTGTGATTATTGCACTGATATTAACTCAAGCTGGGTATTATGGTGCAGACCCATACCTAGCCCTCATTATCGGTGCCTACGTGCTCTACAGCGCTTGGGGCATTGCCCGCGACGCCTTTCATCTACTATTGGACCATGAGTTGAGTGACGAGCAACGGCAAACCATTACCGCATTAACCTTGGCCCAACCGCAAGTATTAGGCATGCACGATTTGCGCAGCCGTCAGTCGGGCCACATGCAGTTCATACAATTACACTTGGAACTAGCCGATGACATGCGACTTATACAAGCCCACGCTGTTGCTGATGCGGTGGAGGCCTGCATTATTGCAGCCCTGCCCCATGCAGACGTCATTATCCACTTAGATCCCGTGAGTATTGCACTACAAGAGACCCATGCGCAGGACGAACGCTATCAAGCGCCGCCCTAAACGCACAAGGCGTAGATTACACGTGGCGACGGGTACGCTGACGTTTTTGTTGGCGCTCAAAGCTTTCTTGCTCTTTAGGTAAGCGACGCTTCACTTTCTTGGGACGCATGCCCACAAACTGAGACAAGGCGTTAATTTCTGCTTGTGGCATTTCCATCCACATACCTGCTCGTAATTGAGGCGGCATAAATACGTTGCCGTACCTTACCCGTTTCAAGCGGTTAACTCGCAGACCTTGTGATTCCCATAAGCGCCTTACTTCGCGGTTACGGCCTTCCATTATTACCACATGGAACCAGCGGTTAATGCCTTCACCACCAAATTCTTGAATATCATTAAAGCGAGCCATGCCGTCATCTAGCAATACCCCTTGGTGCATGGCTGTCACTTGCTCCATAGTCACATGACCCATAACCCGCACGGCATATTCACGCTCGATGGTAGTGGATGGGTGCATGAGCGCGTTAGCTAGTTCGCCGTCGGTGGTAAATAACAACAAACCAGAGGTATTGATATCCAAACGACCTACCGCAATCCAACGCTCGCCTTTAAGGCGCGGTAGCTTATCAAACACTGTAGAGCGGTTTTCTGGATCCGAACGGGTGACGATTTCGCCTTCTGGCTTATTGTAAATCAGTACTCGGCGCTCAACATTGTTGGGCGACACTACCATTACCGGTTTGCCATCGACCGCTAGCTGGTCGCGCCAGGTAACACGATCACCCAACTGGGCCGTTTCTTGGTTGATGGTTACCCGGCCGCCAGCAATCCAGCGCTCCATTTCGCGGCGCGAGCCGACGCCGGCGCGGGCTAATACTTTTTGTAGTTTTTCATCGGTAGGTTTGTCCTTAGCGTCTTCTAAGGTCAGGTCTAGATCTGTCATGATAGTCCCATCAATACAGTTAATATGTAGGCCTATTATAACGCGAGGCTAGGCGAGTTATCAATACAGCTGTTCACCATCCACTTGCACAGCCGCGACTTCCATCTCTTGTTGTTGGGGTTGTTTTAACTTAGCCGGCGCCATGGTCGCTTCATCCCATGCTTCGAGGTCATCCAAGGCGGGCAAATCACTCAGTTGTTTAAGGTTAAAGTGATCCAGAAATTCTTTAGTGGTGGCAAACAGTTCGGGCCGACCAGGCACCTCTTTGTGGCCCACGCCGCGCACCCAACTACGCTCCAACAGGGTATGGATAATCGGCGAGCTCACCCCTACCCCACGAATGGCTTCTATTTCGCCGCGCGTAATGGGTTGTTGGTAAGCAATTATGGATAATGTTTCTAATAAAGCACGGGAGTATTTTTGTGGTTTTTCTTGCCATAAACGAGCCACCCAGCGGGCGTAATCTTGTTGCACCTGAAAGCGAAAGCCCGAGGCCACTTCGATGAGTTGATAACCCCGGCCATCATAACTTTTTTGTAATTGCCTTAAGGTTTCACGAATACGTTTATTATCCACACCGTCATGTTCATCAAACACTTGGCTCAAGCGATCCACACTCAAGGGTTTATCTGCAGCCAGAAGCAACGCTTCTAACACTGGCGCAAGTTCACTAATCATAAGGCAAGTTCCTGATTGGGTGATTCATGCTGACCACCTAAACTGACATGAATGGGGCCAAACTCCTGTGCTTGCACAAGTTTTATAAGTTTTTCTTTCACCAACTCCATGATCGCCAAAAAGGTAACCACTACCCCCATACGTCCTTCGGTGACATCAAATAGTGCGTAAAAGGCCATAAACTGGTGCTCCTGCAACTGTAGCATCACCCGGGACATACGTTCTCGGGTAGACAAACGTTCACGAGAAATGGTGTGGTGCTCATACATGTCGCAGCGTTTTAGCACGTCTTTATAAGCGCACAAGAGCTCTTCCATGGCCACTAACGGTTGTGGCCTAACTTGCTTGACGTCGGGCATGGCCATGGTGACTGGAAAATTATCCCGGCCCATACGTGGCAAGTCTGCCACCCGTTCCGAGGCGGTTTTAAAACGTTCATATTCTTGCAACTGTTTTATCAGCCTAACCCTAGGGTCCTCTTCCTCATCGTCCAACAACTGTGTGCGGGGCAACAAGCTGCGGCTTTTAATTTCCGCCAGCGTGGCAGCCATCACTAAATATTCACCCGCCAACTCAAATTGATGGGCTTCCATCAGCTCAATATAGGCAATGTATTGGTGAGTAATATTGGCCACATTAATGGCAATAATATCTAAGTTGTGGCGCCGTATTAAATATAACAACAGATCTAACGGTCCCTCGAAGGTGGTTTCTAAAATCACCTGCAAGGCGTCGGGTGGAATATAAAGGTCCGTTGGAATGGCGTATTCTTTACCTTCTACCCAAGCATCCATATTAAAACAACTCCCAAACAGGCCGACATTGGTTAGGTAGTTTTGGATAGCGACCTAATTTAACCCATTGGTATTCTGGATTATGGAAATCACTACCCACAGACCCATGAAAATCAAAAGTGTCGCATAAAGCGGCCATTTCTTCGGCCACACCTGGTACCTGATTGCCGGTGCAGACTTCGATGGCCTGACCACCAGCGTCGGCAAAATCTGCCATCAACCGTCGGCGCTTAGTGCGCGTCATTTTATAGCGACTAGGGTGAGCCACCACCGCCACGCCTCCAGCATCATGAATCCATGTGACTACCTGCTCTAAGTCGGGCCACACACTAGACACATCACCTACTTTGCCTGCCCCTAGATATTTAGTAAAGGCTTGCCCCACACTGCGCACCATGCCTTCCTGCACCATGTACTGAGCAATATGTGGGCGCCCTATCTGACTGTCGCCAGCCACGGCTAATGCCCCTTCTGTAATGTCTGGGAAACCTTTTTTGGTAAGCTTGTGGGCAATGGTGGATAATCGCTGCAAACGAATTTGTGTTTGTTTGTTTACTGCTTCACTCATAGCCGCGCAATGTATATCAATATTTAAACCGACAATATGCACACCCATATTATTCCACTGACTAGAAAACTCTACGCCTTTAATAACGCTGATTTTATCGCTTTGATACGGCTCAGGCAGTTGTGCCAACTGTAAGTGTGCGTTAACGGTGTCGTGATCAGTAATGGCTAAGTGAGTCACTTCTTTTTCTATAGCCAAATCAATCAACTGTGTAGCAGTTAAACTACCATCTGAGTTTATAGTGTGACTATGTAAATCATATTTATTCATGAATGGTGACAATATTTTATATTTATTTAAAAATAGGCTACTATTAATCTAAGCTGTTAATCAACGGCTCTAATAATAATTACATATTCGCCAATATAACTAACTAAACAACTAATAAGTGGAATTTCTATGACCGACTTTTCTGATATTGCCCGTAATAAAAATCGCTTTCGTGCTGCATGTAAGGACCTTAGTGTTAATCAAATGCAAACTATGGCTGAGCAGCTAGCCGAGTTTATCGAAAAACGTGCGCAAGAAGAAGCGGACAGCCTTGCTCAGGATGCTAAAAAAGCCGCCGAGAAGCAAGCCATTCTTAGCGCCATGGCCGATGCCGGTTTAGCGCCAGAAGATTTTTTTAACAACGAAACCCCAAAAACCAAAAAGGTTCGTAAACCCGTAGCGCCACAATACCGCATTCAAGACGCGAACGGCGAGACCCACGAGTGGTCAGGTCGAGGCCGCACTCCTAAAGTATTTGAACACTACTTCAATAATGGCGGCAGCAAAGACAGCTGTAGAATATAGTCTAGTTTGTTTGCTGCACCACATAGCTTAGCAAACCTTCGGTGGAGGCATCAAACATGATGTCTTCATCGCCGGCTACAGAATCGGCATCCTGCCTTTTTTGAATGGCGCTCAGTGTAGTCTTAGCAATTTGTTTGCCTAGTTCAACACCCCACTGGTCAAACGGGTTGATGTCCCAAATTACGGCTTGAGCAAATACTTTATGTTCGTACAACGCTATTAATGCGCCTAAGCTGGTAGGCGTCAATTCATCCAACATTAGGGTGCTTGACGCATGGTTGCCTGGATACAAGCGATCCGGCGATGCCTCGATACTCGATTCCCATTTAAGCACATCATCACCTAACATCAACACCCTCGATTGGGCCACACAGTTGGCAAGGTTTAGCGCCTGCTGATATTCTAACTGGCTACGTGTTGCTTGCGTATATTCGCTCGAAGCTCGGCGCTTTACCGGCACAATAAAATCGGCATAAAAAGCAGGTGTGCCTTGGTGCAACAGCTGAAAAAAGGCGTGCTGAGCATTAGCGCCCACATCACCCCAAATCACCGGACTGGTGTCAAAGT
The DNA here is from genome assembly GCA_003523085.1 of Oceanospirillaceae bacterium. Lineage (GTDB taxonomy): Bacteria > Pseudomonadota > Gammaproteobacteria > Pseudomonadales > Balneatricaceae > Njordibacter. The sequence continues at coordinate 35,980 of DPHD01000048.1, read as the reverse complement.
CGACCTTCTCGCCTGCATTAGTCACCGATTTACCGTTACTTTCCATTTCCAATTGGCTCAAATAATTGGGCAATAGTTTAAGCCGACCGTCGTAAGGCAATATGGTATGCGCTTTTAAACCTAAAAAATTAATATTCCAAATACCAGTGAGCGCCAATAATAATGGTAAGTTTTGCTGCGGCGGGGCATTTTTAAAGTGCTCATCCATGCCCTGCGCACCCGCTAGAAGCTGTTTAAAACCACGCATACCGAGTTTAATAGCAATCGGCAAGCCAATGCCGCTCCACAAAGAATAACGCCCACCTACCCAGTCCCACAGGGCAATATGATTTGCCTTGGGAATACCCCAACTCAACATCCGTTCTGCAAACGCACTACAGCCTATAAAGTGGTGCTGCCCAATAAGGCGGTCACTAGGAATTTTTTTACGCAGCCATGCTCTGGCTGTTTCTGCGTTAGCCAAGGTATCTACAGTAGTAAAGGTTTTTGACGCAACAATAAATAATGTAGAGCCCTGGTCTAAGTGCTTCAACAGCTCCGCCAGCTGACTGCCATCCATAGACGACACAAACATGATTTGCAAAGGAAACTTGGTTTCAGCCCTAAATTCGTCTAACCCATGGCACACCATATGAGGACCGATGTCAGAACCACCGACACCGATATTAACAACGGTAGTTATCGGCTGACCGCCATAACCCAGCCATTCACCTTGGTGGATTTTAGTAACAATACGTTCCATTGCCAGCAAGTTATCCGCTACCAACTTAGACACCTGTTCGCCGTCTACCTTAGGCGATACGTTACCGGCAGCCTTATCGCTTGCTGCTGTAGACCTGAGAGCGGTGTGTAATGCCGGCCTTAATTCGGACAAATTGACCTGCCCACCGCTATACAAAGCCTCAATGGCTTGGCTTAAGCCTTGCTGCTGAGCTAGGTCAAGCAACAGCTCCATAGTCTCAGGGGTAAGCCGCTGTTTTGATAAGTCTAACAAGAGACCTTGACTGGCAAAGGACAACTGCTCGAAGCGCGTTTCACCACCGTCCGCAAACACCTGTTTTAAGGAGCTGGGCAGTATATGCTGCTCGCAATGGTGTTCTAGGGCTCGCCAGGCCTGGCTTTGTTTAACGGTCAAAATACGATCCTTATATGTAAAACGTTAGTCAACATCCTGTTGAGTAACCATTGATTGAATGAGATCTATGGCTTGAGTTTCATCTAATACGGCCACACCTAAGGCATTGGCCTTAGCCAGCTTAGAACCTGCCTTTTCGCCGGCGACTAAGTAGTCGGTCTTTTTGGATACGCTAGAGGCCACTTTAGCTCCCAACGCTTGTAACTGCGCCTTCAGCTCATCTCGAGTTAGGCTTGATAAGCTGCCGGTCACTACAAATATCTTAGCAGCTAGCGGTAGCTTTGCTGCATTTTCTTGCCTTGTTTGAGCGTCAAATTCTGGCCACTGGACACCTGCGGCCCGCAGCTGGGCAATGACTTCAAGGTTATGGGGGTCGGCAAAGAAATGTACGATTCGGCCTGCCACGATTGGCCCTACGTCGGCAACTAACTGCAATTGGTCTAGGGTAGCACTGGTAATATGACACAAGCGACCATAGTGCAAGGCTAAGCTACGGGCTGTGGCCTCCCCCACTTCGCGTATACCTAGGCTATATAAAAACTTGGCCAGGCTGGTGTCTTTACTGGCTTCAAGCGCGGCTAACAAGTTACTCGCCGACTTAGCGCCCATGCGCTCCATACCTTGAAGCATGTCGTGATTTAGACCATATAGATCCGCCACATGGCTAATTTTACCCGCATCAACTAAGGCCTGTACCTGTTTTTCACCTAAACCATCAATGTCCATGGCCTTACGGCCCACAAAATGTTTTATGGCTTGTATTATTTGCGCACCGCAACTTATACCATTGGCACAACGCAGGGCTGCCTCGCCTTCGCCACGCTCTACTGGACCATCACACACTGGACAAATTAAAGGCTCGGGGATCGGTAACGCGTTATCAACACGGCGCTCCAATATCACCCTGACTATTTTAGGAATCACGTCTCCGGCTCTACGGATAATGACGCTGTCACCTAAGTGCAAATCTAGGCGTTGAATTTCGTCCATATTGTGCAAGGTAGCATTGCTCACGGTAACACCGCCGACAAACACGGGATCTAGCCGTGCCACTGGAGTTACAGCACCGGTGCGACCGACTTGAAAGTCGACGGCCAACACGCGTGTCATTTCTTCTTGCGCTGGAAACTTATGGGCAATCGCCCAGCGCGGCGCTCGCGCCACAAAACCTAAATGCTGCTGTAACCCTAAGTCGTCGACCTTAAACACAATACCATCTATCTCGTACGCTAAAGAGTCGCGCTTTTCACTCAGGTAAGTGTAATAGTCTAAGCACGCCTCGATACCCTCAACTCGGCGCATCTGGGCATTAATTTTAAAACCCCAGATTTGTAGTTGTAACAACACATCAAAATGCTTGGTGGGCAAGGCTTCAGACTCGCTGACTAAACCCACACTATAAGCACACATTTCCAACGGCCGCTGAGCCGTGATACGGCTATCCAGTTGCCTTAAGCTGCCAGCAGCGGTATTGCGCGGATTAACGTAGGTCTTTAAACCTTGCGCAATCAAACTCGCATTGAGCGCATTAAAGCCTGCGCTGGGCATATAAACTTCGCCCCGCACCTCGAGTGTGGCAGGCCAACCTGAGCCCATCAAGACTAAAGGCACCGAATCTAAAGTGCGTATGTTTTGGGTTATGTCTTCGCCACGGCTACCATCGCCGCGGGTGGCGGCAGTAACCAGCACGCCGTTTTCATAAGTTAAGCTCACCGCAATGCCATCTAGCTTAGGTTCACAGGTATAACTGATGACCTGATCCAATTCGCTCTGTAACTGTTTATGCAGGCGCTCTCGAACACGACGATCAAAGTCTTTTAGGTCATCGCCGTTAAAGGCATTATCAAGGGATAACATGGGTACGGCATGATTTACTTGTTGGAAACTATCCAGCGGTTGGTCACCGACCCGTTGGCTGGGTGAGTCTGTGGTAATCCATTGGGGGTGAGCCGACTCAATGGCGAGCAGCTGTTGCATTACACGGTCGTACTGAGCATCCGGCACAGTAGGGTCGTCCAATACATAGTATTGGTGATTATATTGGCGAATTTGGTGTTTGATGGCGTCTAGCTGTGCCACCACAGTAATATCAGACATGGTTAAGCCAGACAGTGGGTTGATTACAACTGTGCGCGACGGGTCATATTACGACGTTCAAAGTCGCGAATTTGCTGACGGCAGTGTTCGATGGTTTGTGGCCGCATGACACTACGTTGATCGTCGCGCACTTCTCCACCTAAATTGGAGGCCAAGCACTGTGCTGTTTCTAACATAAAATCAAACGCTTTCATGCTGTCTTGGGCCGTAGGAAGACCTAAAAAGAAGACCACGCCTGGGGTATGGATATGATCCATTTGCTGGAGATCAAAGGTCCCTGGCTCCATCATATTAGCCATACTAAACTGAGTTTTACCTAACCTAAGGCCATCTTCAAAACGGTGGAAGATACCCATTTCGCCATGTACTAAACCGCAAGCTTCCACTAGTTTGCGTAATTGCGCACCATATAAACCCTGACTATCGTTGGCGGTCACTAAAATACTAATAACTTGCTCCACTGCCGGCAAAGATTGCACTTGTTGCTGAGCAGCTTTACTCTCACTGGCCTCTTGTAGCGCAGCTCTTTTGAGATTGAGTAACTTCTTGCCAAAACTCATTGAAGTGACTTTCGCTAGCTTTGTGGTCAAGGTTTCATCTTGACTGTGTTGCGCCAAATATTCTGCACCACTCAAGGCCAACTCGTCATCAAACGATTCGATGCCCGTGTCGCTAAATAAAATGTCATCACTAGACTGGATGGTTTCAATCAACTCGTGAGCTAAGCCACTCGCAGGAGTAGAAGACTTGGTAAAATCTTGTTCAGTAAATAAATCATTTTGCACCATAGCATGGGATTCAACATGCTCATGCACTGGACGCGTAGGGTCAAAGGCAACACTAGGGCTCGTCGCTTCTGAGGTGGTAGGTTGTTCAGTGTCGGTGACCGAGGTTAAAGCATCAATCTCTTCGCTGCTTAAGGTCACTGTGACGTTAGATAAGCTAAACGCATCCGTGGAGGGCGCTGCCTGTGCCTGTTCCGCTATGGGCTCTTCCACTAAGCTAGCAACAACTTCAACTTCGTCAGCCACTGCCATATCGGTCACTGCTGCAATTGTGTCGATCACACTGTCACCTGCGTGCGTGTCATCTAGGGTGGTTTCTATAGAGGCAACTTCTAATGCTGGTTCTTCTACTGCGGCTAATGCAAAGCTGAGTTCATTATCGACATCATTGATAGTCGAAAGGGATTCAATCGTGTCAAGCTCATCTACGGCGTCTTGGGTGTCGACCAAGCGCGCTCCACCATTAGGCAGTTCGCTACCGTAGTCACTTAACGGTAGATCGCACAGGCTTTCGTCGATGTCGATCTTTAACGCGGCATGGCTTGCAAACATGCGGCGAATACCATCGATAACTATGGCTGTAACGGTTAAACCACCAAACACCAAAAACCAATTCATTAACGTCATAAGTATGCCGATCTAAAAATTTATTATTATGACGCCACCTAGCGTCTAATATATTAGTTTAGAACTATACCTTCAAAATAATAGATATAAAACCTTTGCACGTTGTTTTTATAGACATATTTTGTAAAAACACACAAAAAATCGATAAAATAGATAAATACGGCCTAAATCAATCTATGATAGGTTTAATGTTTGCTCGGTCATGTTAATGGCCTGCTCTACATCCACGGTAACCAGACGCGAAACACCGGACTCCTGCATGGTAACCCCTAACAACTGCGTCGCCATTTCCATAGCAATTTTATTGTGGCTTATATAAATAAACTGCACTTGCGCCGACATTTCTTTCACTAACCGTGCATACCTTTCTACATTAGCATCATCTAGGGGCGCATCCACTTCGTCTAACATACAAAAAGGCGACGGGTTAAGCTGGAATATAGAGAACACCAAGGCAATAGCCGTAAGGGCTTTCTCGCCACCCGACAACAAATGGATACTGCTATTTCGTTTGCCCGGTGGTTGCGCCATGATGGTCACGCCGGTCGACAACATATCGTCATCGGTGAGTTCAAGGGACGCTCGCCCGCCACCAAAGACTTTGGGGAAAAGTGCGTTTAAACTTTCGTTGACTGTGTCGAAGGTTTGTTTAAATCGAGCTCGCGTTTCTTTATCAATTTTATTAATTGCTTGCTCTAAACTATCCAGCGCTTCAATTAATTCTTCATGCTGCTGGTCTAAAAATAGCTTGCGCTCTTGTTGTTGTTTATATTCTTCAATCGCCACCAAGTTAATAGCACCCAATCGCTTGATACGATTTTGACACTGATCCAACAATTGGCTTAACTGCGACTGACTGGCTTCTTCGGGCAACACTTCTGCCAGCTTTTCCACCAAAATATTTTGTTGCAACATGGTGTCTTTAATAATATCGGCATTAACTTCTAATTCACGCTCTATCAAACGCTGCTCTTGTAATAGTGTTTGCCGCTGACTTACATCTTGTTCTTGGCGCAATTGTTGTTGCTCAAGCTGGCGTACTTGCTGCTCAACCTGACCCATACCATGACGTTGCTGTTCCATGGCTGCTTCTGCAGACAAGCGCTGCTCTAACAGTACCTCTAGCTGCTGACTTAATTGCTCGGCCGCCTCGCCGCTCGTCACATCCTCACCGGCACCGGCCCTACTACACACCTTTTCTTGCTTGTGGCGCCACTGAACCTGTTGCTCTTGCAAACGCTGTAACGAGCGCGTAAGGCTGTTAGTTTGAGCTTGCACACTATCCATACGTGCTTGCAGCTGAATCACTAACTGTTGCTTTTGATTAAAACTTAATCGATCTTGCGCCAATGCGGCATCCAACAGCTCTTTTTGGGCATGTAGTTCCGGCACCCCTTGTTGCGCATCTTCTAGGGCTAACTGATGTTCAGTTAACTGTTCTTGTGATAGCGACATATCGTCACCTAGCTGCTGCAATCTTTCGTTGTGTTCATGCAGCCGACCTTGCAGGCGTTGCTGCTGCCCCAGGGCCTGATCCTGTTGTTGCTTAAGCAAAGCTAAGGCTTGCTGCTGTTGCTGACATTGGTGTTGGCCCGCTTGCAATTGCACTCGAGCTTGAGTCAAGTGCTGGTCTTGCTCAGTAATCACCCCACGTATGTGCTCAAGCTCTAAGCCGGTCTGTTGGTGGGAATCCTGTAATTCACCCTGCTGCGACTGCAAGGCCTGCACTTGCTGCTTTCTTTCTAATAACCCTGTTTTGCTACCCTGACGCGGTGGCGTACGTAACCAACCATGGCCCAGCCATAACCCATCGGCCATCACTACACTAGCGTGCAGCGGTAATCGCGCCAACAGCTGACGGGCGCCACACCAATCTTGAGCCACGTAGATGTGACCCATGAGGCCCGCCAATTGCGTTGGCGCAGCAATTTTATCAACCAGACGCTGTGCATCAATTGCAACATCCAGGGCCGGCAATGGCGCTGCAGGCACGAGCAAGGTCAAGCCTTCGGCTTGCGCTAACATATGCCCCACATCGGTAGCGGCGTCGGTACTAGTGGGCAGTTCAGCCAACAAATAACTCGCTAACCAATCCTGTAGCACCTGCTCTACCGCGGCTTCCCAACCAACGTCAACTTGCATGTTATCAACCAGTTGTTTGCTTGCACTGCTAGACCAAGCCGCAGGGATTTCTGCAGCGCCTTGCTGTGCCTCCTGCAACAACAGCTGCAACGAAGACAGCTGACCGTTGATGGCACCCAAGGATTGACTGAGTTGATCTAACCTCTGCTGTATGTGCCGTTCGTTGTCTCGATCTTGCTGTAGCTGCAGCTCAGATGCAGACACCTGCTCGCTGAGCGTCTCTTTCAGCAATAACAGCTCCTGCAATTGCTCATCCAGCAACTGGGTTTCATCATCTGCCGGCAGTACCAGTGCCGCCAGTTCTGCTGCATTTCTAGTTTGGTCTCGTTCAATCTGTTGGGTTTGTTGTAGTTGATGTGACAATGCGGTTTTTGCTACCTCAATCAAACGTTGTAACTGGGCCTGATCGTCGGATTTTTGTTGCCACTGTTGCTGCCAAGCCTGGCGTTGTTGTTCGCTGTTTTGTTGTGCCGTCTCGGCTTCAAATAATTGTTCCGTCGCCAACTCGGTATCTGGGGCCAGCTGATCTTGTTGTTGCTGTAGGTGATTAAGTTCTTTACTGTCAGCCGCGCAGGCATCATCGAGGCGCTGGAGCTGCTGTTGTGCCTCGGTAATGTCGGCTTGCCATTGTTGCTGCTGCTGTTGTTGATGTTCAATGGTTTGTTCTAGACGCGCTATATCGGCGCCCAAACGGTAAAATTCACCTTGTTGCTCTGAGAAACTGTCATTCAAAATGCTCAGTTCATCTTTTTGCACGTCGATCTGGGCTAAACGGGTGTCTTGCTCACTGCGCTGCAATACAATTTCATCTTGTATACGCCCCATACCAATACGTTGATCGAGTAACTTTTGCCTGAGCTCGCGCCATTGAAGGGTTGCCAGTTGTGATTTGTGTTGCCGTTCGTCTTGCTTCAGTTGGGTATACTGTTGCGCAGCTGCAGCCTGGCGCTTGAGGGTTTCCAATTGGCGCCCAAGTTCTTCACGAATGTCTTCTAGACGCTCAAGGTTTTCGCGGCTACGGCTAATACGGTTAGAGGTATCACGGCGGCGCTCTTTATAGCGTGAGATGCCAGCCGCCTCTTCAATATAAATACGCAACTCTTCTGGCCGCGACTCAATTAAGCGTGAAATCATGCCCTGTTCAATAATGGAATAACTGCGAGGCCCAAGGCCAGTGCCTAAAAATAAATCGGTGACATCGCGGCGACGGCATTTTTGGCCGTTGAGGTAATAGGTGGATTGGCCTTCGCGGGTGACTTTACGCCGAATAGAAACTTCGTTGTAGCTGGCAAACTCGCCAGCCAAAGTGCGGTCGTGGTTGTCAAAAATCAGTTCAATGGTGGCTTGCCCTACGGGCTGACGACTGGTGGAACCATTAAAAATAACATCGGTGGCACTTTCGCCACGCAAATTTTTTGCCGAGCTTTCACCCATGACCCAACGTACGGCATCGATGATATTCGATTTGCCGCACCCATTGGGGCCAACCACGGCACACAAGTTACCCGGCAAGTTGACCTTGGTGGGGTCAACAAATGATTTGAAACCCGCTAATTTGATGCTTTTTAAGCGCATCCAGAGACTCTATTATTGTTGTTAGCCTGCAAGACTACTTCAGGATTTGGTCTATGGTCAAATCTACCTTGCTATCGTTACCAATCAAAACAGTAATCGACGGGCTCACTAGGTCGCCGGCTTGGCGTCCGGGCACCCCTGCAAGGGCCACATGGGCCATCACATCCAAGCTTTGATAATTACCGATATGGCTGCCTGTTTGTAATGCCATAGCATCGGTTAGGGTTAAATTTAACGGCAAGTTATTGGGATCCAGTTTGGTGGCAAAAAGAGGCATTGGCCGACCCGCTTGTTTGGCGTAAACAAACAATACCGCATGTTCGGAAGCAGGTAATTGCAAGCCGTTTACCAAGTTAACGGTCACTGCAATACTCACCCCTGGATCAGATGATTGTTGTAACATTTGTTGTGCACTGGCAATGCCCGCTTGCAACGAAGACTGACCTTGACCCTCACCTGCTCGAGGTAAGGCGCGCTGCCAAAAGCCAATTGCAGCATTGTAGTTTTGTGCCTCAAAGGCTTGGATCCCCAATAAACTTAACGCCGAAACATCTTGCGGGTCCTGCGCTAAAGCCTTGGCAATGGCTTGGTTGACTCGTGAGCTAAAGTCACCGTCATTAAAGAACAAGGCTTGAGCATACTGACCCAACAAGGCCGCATGCTGACCGCTGTCTTGTTGCACCTTAGACAACGCCTGCTCAAAGGCGGCAATACCTTGTTGCGTCTGCTCGTTTTGCATATAGCTATTGGCTAACAAATACCACCCTTCAGGATTATTTGGCTGACTTTCCAACGCCACACCAAGGGCTTCAATCAGCTGTGGTAACGACTCAGATTGTTGGGTTATTGCACGGGTTTGCTGCATATTAACGCGCTGTTCTAGGCTCGAGTGAGCACCCAATTCAAAGTAGGTTAGCAAGCCAGCTACGGGCAGTGCCAGGGCCACAAATACCAATATCAAACCACCCTGTGACTGACCACGGGACGTATTGAGGGTTGCTTTATTCTGTGTTTCTAGCAATAAGGTGCGCTGCGTTTCCGCTAATCGCTGATCATAGTCACTGCGGCTGATGGTGGCCGAGGCTAACTCTTGCTCAAGCTCTGCCAGTTTTGTTTTATACAAACCAATGGTTTGTTGTTGTCGTTTATTGCTGTCTTGTGGTGCTGGCACAGGACGCCAAAGCGCCCACCAAACAAAACCACTAGCCATACACAAGAGTAAGGCAATAGCTGCCCATAGTTCAGTCATGATGCGTTTCTCTTTGCTGCTCTGATGTCAGTAAATCGTTTAATTGTTGTTGTTCATCAGGCGTTAACATGGCAGCCTGCGTCGCAGGTTTGCGGCCCAATAACCACAATATCGACAAACCAATCAATAACAAACCAATGGGCGCTAACCACAGCACCAGAGTTGAACGTTTGAACGGTGGGTCGTAGAGTATAAAATCGCCGTAGCGCTGCACCATAAAATCAGTGATTTGGTCGTTAGACTGGTTTTGTTCAAGTAAATTATGCACTTGCGCACGTAAATCCTTGGCAATGATAGAATCTGAATCGGCCAAATTTTGGTTTTGACATTTAGGGCAACGAAGCACTGTGGTTAAGTCGTTAAAACGCTGCGCCATTTCTGGCTGCGTGAACTGATAGGTTTCTATACTGGCGAAAGATCCGTTGGCTGCTAACAGCAGCATCAATATCAGCGCCTTTACCAAGCCAAAGCCCATACTATTGCCCATTATCGACTCCCGCTGGTAAGGCTAAATACTGGTCCCGCAGTGGCGGCCAAGTGCGTTCATTGAGTTCACCTGTTAGTTTATCGATAACCTTACCTTGGGCGTCAATAAGGTAGGTCTCTGGCGCACCCACAACACCCAACTCAATACCGACAACACCGTTTGGGTCAAAGATTGAAAACACATAGGGGTTGCCCAACTCCAACAACCATTGTTGGGCCGATGCACGCTGATCGTGATAGTTAACTCCAAAGATTCGCACCCCTTCCTGGCTTGCAATCTGGTTTAAAAATTCATGTTCGGCGCGGCAGGTAGGACACCATGTAGCCCATACGTTAATCAGTGCCGGCTGCCCTAGCAGGTCGGCCTGAGTGACGGTAGTGATGGGCGCCAACAAGGTTTCACCGGCAAACGTGGGCACCTGACTACCAATTAAACTAGACGGCATGGCATTGGGGTCTTTACCGATACCATGATACAAAAACAAGCCTAAAGCAAAGGCCAACAACATAGGTAACACAAGCAACAGACGCTGCCGTGTCGCTGACCCTGTAGGGGGAGTCGTTTGAGGTTGATGTACCATATTATTCTCCTAGGGCCGGTGCGGTTTGAAGTGATGGATTAGTGTCGACACGTCGACGACGGTAACGCTTATCCCACACCGCTAACACGCCACCTAAGGCCATCATCAAGCCACCCAGCCAGATCCATCTAATCATAGGTTTGACGTGTAAGCGCATGGCCCAGGCGTTGTTTTCAAGGGGTTCACCCATGGCAACATAGATATCACGACTTAATGCAGCATCAATAGCCGCCTCGGTCATGACTTGATTACGGCTGTGATAGTTGCGCTTTTGGGGCAACAATTGAGCTACCAGTTGGCCACCCTTCAATACGGTCACGTGACCCTGCACAGCGCTGTAATTGGGACCTTCTACATCGCTCACCTGGGTAAATATAAACTCATACTGGCCCAACTGAACCTCATCACCAATCGCCATGTAGACGTCTTCTTGCTGGTCATAATGGCTCACAACGGCAATCCCCAAAGCCGTGACGCCAATGCCCACATGGGCTAACAGCATGCCATAGTAACCCGGATTTAACTGCCGCAAACCACGCCACCAACCTTGGTGTCTTACCCGGCGCTTAAGATCGACCGAGGAGGCCAATAACAACCAAATTAACAAAGCTGCAGCCAAGGCCGTGCTCGGGTTAAATTGGCCGTCATAGACAAATGGAAAGGCAACACCCAGCACCACCGCAATAAGCGCAGGCGAGGTCAAGGAGCGGGTCAGTTCGCGCGGGTTAATGGTTTTCCATTTGGCGCCTAAGCCTAAACCCATAGCGATAATTAACAACACCATTAAGGGCACAAAAGCGGCGTTGAAATACGGCGGGCCGACGGAAATTTTGCCACCACCCAAGGCATCCAATAACAAAGGATATAGGGTACCTAATAACACCGTCAGTGCAGCGACTACTAAAATCACATTATTGGACAACAAGAAGGTTTCCCGCGACCAGAAACGATATCCCACGCGACTGGAAACAGTACTGGCCCGTATCGCAAACAGTAATAACGAACCACCTACGGTAATCGCCAATAGCACCAACACAAAATAACCACGATCCGGGTCTGAGGCAAACGCATGCACCGAGGTTAATACCCCGGAGCGCACCAAGAAGGTGCCTAACAAACTCAGGCTAAAGGCAAGAATAGCCAATAGCAGGGTCCAGTTTTTAAACAAACCGCGTTTTTCGGATACCGCTAACGAATGCAGTAAGGCGGTGCCCACTAACCATGGCATAAAGGATGCGTTTTCTACGGGGTCCCAAAACCACCAACCGCCCCAACCAAGCTCGTAATAAGCCCACCAGCTACCCAAGGCGATGCCTGCGGTTAAAAACGCCCATGCCACGCTGGTCCAAGGCCGTGACCAGCGCACCCAAGCGGCGTCATACTGACCATCTAACAAAGCCGCGATAGCAAACGCAAAGGCCACCGAAAAACCCACATAACCCATATACAACATGGGCGGATGAACAATAAGGCCAAAATCTTGCAACAATGGGTTGAGATCGGCCCCTTGCACGGCCGCTTCTGGCAATAAACGCCAAAAAGGGTTACTAGTCCACAGGGTGAACAAAATAAAGCCCACACCAATCATACCCATCACCGACAACACTCTGGCTTGCATTATCAACGGCAAACTCTTGCTGAGCAGACTCACCGCCATGGTCCAAAACCCCAAAATCACCACCCACAATAGCAACGAGCCTTCATGCCCACCCCAAACCGCGCTAATTTTGTACTGCATCGGTAACGCGGTATTGGAATTTTGCGCCACATAACGCACACTAAAATCATCTTGAGCAAAGGCCATGACTAACATGGCAAAGGCGATAAACAGCATCACACCTTGTCCAATAGCTAACGGTTTTGCGGCGCTCATGAGTCGAATTTGACCGTTATAAGACCCCAGCATAGGTAGAAAACTCAGGCTCAAGGCAAACAACAGAGCCAAGATGAGTGCCATGTGACCAATCTCTGGAATCATTGATTTAGCTCCGTGTTTTGAGTTTTTTGTTGCGTTTGTAACTGCGCATCGTTAAGGGCTTGCGTGACTTCTGGCGGCATGTACTTTTCATCGTGCTTGGCTAACACCTCATCGGCCACAAACACCCCTTGGCTATTGAGTTTACCTTGCGCCACAATGCCCTGACCTTCACGAAATAAATCGGGCAATATACCTTCGTAAGTGACACTCACATCTTCCACAAAGTCGGTAATCAAAAAGCTCACCTTTAGGCTATCGCCAGCCCGCGCTAAGCTACCTTCGCGCACCATGCCACCTGCCCTTATGCGTTTTTCAATGGGCGCCTTGCCCTGCGCCATATCAGACGGTGAGAAGAACAGATTGATATTTTGTGACAAGGCATACAATACCAGCGACACAAGAATTGCCACGCCGCTCACAAGACCGACTATGATCAACAGCTTGTTACGTCGTTTAGGGACCATGGCCATTATTTCACCCTCCGAGCGATGGCTCGCACTTGCTTCAAGGCCTTGGCACGCTGGCTGCGGCTATGCCACACATTGAGTGCCAGCAACCCCACAAACAAGCCATAACAAGACCAAACAAAAGCACCATGCCCCGACATCACCCACAAGTCTTCAAACGAATTAAAAAACATACCTAAACTCCTTCTATGTCAGGGTGTTGGGTGAGCCATTTAGCTTGGCTTTGAGTCTGCAAAATTTGCGTGCGAGTGCGCATCAATACCAACAAGGCAAACAAACAATAGCTCCCCAATACTGTTAATAACAAGGGCGCATACATTTCCGCAGGCATGGTTGGTTTTGCGGTTAAACTAAAACTCGAACTTTGGTGCAAGGTATTCCACCACTCCACTGAGTACTTAATAATAGGGATATTTATGGTGCCTACAAGGGCTAATATAGCGGTCGCTTTCCCGGCGGTTTGACGCTCACTAATGGCTTGGTTGAGGGCCATAACTCCAGCATATAAAAACAACAACACCAAGGTTGACGTTAGGCGAGCATCCCATACCCAATAGGTGCCCCACGTGGGCTTACCCCAAATGGCACCCGTAAGCAGCGCAATGGCCGTGAAGGTAGCACCAATAGCGATACAACTACGTGCCACCATAAAGGCCACTTTCATTTTCCAAATAATACCAATGGCTCCGGCAATCGCCATACTCACGAAGATGGATTGCGATAAAATAGCCGCCGGCACATGCACATACATAATACGGAAACTATTGCCTTGTTGATAATCAGCAGGTGCAAATGCCAAACCCCAAATCATGCCCCCGCCCAATAAAGTTAACGCCGCCAAGGCAAACCAAGGCTGTAATCGACCACCCCACGCATAAAACCACTTCGGTGACCCCATCTGGTGAAACCACCGTGGCATACGCCAATCTAGACTAATCATAGTATTATTCTCACAATTTTAACGCTGCACTAGCAGCCCAGGGGGTGATCATTAAAGCAAATACCAACATTGCTCCCAACAATGCCATATAGCCATCAATGGGCAAACCTTGGGCGCCGGCTGCCACACTGGCTGCACCAAAAATAATCACCGGCACGTACAAGGGCAGGATTAACAAGGTCAATAACATACCCCCGCCGCGTACCCCTGTGACCAATGCGGCACCAATCGCCCCCAATAAACTCAAGGTAGGTGTGCCCACAAGTAAACTTAACATTAGGCTGGGCAAGGCTTGGCTTGGCAAGAACAACATACTGGCAATCAGTGGCGACAATAACACCAACGGCAACCCACTCACCAACCAATGCACTATGACCTTTGCCAACACCAAACTCCAACTCGGGTAAGGTGCCAGCAACAGTTGTTCTAGACTGCCATCCTCATGATCCAATTTAAATAACAACTCCAGGGATAACAGGGTGGCCAACATGGCGGCGACCCAAATTACGCCGGCGGCGGTTTGTGACAAAATCGACGCCTCAGGGCTGACACCTAACGGAAACAAGGCCACTACTAAGACGAAAAACACCAGGGGATTAATCAGTTCTGCCGGTTGTCTGGCGATGAGCAATAAGTCACGGCGAATAATAGTGAGCATAAACCCCATCATGACGCCCACTCGACTAGCCCATCATTGACGCCCGAAAATTGACATAAATCGAGTGTTTTCACCTGCGGCAAACTGAGATCTTGGTGGCTGGTCATGAGCACTGCGCCACCTGCCTCCCTATGCTGCTCCAACCACGCTTGCTCATCAATCACCCCTTGTTGATCCAAAGAAGTAAATGGTTCGTCTAATAACCATAGGTCGGCATTACACAGTTGCAACCGAGCCAGCGCCACACGCCGCTTTTGACCGGCTGACAGGTGTGCTACAAGGTTTTCTTCGTAGCCTCGAAGGCCCACGGTGGCCAATGCAGCGTAACGCTGTGCTTGGCTTGAGCCACCATCTAAGGCGGCTAGCCAAGCCAGGTTTTCATTGGCAGTTAGTTGCTCTTTTAGGCCTAGTTTATGGCCTAAATAGATCATTTTTAAGCCTTTGTTGCACCAGACAATGCGACCACTATCAATGGGGTGCAAGCCTGCGATCTGTCGCAGCAAGGTGGTTTTACCGGCACCATTTTGGCCTTTAATGTGCCACAAGTCACCACGCTTAACAGTCCAATTTAACTGCCGATACAGACAGCGATCATCCCGCTCGCACGCCAACTCTTGGGTAAGCAACAAATCACAGGGGGATGTTGGGGACGACAGCACAGATCACACGCTCATTGTATATTAAGGCGATTGATTATATCTGTTTAATACAAAATTGGTAGTTAACCTGATACCAATGTATAACCTAGACCATTAAATTGCTGCCAAACTTGGCTTGCAGTCGACTTTTGCGGCCCGATAATTTGATCAACTAACACACTGTGTTGGCCATTTTTTAATTTTAGACTATGGCCTTGCCAGTCCGCGTCTGTGTAGTCGCAAGCCTCAAGGCCAAGCACACCACGTAAGTCGAACAATTCAAGCTCACTGTATGGGTCCAAACGCCACTGATTAGGAGATATCTTAGTCAGGGGTCCGCATACCGCTTGCATGCCACCTAGCTCAGTTAAAGGCAGCAACAAAGCCTGATGGCCTAACATTACTTTGAGACAGGGCTGGAGCACGGGTACTGGTTCAGCTTCTGGCACCAGCAATAAACTAGACAAGTAATCCAGTAACACCGCGTCATCTTCAGAAGCAGACATAACTAGCCCACTCTCCATTGTGGAATTTGCTGACGCTTACGCTGTAGTTGCGTGAGCAACAAGTCATAGGCTTGAACACCGCGGGCCAAATGATTGTGTACACTGGGCACTTTACCTGCAGAACTGGCATTACGAAACTGAGTATCAATAGGAATCAAGGCATGGGACACGCGCTCGCCAAATTCTGCTCTAATTATACGTAAACTTTGGATAGACGATTTGGTACGTCGGTCGTACATGGTGGGCAACACTAAGGCCTGCAATTGTTGGTGTCGAGTTTTTAATACTAAATCCAGGCTCTTGGACATACGCATCAATCCCTTGATGGCCAAAAATTCTGTTTGCACTGGCATGAGCAACAATTCGCAGGCCGCTAAGGCATTAATCATGGCCACACCTAAGATGGGTGGACTATCAATAAGCACGTAATCAAAGAGAGTATCGACTTGTGCCAGTGCGCGCTGCATCACCAAACCCATGCCATCTAATTGACCGGCTTGACGTTCGAGTGCAGCCATACGACTGCTGGCAGGCAACAGCGTCAAATTTGGCAAATTAGTCGGTATCAACAAGCTGGATGCGGCCTGATTTGGGTCAATAAACAAATCGTAAACCGACTCTTGCATGGTGTCTGGATCGTGGCCAAAGTACGCGGTTAAGGAGCCATGGGGGTCTAAATCAACCACCAGCACCCGGTGACCTTGCTGAGCCAATAAGCCAGCTAAGGTCACTACGCTAGTGGTTTTTCCAACCCCACCTTTTTGATTTGCTACGGCCCAGACTTGCATGATTTTTCTGCTGTGACTACAATTTTGGTTTACTAGAAAGCCGCAGCATCTTGCTCGGAATTTTGGCTAGAGGCAATTCAAATTCAACAGCTCCCAATTCTTTGGCCGCCCGGGGCATACCATAAACCACACTAGAAGCTTCGTCCTGGCCAATGGTATGGCAACCGGCCTCGCGCATGCGCAATAGGCCTTGAGCGCCATCTGCGCCCATGCCCGTCAAAATAACCCCGGTCGCATGTTTGCCCACTTCTTTCACCATTGAATCAAACAATACATCCACGGAAGGCCTATGCCGGTTAACTTTTTCGGTGTGTATTATGCGGCAAATATAACCATGCCCACGGCGCCGAATGGCCAAGTGAAAGTTGCCCGGGGCCAAATACGCGTGGCCCTTTTTAACTTCCATGCCATCACTTGCTTCGACCACGGTCATGGCGGAAGCTTCATTAAGACGCCTTGCCAACGACGTACTAAAGGTAGGGGGGATGTGTTGGGCAATAAGTATGGGGGGGGACTCTGCTGGCATCACCGACAACACTTGGTTCAAAGCTTCAGTGCCACCGGTAGAGGACCCTATAGCGATAATACTGGTGGATTTCACCACCCCAGAATAATGCACCTGTTTTGGTTTACCGCCATCACCACGCCCTAACAAACTACTTTTTGCTAACGCATTGACGTTAGCCTGCGATGCCATGAGCACTTTTTCAAGCACCATTTTAGAAAATTTGGCAATACCTCGATCTTCTTGCAAGGTCGATTTAGCCACGTAATCTAAAGCACCCAACTCCATTGACTCCAAGGTTGCCGATGCTCCCTTTTCAGTCAGGGTAGACACCATCACCACCGGCATGGGCCTTAAGCGCATCAAATTGCGCAAGAAGGTGATGCCATTCATTTTTGGCATTTCAATGTCGAGGGTTAACACATCGGGATTAAGCAACTTAATTTGATCACGTGCAACATAGGGATCTTCGGCCACACCCACCACTTCCATACCTGGGTCAGCGTTAATAATGTCGGTTAGCAACTTGCGCATAAGCGCAGAGTCATCAATCACTAGCACAGAAATTAACTTCAAGTGTTTCTTCTCCAGTGGTTAAAACAGATCAATGTCGCCATCCCTAGGAGCCGTTTTAATGTCATTAAGGTAAGCCGCTTCACGCCGTACAACGGTGGCCTGGTTAGTGCTCTGCAGCTTACGTACGCGAACCTTGCCGGTATGTGGAAAGTAGAGTAACTTACGCGGAAAACGATCGCCCACATCATGGGCGACGATGTCTATGCCCTCTTTATCCAAAAAGGAAAATACAAAGTCGATATTACGTTTGCCGATATCCATGGTCATATTGTCGAGCACTTTGCCGCCGCCAAACAACTTTACCTCTAGATCACGCTTACTACCGCCGTATTTTAAAATTTCGTTAATCAGCACTTCCATGGCCCAGTTACCGTAACGGGCTGCGGTGCCGTCGAGGGTCAACATGGAGGCACTGGCGCCCATTTGCGGCAACATAAAGTGATTCATGCCACCTATATTAGTACGAGGGTTGCGTATACAGGCAGAAACACATGACCCCAACACCGTCATAATCATTTCATCTTCGCCAGACACATACACTTCACCGGGCATCAACTTAGCCGACGAAATAGCCATGGCGTTGTCCCAATAGCGTTTAACCGACTCAAAACCTGCCAGTGGAGGTGGCAGTGTTCTGTTATTTTGAGCTATCCCTGTCACTTAATTTTCCTATAGGTGGTGTTACCGATAGGGGTAAATCGATCGGATAACTTATACATGCTCTCAGAATGCCCAATAATCAGATACCCACCTGGCACCAGCAATTCGGCAAACCGATCAAACAACACTTTTTGAGTTGGCTTATCAAAATAAATGACTACGTTACGGCAAAAAATCATGTCAAACTGGCCACTCATAGGCCACGCTTGAAGTAAGTTTAACGGCTTAAAAAAGGCCATGTCACGTAAGTTTTGCTTCACTTGCACTTTTTGAGCGCCATCCACATTAACCTTATCGAAATGCTGGCTGACTAGACTCTTACTGAGGCCGGTGATACGTTCTTGGGTGTAAATACCACTCTTACCCTGAGCCACAACGTTAGTGTCTACATCCGTGGCTAATATTTTAGTGTCCCAACTTTTGGGCACTTGGTCAGCCAATGTCATGGCAATGGAGTAGGCTTCTTCGCCTGTGGAGCTACCTGCCGACCATATCCTCAATCGTTGACGGCCAGCGGTTGCTTTCCAGCCCGGTAGCGCCGTTTGTTTAATAAAATCAAAGTGATGGGACTCACGAAAAAAGGACGTCAGATTTGTGGTAATGGCATTTACAAAATGGGTAAATTCGTCACTACCGGTGGCTAAGGCAAGTTTTAAATAGTCGTCAAAACCGCGGCTGCCAGTTTTTCGTATACGCCGGGAGACACGACTGTACACCATGTCTTCTTTAATTTCTTTGAGTACAATACCCGCGTGTTGGTAGATAACATCGCTGATGGTGTTGAAGTTTTTTTTAGTCATGTGAAATTCCCGAACATTGGGGTCCACATTGGCTATGTTGTTAATAACTTGATTCAAAGTATCGCTTCCCTAGCTAACGTCAATAACGCCTGACTAGTTGTTTTTTTCCAAATACAACAAGCGCTCACTATCCAATAAAATAACCATCTTACCCTTAACTTCGGTTAAGCCATCGATATAGCTATGGCTCACCCCTTGATTGACATTTGGAGGTGGGCGTTTATCGGCCAGTGTTAAGCTAAATACATCGGATACAGCATCAACCACAATACCCATAATCCGATTTACATTTTCGGTAGCCACTTTAAGCACGATGACGACGGTATTTTCATCGTAGTTAGCATCGCCCAGTTCAAACAGCAATCGTAAATCGATGACCGGCACAATGGCACCACGTAAGTTGATCACGCCACTCACATGTTTAGGGGCATTAGGAATCGGCGCGACATTGCCCCAGCCACGAATTTCTTGCACATTAAGAATGTCGACACCGTACTCTTCGCCTTGCATCAAAAAGGTAAGGTACTGTTGTTGATCTTCAAAATCCTCATCATTAGCTTGATCAACCATGGCTGCAGTTTGTTGTATCATGCTTTGCGCGGCGTCTTGCTTAGCAGCTTCCATAATTTTTTCCTAAGCTACGGCTTCGATAGCCATTTTTTGTGCGGCAGCAATTTCATTACCTGCCAAACCTGACAAACCTAACGCATCTACAATCATCGCTACGGTACCGTCACCCAATATGGTAGCGCCAGAAACGCCTTGAACCCGCGTATAGTTTTCTTCCAAACTCTTGATTACCACCTGCTGTTGGGCCAATAGTTCGTCCACCACCACACCCACTTTTTGACCTTCAGACTCAACCACTACTAGTAAGCTGTCTTGTAAAACCTTGGCCTCTTGGCGCAACCCAAACAACCGGTCTAAGCACAGTATGGGAATATATTCGTCACGTAAATTGTACACATCGCTACCACCGGCCACGTTATTTACTTTGGCTGAGTCAATTTGTAACGATTCGCTGATCGATACCAACGGGAAGATATACGTTTGATCTGCAACGGTTACTAACTGTCCATCCAATATCGCCAAGGTCAATGGCAAGCGAATACGGAAGGTACTGCCCACACCCATCTCTGTCGACACCTCGACCGAACCACTGAGTTCTTGTATGTTACGGCGTACCACATCCATGCCCACACCACGACCGGACAAGTCACTGACTTCTTCAACCGTCGATAACCCTGGCGAGAACAGTAAGTCTAGCTTTTGTTCTTGCGTGAGTTGTTCGTTTTCGCCCACCAAGCCATTATTTCGGGCCTTGGTCAGTAATCGTTCGGTATCAATGCCACCACCGTCATCGGTCATTTCAATAACAATATTACCGCCCTGATGGAAGGCATTAAGCACAATGGTGCCCACCTCAGGTTTACCTGCAGCTTTACGTTGGTCAGGCATTTCGATGCCATGATCTAGTGCATTACGAATCAAGTGCACCATGGGGTCACTGATCTTTTCCATTACCGTTTTATCAAGCTCAGTGTTCTCACCACTAAGTTCTAACTGGACTTGTTTACCTAACTGAATACTAATATCCCTCACCATACGAGGAAAACGGTTAAAGGTGAAACTAATAGGCAACATACGAATGCGCATGACGCTGTCTTGCAACTCGCGCGTGTTCTGCTCAAGCTGCACTAAACCTTCACGTAAGTTGCCAATGTGTTCATCAGTAATGGAATCGCCTGCTGAGCCCATTTGACCCAACATCGATTGAGTGATGACTAATTCGCCAACCAGGTTAATGAGGCTATCCACCTTATCAATCCCCACACGAATGGAACTCGCTTCGACTTTGGCAGCTTTTGGCTTGGCTGTCGATTTGGGTTGGGTTGGAGGCGCAGGTTTGGCCGCTGCCACTTCTACTGACGGCACCGCTGGCGTTGAGTTAGGCAGGTTATTTGCTACGTCTCCAGGGCCAGCCAATTGCAGATTATCCAAACTGGGCAAGGGCCCAGATGGCATCACTAAGCGCTGGCCGTCGGCCGTGGCTTGCTGTATTTTTTTGTCGATCGCATCGTCTTGGGAGTTGCTATAATGTTGTTCGGTAGCGCTAGAGATGTCGGCATAAATAGGCGTAATAGACAGTTCACATTCGTCTTCGACCCACTCAAACACCTCTTCGATATCGTCAATTTCACAGGTCGTTAGTAGCTCGATATCCCAACTTAAGTAACAGTGATCAACCACCAGCTGATCAAAATCTGGCACTTGGTCGGTATTAGCGTGGCTGGTAATGTCACCTAAGGTAGCCAACTCACGTAACATTCTGACTGGATCATTACCGCCTTTTAACATGTCCTCTTCCGGCTTAAAGACAATACTAAAACCAATTTGCTTACGTGTCCCCGAGCTCGTCGGAGTGACATCGCTAAGCGTAGGTTCTGGTGACCCTGTTGGCGCATCAAGTGGCGCACCAGTGATGGCATTGGTTTTAACCACATTTGCACTGTCGGCGTAGGAACCACCGTCAAGCACGGCCTGGAATACGCCAGCTAACTGCTTTGCCCTTGTTGTGTCTGGTTCAGTTTCTGCTTGTAAGCCTTCGAGCAAGCCACGCAAACAGTCCACTGACTGCAAAAACAATTCGATACCGTCTGGGTCAATGGATTGATCACCATCGCGTATTCTATCCAGTAAGGTCTCGAGGATGTGCGTAAACTCAGCCACTTGAACAAACCCAAAGGTACCACTACCACCCTTAATGGAGTGGGCGGCACGAAAAATGGTGTTTATTTGCTCACTGTCCGGGGCATCCACATCCAATTCGAGCAGTGATGTTTCCATCAACTCCAAGCCTTCAAAACTTTCTTCAAAAAAGACAGCGTGAAACTGGCTGAGATCAATACTCATGACATAACCCTTTATTGAACCGAGACGTTAGCGCACCAATCACTAACTATACTTACCCGGTAACTTTTTTGATGGTGGCCAACAGCTTGTCGGGATTAAATGGCTTCACTACCCAACCCGTGGCACCAGCGTTTTTACCCGCCATTTTTTTATCGCCTGCCGTTTCTGTGGTTAACATCAGGATAGGTGTGTATTTGTAGGCATCGATTTGACGCAACTCCCTCACCAATTCAATACCATCCATGACTGGCATATTGACGTCACTTAAAACCAAATCAAATGATGTACCTTTAGCAATATCGAGTGCTTTTTGACCGTCACTGGCTTCCACCACCTCATAGCCAGCACTTTGCAAGGTAAAAACCACCATCTGGCGCATTGACGCAGAGTCATCCACTGCCAGTATTTTTGTCATCGATCTACTCCACTTTTAAAAAATTTAAGTGAGGCTCTCGACCAACGAGAGCGCTCGGTATTTATTTAAATACATTTTTCTAACTAAGCGCTTGGCTTAATCCAGCTACACGTATTAATTCTTGTATGGGTTTAGGCACGTTAAACACGGCCACTGAAACACCCTTAATCTTGCAAGCCGCCCTAAAGGCCACCAGTAATTGCAAGCCTGCGGCATCTACCCGGTCTAGTTTGGTCGCATCGATCATTACACCACTCGGGTCCAGATCGTCCATGGCCAACCGTTGATGCCATGTCTCGACTTGCGCTATGGTTAACTCTGCATCAAGCTCAATCGCCGCTGCACTGCCCATATATTTCACCTATTCTAACTTATCAATCTGAAAATAACGTTGTTTGTAACGATATTCAATGGCAGAAATGTTACCCCAGTGTAATGAAAGGTGAACGAGACGTAAATCCCAATCAATTCATCACCTTAACTTTGACTTAACGATGAACTAAACACACTTCATACGCACATAAATAAGCGCCGTGGTGGTGGCATCGCCCAGCGCCGTATGACGACCTAAAATCGGCACCGACAAAGCACCTGCGATGGCTGCAAAGCTCAAATCCAGTTGAAACTCACTGGCACCACTCATAGTGGCTTTTTTTCGATACATTTGCATCACATCAAGGGTCATATTCGGCAGACCAAACCCTAGGCTAGGCCGCATGTGACGATCCAACACTGCAACATCGTAAGCGATATTGTATCCCACTATAGGGCGATTACCCACAAACAACAATAGCTGCTCTAAGGCTTGAGCTAAGGGTATTCCAGCATCTAAATCGATACGCCTTAACTTATGTATTTTAACGGATTCTCGTGGTAATTCTACTGGCGGCGCTATGGTGAGACTTAGCTTTTCGCTGGTGAGCACTCGGTTACCTCTGATCACCACCGCACCAATGGACAGCACGCTGGCTTTAGCGACATCTAAGCTGGTAGTTTCAATGTCTAAAGACACTAGCTCAGCACCTTGATAACGCTGAAACAGGCCCAACCAGCGGCTATTGGTGTCTCGTTTGCGTAAGCGCCAATGATCCCTTGCCCGCCTGAGGCGTCTACGCAGCATACTAGATACCTCCCCCTAAGCGATAACGT
Source organism: Oceanospirillaceae bacterium (assembly GCA_003523085.1). Classification (GTDB taxonomy): domain Bacteria; phylum Pseudomonadota; class Gammaproteobacteria; order Pseudomonadales; family Balneatricaceae; genus Njordibacter. The sequence goes on along the minus strand of DPHD01000048.1, from coordinate 12,310 downwards.
AAAGACAGGTGTTTTTTGAAGTCTTTCACCACCTGAAACGACTGCCTTAACAAGTCTTTCTCCAACCGATCCAATGAATCCAGATCAACCGCATTATCCAATACAACAGACTCTCCGGCTTGCTGTAACTCTTGTTGATGCACATGGTGCGCTAGCCTAAACCACTGTAATATGGAGAAGGACTCCATTAATTCAGTGCCCAACTGAGGTGGGATAACACCAAGCTTGATTAACGCTTCAATACGCCGATAGGTATTGTTTTCGGCCACCTGGTATTGCAACGCCAGCACTCGAACCCCCTGTACTATAGGGAAAATACCGCCTTTTTTAACATCTACACCTGCGGCCCGGTCGCGAATACCGCCTAAAAACGTTAACGGGGTAGTAAACACCAAGGCGACTTCTGCAAAAGCTGATAAGAAGCGCTGTTTATGGCGCAATTCTCGCAACAACCAATTACGACTAGTTTTGTAAATCGCCTTATTACCCGCCACCGGATAAGCGTCAACAGCAATCGCCAAGTTGAGCAAACTGTCTGTATCACCCATGGCCACCCAATCACGAGACCGTTGCGTCCACTCACTAATAGGTAATACCCAAAATGGGTTACTTACCATGACGTTACCCGGGCACAGAGGAAACCCTAACTCCACTAACATTTGCGTGAAATACTCGAGTGATTTTTGCTGTTCTGGCCAATCTAGACCGTCTCGGGTAATAAGGCCGTTGTCTTGATCAGTTTTGACAATTTGCTCACCACGGCCTTCGCTACCCATCACCACCAGACAGACATGGGGTAAAACGCTTTCCGGCACAATCAAATTGAACAACTTCGACATCAAGCGTTTATTTAACGCCGCCAGTAGATCCATGGCAAATCGAACCTTGACACCCTGCAAGTACAAAGACCGAATCAGGTCACCCATATCCCCTGCAGCCGCCTTGAGTTCATCGATACTTGATGCTCTCTCAATGCGCAAACCCACCACGTGGGAGTGGCTGGAGAAATAACTCAAAGTGTCCGCTAAATCGATAATGCCACGCAGCTCGGACCCCTGCATCACCACCACTCGATCAATCTGGTGCAAGGTCATTAAAATCAGCGCATTAAACAAATAGTCGCCCGATTCCACCGTGATGAGACGAAAATTAGCAATGGCCTGCACGTCGGCGGTTAGTGGTTGCTGGTCTAACACGATCGCGTTGAGTAAATCTGTGCGGGTAACCATACCGTAACGTTTACCTCGTTTTACCAAGGCACAGTCCACTTGCTCTTCACTCATGTAGCGCGTTGCAGCCTCCAAATCGGTGCCGTCTGGCAACACCGATGTCGCCCGCATACACGAGTTATCAATTCGGGCTAACATGAACTCGGTCATGTTGAGGGTGTCGTTTTTATGTTCTAGCAGCTCATTTTGGAGTGACAGGTTTTTGTTAAAAAATTCGCCAAAAGCGGGGCTGCGGTAAATCAAATCGAGTAATATTTTGGTGGGCAAAATGTAGCAAATGGTTTCTTCATCGGCTACAAAATCATGGATCGCCCGCCCCCTAAGGGCCGACCAAGCGCCAAAGTATTCATTAGCGGTGTAATGCACAAAGGTGTGACCATGTCGGTCATCGTGGGACCGGACATCAAGCTCACTGACACAGCCCTTGAGAATAATACACAGGCCTTCGGGCACATCACCTGTTTTAATAATGGCCTCACCGGCTTGGTAGTAGCCAATGTCCAAGTTATCTTGCAACAACCGGTGTTCTTCCTCATCAAGCAAGCTAAACGGCAGAACATCGGCATTGAAGGTATTATCTGTAAGCATAGGGAGTTAGTAGTAGGCCGAACCGCTGTTTCGGGGCACCCTAATATCCTGCACCATCTGCTGAATATGTTTGGGCGGCTGGGGCGTCAAATGGGCCACAAGGTAAGCCACAATAAAGTTAAGCATCATACCCATGGCACCAAAACCCTCTGGCGAAATACCTAACAACCAGTCTTCTGGGTCGCCACCAAAGAATTTGAAATAAACAATATAACCTAGGGTTGAGAACAAACCGACCAACATGCCACTAATAGCCCCATATTTATTCATACGCTGGTAGAAGATACCCATGATGATCACTGGGAAAAACGATGCGCAAGCCAAACCAAAGGCCAGCGCCACCACCGCAGCCACGTAATCCGGTGGATGCATACCCACATAACCGGCAATCACAACGGCCACCATGGCGGCGAGTCGAGCCGCCATCAGCTCCTGGCGATCAGACATATTGGGTCGAAAGGTTTTCTTTAATAAATCGTGGGAAACTGCCGTCGCGATGACCAACAACAAACCCGCTGCGGTGGACAGAGCGGCGGCCATTGCGCCTGCCGCGATGAGAGCTATCACCCAATCGGGCAACTCAGCTATTTCTGGGTTGGCCAACACCATAATATCAGGGTCAACATAGATTTCGTTGGCAAACGGCTGCACTTCTGGGTCAAATGACCCATCACTGGGATTAACCACATGGCGCTGATTGTAATAAAAGTTGCGCGCCACGGTATCATCCGCAGCACCCCAATAAATAGGCTTATGTTGTCGGCCGGTAAATGCATCGCCCGCCGCATACTGGGTGCGGCCATCGGCATTGTGATCATACCAAGCGATTAGACCGGCATTTTCCCACTTTTTAAACCACTGCGGCATTTCTTCGTAGAGCGTACCCTGATTATCCACACCATTAACTGTCTCAATTAAGTTGATACGGCTAAACGCTGCCACTGCTGGTATAGACGAGTACAGTAAAGCAATAAATACCAATGCCCAGGCCGCAGAAATACGCGCATCGCGTACCCGTGGCACGGTAAAAAATCGGACGATGACATGGGGCAAGCCTGCCGTGCCAAACATTAACGAAGCTGTAATAAAGAACATATCAATACTGCTTTTACTACCTTCGGTAAAACTTGAGAAGCCCAACTCAGAGACCAAACCGTCTAAATGGCCTAATACGGTCTCGCCATTAGCTAATGTCGCTCCAAGGCCAGTTTGAGGCAATAAATGACCGGTCATAGAAAAGGTTAAAAACAAGGCTGGCACGGTAAACGCAAAGATCATCACACAATACTGCGCCACTTGAGTGTAGGTAATACCCTTCATACCACCCAACACCGCATATACAAACACCACCGCCATGCCAATCATCACGCCAGTATCAATCTCAACTTGAAGAAAGCGTGAGAAAACAATACCGGTGCCGCGCATTTGGCCGGCAATATAGGTAAACGAGATAAACATAACGCAGATCACAGCAACCACGCGGGCCACTTTAGAATAATAACGATCGCCCACAAAGTCTGGCACCGTAAACTTGCCAAACTTGCGTAAATAGGGCGCCAACAGCAAGGCTAATAATACGTAACCACCGGTCCAGCCCATGATATAACCACTGGCATCATAACCTGCGAAAGAGATAATGCCCGCCAAAGAGATAAACGACGCCGCAGACATCCAGTCGGCCGCAGTGGCCATGCCGTTAGCTAAAGGGGTAACGCCACCACCAGCCACATAAAACTCGCGGGTGCTCGAAGCTCGGCTCCATATAGCGATGGCAATGTAGATAAAAAATGAACCTACCACAAACAGGTAGGTGAGCTGTTCTAGGCTCATATTAGTTTCCTATACTGGTGAGAAACAAGTCCGTTGACGCTATTCGTGAACGTCAAACTCGTTATCAAGACGATTCATACGTACGGCATAAGCAATGGTGAGAATACAAAACACCACAATACTGCCTTGATTGGCAAACCAATATCCCAATTTAAAACCAAACAAGTTGATTTGATTAAGTTGATCTACAAACACAATGCCGCAGCCAAAGGAAACCACAAACCAGATGACCAAATAAGTGAATATAATTTGCAAATTACGACGCCAGTATTGCAGGGCCGCTGCTTCAGAATCTTGTTGCATACAATGCCTTTTTTATTATTTTTGTTAAAACCCATGATACCCATTTGCCACATTCAGATCAATGCGAAGCAGCCTTTTAGACCTAAGTTGAGGCCTAAAAGCGAACCATGAAACATCCTCATACTTTAGTATATAGCATCAACAACTATTTCATAGGCAATTGATTTTAAAATACTTTACCAATAATTAGAATTGAAGCATAAATGTAAGGGTCGTGGTATAACTAATAACCACAACATAATCCACCTTATTGGCTAAGGCTTCGCTATGCTCGACACATGGGTCATCATTCTTATTTCTTTGGCTTACGTGGGGCTGCTTTTTTTAATAGCCTACTATGGTGACAACCAAAAAAAGCCGCTCCATGGGCGCCTTAGTCAGCCGGTTATTTACAGCTTATCGTTAGCGGTATACTGCACCTCTTGGACCTTTTATGGCTCGGTTTCTCGTGCCGCCAGCGGCTGGGAATTTTTGTCAATTTACCTAGGTCCTATCCTGCTATTCACTTTCGGCTGGGGGCTCATCTACAAAATCATCCTCATTGCCAAACAAGAAAACCTCACCACCATTGCAGACTTTATTGCCTCGCGCTATGGCAAGAGTCGCGGCTTAGCGATTTTTATTACCATCATGGCCACCTTGGGCATTTTGCCCTACATTGCCCTCCAGCTAAAAGCCGTCTCGCAAAGCTTCGACATCATGGTTTCAGGTGGCTCAGGGGTTCATTTAGGCTCCACTAACACCGCCCTGTTAGTGGCTGTATTTATGGCCGCCTTCGCGATTCTATTTGGTACCCGTCAAATTGACACCAGCGAACACCACCAAGGCATGGTACTCGCCATCGCCTTTGAGTCCTTGGTTAAATTGGTCGCCTTTGTCGCCGTAGGTTTGTTTGTGGTATTTGGCCTATTTGAAGGCATTGGAGACTTAACTCAGCACATTGAAGACAGCGGTTTACGCCAACAGCTAGCCGAATTCAACCCGCTGCGAATTAACTTTCTAACCGAAACCTTGCTCGCCTTCTTAGCCATGCTGTGTTTGCCTCGACAATTCCAAGTTGGCATTGTAGAAAACACCAACCCCGGCGATTTGCATACCGCACGCTGGCTGTTCCCATTGTACCTGGTTATATTTTGTATTTTCATGCTGCCTATTGCTGCGGCTGGCAGCTACCTGTTTAGTGGCCAAGACGTGGCTTCAGATACCTTTGTATTAATGGTGCCCCTTAGCCAAGGTGCCCATAGCCTAGCCACCTTGGCGTACATCGGCGGTTTGTCGGCGGCCACCGGCATGGTGATTGTAGCCACGGTATCCATTAGCACTATGATTTGTAACGAGATTGTGATGCCAGTGATCTTTCATTTATCGCCGCTTGAGGCAGACCATGACAAAAACATTGGCCGCCTTTTATTAAGGGTGCGCAGAGTGGTTATTGTGGCCATGCTGCTGGCCGCCTATGGCTATTTTTTATTAATCGGCGACAGCAATAGCTTGGTGTCCTTAGGATTAACAGCCTTTGTTGCTGTGGCCCAATTTGCGCCGTCGATGATTGGCGGTATATTTTGGCGTGAGGGTAACCGTTACGGCGCGCTAGCGGGTTTAGGTTTGGGTTTTGCAGTGTGGCTTTACACCCTGATGGTGCCCAACCTAAGCGGCCTAGGGATTGACACCTTAAGACTGGTAGAAAATGGTTTGTTTGGCATTAGCTGGTTGCGCCCTACTGCCATGTTTGGGCTTAATGATCTTGACCCTATTACCCACGCCACCATTTTGTCATTAAGTCTTAATGTTGCAGCCTTTGTGTGGGTTTCGCGCTTAACTCAAGCGCGCGTACAAGACCGCATACAAGCCGATCATTTTGTCGATTTACGTTTAAGCAATGCCATCCCCGCCACTGACTCTGACTTTGAAAACGCCTGCTTTGCCGACTTACAAACCTTATGCGAGCGCTTCTTAGGCCACAAGCGTAGCCGTGAAGCGTTTCATCATTTTGCCCGTCAATCCGGCCAAACCCTCAATCCCAATGACCCCATAGACCAGGCCCTAGCCGCCTATGCGGAGCGCATGCTTGCCGGCGTCATTGGCGCCTCATCTGCACGTATTATTTTGGCCTCGAGCCTACAAGGCACCGAGATGCACCTTGGCGATGTGGTGTCGATCGTAGATGAAGCGTCCAAAGTGTTTAAGTTTAACCGCTCCATGCTACAGTCCACCATTGAGCACATTGACCAAGGTATCAGCGTAGTAGACAACGACATGCGTTTAGTCGTATGGAATCACCGCTACCAGGAGATGTTCAACTTTCCAGAGGGTTTAATCAACATCGGCCGCCCCATTATCGACGTCATTCGACACAACGCGATCAACGGTGATTATGGTGACGGCGATCTGGAACAACAGATCTCACAACGCCTCCACACCCTCGAAAACGGCCTCACCCATACACACCTACGTTACCGTGCAGACGGAGCTGTATTTGAAGTGCGAGGCAATGCCATGCCGGGCGGCGGCTATGTCAACACCTACATGGACATTACGGCCCACAAGGACATTGAATCGAAGCTCAAAGAAAGCAACGAAACCCTCGAGCAACGGGTGACAGACCGCACCAAGGCCTTGGTTGTAGCCAACGATCAATTAAGCAACGCTAAGGTCTTAGCAGACCAAGCCAACCACAGTAAAACGCGCTTTTTAGCCGCTGCCAGTCACGATTTAATGCAACCACTTAACGCCGCACGGCTGTTCTCTTCGTCGCTGTCGCAACAATACCCTGAGGGTGAGTTAGCAGCTACCCTCGCTCACCTAGACGACTCTCTGGGTGCTGCTGAAGAATTGATCACCACCTTGATTGAAATTTCCAAGCTCGATGCCGGCACTCTATCGCCTAAGTTTAGTCATTTTTCCATCGACCGGGTGACCCAAAAATTGGCCACAGAACTGAATCTCTTGTGTCAGCAAAAAGGTATACAATTTGATTATGTGCCCTGCCATCAAGTGGTGTACAGCGACCAACAACATTTACGTCGTATATTACAAAATTTCCTCACTAACGCCTTACGCTATACGCCTCAAGGCAAAGTCCTTTTAGGCTGCAGACGCCGCGCTGGCCAACTCGAAATTCAAGTGTGGGACACAGGCATTGGTATTGCACCACAAAAACAACGTGAAGTATTTGAAGAGTTCAAACGGCTAGACCACCCCGCCACCCAACATGTACAAGGCCTAGGTTTGGGTCTAGCCATTGCTGATCGCACCGCTAAATTATTAAATCATCAGTTAACGCTACAGTCGTGGCAAGGTAAAGGCAGTCAATTTGGCATCACCGTGCCCTTTGGCGATACACGCAAAGTTGTGGCTCAGGCAAAACCTATCGGCCAACAGGCGGGCACCAGCAACCTTACAGGGCTAAAGGTCATGTGCATCGATAACGAAGCACCCATTTTGTTAGGTATGGAGAAGTTATTAGGTGGCTGGGGCTGCCAGGTGATTACCGCGACTAACGTAGCGCAAGCATTAAAGCAGCTGGTGGCCGCCGACGTTGAACCCGACGTTATATTGGCTGATTATCACCTAGACCAAGGACAAACGGGCAGCGCCGCCATTGCGCGCATTAGGCAAGTGTACCAGCGTGAAATTGCGGCTATTTGTATTACTGCGGATCGCACCGAAGAAGTGGCGAGTGCGGTGGCCGAAACGGGTGCCTTGCTGTTAAACAAACCACTTAAACCTGCGGCATTGAGAGCCAGCCTTAGCCGTTTAAAACCACGCTAAGGCTGAGCGGCAACTACCAACCTTAGTTTATGCTTTCGTCTTGCGGGTGCTCAATTCTAAGCCGACCTGCCGCGATCACGGCTTGCGTGCGGCTATACACCCCTAACTTACGCAAAATAGCAGTAACGTGGGCCTTGATGGTGGCTTCAGATACATTTAGTTCGTAGGCGATTTGTTTATTTAACAAACCCTCGGTCAACATCACCATCACCTTAAATTGCTGCGGTGTAAGACTGGCTAACTGATCTGCAAACTGACTATCTTGCGCATCCACTTGTTGATCTGCTTCCGGCAAGTCCTCTGGTACCCATTGGCCACCGTCTAGCACCAGCTGTATGGCCTGGGCTATGGTGGACATGGATGACGACTTAGGAATAAAGCCTGAGGCACCAAAGTGCATCGCACGATGAATGACACTGGCTTGTTCATTACCAGACACCACCACCACCGGCACACTCGGAAAGTGTGTGCGTAGGTATATGAGCCCAGAAAACCCACTGGCCCCCGGCATATGCAAATCTAGCAACACCAAATCAATGTCGGCTTGAATCTGATCTTCAAGTTGCTGCAGTGTTTCCGCTTCCAATACTTTAGCCGCTGAGACTTGCGACCCCAAAGATTGCATTAAAGCGGCCCTAAACAACGGGTGATCATCGGCAACGATGATCGTATGGCTAGTTTGCATAATTACTCCACTACAGCATTAGATTAATTATGTATTTTGCCTATTCTCAATCAGTTCGTCTACCACATTAGGGTCAGATAAGGTTGATGTGTCACCTAATTCACCAAAATCATTGGCCGCTATTTTACGTAAAATACGACGCATAATTTTGCCTGATCGCGTTTTAGGCAAATTAGGTGCAAACTGCATCAAGTCCGGTGAGGCGATTGGACCGATTTCTGCACGCACCCAATTGCGTAGCTCCATCATGAGCTCTTTACTACTACTCACGCCACCTTGCAGGGTAACGTAACAGTAGATGCCTTGACCTTTAACAGCGTGCGGGTAACCCACTACGGCCGCTTCAGCTACAGCCTTATGGGCCACTAATGCGCTTTCGATCTCGGCGGTACCCATACGGTGACCAGACACGTTAAGCACGTCATCTACTCGGCCGGTAATCCAATAATAACCATCTTCATCACGGCGTGCGCCGTCGCCAGTAAAATAATAGTTATTAAAGGTAGAGAAATAGGTTTCTTCATAACGTTTATGATTGCCCCAAATGGATCGGGCTTGTCCAGGCCAGCTGTCCTTAATCACAAGGTTACCTTCAGCGGCACCTTCGAGCTCGTTACCTTCATTGTCGACCAAGGCCGGCACCACACCAAAAAACGGTAGGGTTGCAGAACCTGGTTTAGTCGGCACAGCACCTGGTAGAGGAGTAAGCATGTGGCCGCCAGTTTCAGTTTGCCACCAGGTATCCACTACCGGTGCGTTACCATCACTGAAGGTTTTGCGGTACCACAACCAAGCTTCTGGATTAATAGGCTCACCTACGCTACCCAACACACGGATACTAGACACGTCGGCGTTAGCCAACACATCATCGCCATGCTGCATGAGCGCGCGAATGGCCGTAGGTGCAGTGTAAAACTGGTTAACTTTATGTTTTTCAATTACTTCACCAAAACGCGCATTGGTTGGGTAGTTAGGTACCCCTTCAAACATCAGCGTAGTGGCACGGTTGGCCAGAGGGCCATAAACAATATAACTATGGCCGGTAATCCAACCCACGTCGGCTGTACACCAGTAGATATCGCCTGGATTATAGTCAAACACCATTTCGTGAGTCATGGCGCTCCACACCAAATAACCCGCAGTGGTGTGCTCAAGGCCCTTAGGCTGACCGGTAGAACCAGAGGTATATAAGATAAACAATGGGTCTTCGCCATTCATCACTTCCGGCGTGTGACTGGTCGATGCAGACTCGATAATGTCGCCGTACCATACATCTCGACCTTCGACCCAATCGATGTCTTTGCCCGTACGCTTTACAACGATTACAGTATCAACACAGTCAACTTTAGCTAAACCCGTGTCAACATTGGCTTTTAGTGGAACCTTTTTGCCACCGCGCAAACCTTCGTCAGCCGTAATTACGATATTACTCTTAGCACCTTCGACACGGCCAGCGATCGCATCTGGCGAGAAACCACCAAAGATCACCGAATGCACGGCACCAATACGGGCACACGCCAACATGGCCACAGCTGCTTCTGGAATCATAGGCATGTAAAGGGTAATTACATCGCCTTTTTTGGCCCCTTGTGCCAATAATGCATTACTAAACTGACACACTTCAGCATGTAATTCTGTGTAGCTGATATGCCGCGATTCACTCGGGTCATCACCTTCCCAAATGATGGCAATTTCGTCACCATGGTCTGCCAAGTGGCGATCAAGACAGTTTGCAGCCACGTTTAGCTGACCGTCTGCGTACCATTCGATGGACACGTCGTTAGGAGTAAAACGGGTATTTTTGATTTGTGTCGGCTGTTTGATCCAGTCTAAACGTTGCGCCTGCTCGCGCCAAAATGCCTGCGGATCGGAGACCGATTGCTGGTACAGCTCCCCACGTTTTTGCTCATTCAAGCCGGATGCTTGGGCGATGGCGGTGTCTGCTGGGTAGGTCTTCACGTCACTCATATAAGTTCCAAATGGTAGGCAAGGGAATTAGCTGTGAGACCTTTGCATAATACGGCGACAAAAGGAAAATGAGATAAAATCGGCCTGATTAAGACGGGAAACGCAGGTAATAGCAAGCTATTGCCAAGTTTTCCAACGTAAATCAGACTGATTTTGGCCATTTTATCTTGGCGTCTGTATTGTGCAAAAGTCTCACTATGTATTTATACCAATTCTATCGCAGTTTTTGAATACGACTTTGGCTTAATATTGGCCTTCATCTGCTAAACTAACCTTGCGTTGGCGTAAACCATAGGCCATGCTTTCAACTTAACCGACCGATACAGTCTATTCATCATTATGACCGATTCCAGCCTTGCCCTTTTTATTGCCATTGAAACCTGCCCAGAAGAGCCCTACTACCCTATCGCGGCGGCCTGGACTTTAGCCGATGGCAGCATAAAGTCTAGCCTCATATTAGCCGATGATAACTGGCCTCCCCATTTGTGCTATAGCGATCATTTGAGCGGCGATATGATCAGTGCCATGGGCCATTCAGTCAAAGATGTATTACTGGAAATGAATGACGACTTAGATGCGTGCCACGTAGTGGGCCACGGTGATTTTACCCCCGCCCAAGGGTTAGAGCATTTAGTCGACGCGCTGGATATAGAGCTTTCCTTTGAACTGTCCACGCGGCATGAAGATGTGAGTGAACTACTGGGCGACGACTGGCGTGATGAATTACAAGACCTAGCCCACGAAACGGGTTTAGATTTATTACAAGCGGAAGATCAAGTACGAATTATGCAGCTATGTTGGGCTAGGCGTAATGGCCACCTTTAAACACTGTGTGGCGGTTCTGCTGCTGGTGTTAGTCTCCGCCTGTAGCGGCATAGGCAAGCCTGGCAGCACCAACCCCAAACCACAAACCCCACATAACCTATGTGGCATATACGCCCAATATGGCCCATGGCAACGCAGTGCAAACGCGTCCCAACAGGCTTGGAATATCCACAGCAGCATCAGCATGGCTTTTATTCAGCACGAATCAGGCTTCAAGGCCACGGCACGTCCGCCACGCAAACGTATTTTAGGGGTATTTCCCGGTGACCATTTGTCCAGCGCCTATGGCTACCCGCAAGCCATTAACGGCACCTGGCGCCTATATAAACAATTAACCGGTTATCATTCGGCTAAACGCACCAACTTTCACGATGCCATTGATTTTGTAGGTTGGTATAACGCCCGCTCCGTGCGCCTAAACAATATCGATCGTAACGACGCTTACCATTTGTACCTTGCGTATCATGAGGGCAATGGTGGTTTTGCTAAGAAATCGTATTTAGCCAAACCCTGGCTGTTAACGGTGGCTAAAAAAGTGTCGGCGCAAGCCAGCCGCTACCGTAACCAACTGCAATTCTGCACTCCTGTGAGCTAATTAAGCAAATTTTATGATTGTACCTTGGCAACAAATTAACCCGACCACCCTTAACCATTTGTTAGAAGAGTACGCTAGCCGCGATGGCACCGATTACGGCGCCTATGAAATCAGCCTTGCAGACAAGGTAGCTCAGCTATTACTACAGCTGGAGCAGCAACGTATTGTGGTGGTGTATAGTGAATTGCATGAATCGGTGAATATCATGCCGGCGGATCAATTTAGCGGTTAAGCCCGCGCCCCACATGCCCGTCATTACGAAGACGTAGCCTGCGGTAATCCATGTTTTTGTGTTCTTTATTTGGTTTCGCCTAAGGCGAGTGACTTTTTCTTTGCGTGTGCAAAGAATAAAGTAACCAAAAAGAAAGCACAGCCATTCGGTGGCCCCTGATTACACCCGTGGCTGCACTGCGTTTCTCATTCCAGCCGTGCCTCCGTGATGGGCCATCCTTGGCCCACACTCCAGTCACCTGCATCCATGCAGGCGCCCCTACGGGCTATTACGGTTTCCACTGC
>DPHD01000078.1:9210-19962 GCA_003523085.1 Oceanospirillaceae bacterium | reverse complement strand
CAGAAAAGGTGCGCCTGTCATGGGCACAAACATACAATGACGGCCGCCCAATTTTAGATTATTACTGCTGTTTCGGGCCTGATATTCAAAGTCTGTGGGGATGCTTTTGATCAGTTCACGAATATGGTGACGATCAAACTTTACCAGGTCACCTTCTACCCTAGCCCCAGCCTTACGCCAGTCTTCCAAGGCAATCGGGTCCCTAAACACCACACCCACCTCTTCCAAAATAGCCATGGAGGCATCATCGATTTTACGAATTTGGTCTTCGTCTAAGGGTTGGGTGTAAGGCAAACCATGGCATAACTGTGGCAACATTTGCTCAATGTTATGGCTACGTAATTTTTGACGATTGGCGCGTCCGCCACTGCGCTGACCTCGCACGGGGCGAGTCGCCTGTTCAAAAGCATGGGTCATCACTAATTCTCCAAATAATTAGCTGCCAAATTAGGTAATTATTGGTTATGATGCAAACGACATTTAGGCACCAACACATAACTTAATGTTATTACGTTACTGCCAAGGCCAAAGGCCTGTGACAGTAGGAGAAAATTTTGTTACGTAAACAATTACCGGGGATTAATGGCTTAGTCACCTTCGAGGCGGCAGCACGGCATTTAAGTTTTACCCTTGCCGCTAATGAGTTGTGCGTTTCGCAAGCCGCCGTTAGTCGCCAGGTAAAGCGTTTAGAAGAACAACTCGGTTGCCCCGTGTTTCACCGCGCACAAAGGCGTATAGAATTGACTAAAGATGGCCACAAGTTATTTCAAGCGGTGACCATGGGCCTAGGCCACATCGCCAGCGTTAGCAATGACATCCGCCGCACCCAAGCCACCGGCCAAATTACCATTGCTTCTACCTTGGCCTTTTCTAGCTTTTGGTTAATGCCTCGTATTCGCGCTTTTCAGCAACAATACCCCGACATTAAAGTCCATGTTATCGCTACGGATAAAGCCCAAGAGTTACGTTCCGACAAGGTTGACCTAGCCCTTACCTGCGGCAACAATCAATTACAAGGCAACCAAACCCATTACTTATTCTCGGAGCAGGCCTACCCTGTGTGTAGCCCAGAATACCTAGGCACAAGGCAACGGCCCATGCAGGCAAGCGACCTTATGAAACATCGTTTACTGCACCTAGACGAACAGCTGTGGGATAACATTGGTTGGGACGCCATTGATTGGCCAGCTTGGTTAGCCCGCTTCAACGTAGATAGCATTGACTTGGATGAGGACATTAAAGTCCCCGCTGGCATGACCTTTAACAACTACCCCATGTTGATCCAAGCGGTGTTGGAAGGTGAAGGCATTGCCCTAGGTTTTGAACACTCTACGGGGGATTTAGTCGCCCAAGGCAAACTCGTCAAACTCACCGACAAGGTATGGGACACCGGCCGTGGGTATTATTTAGCCATTAAGTCCAACTTGGTGCATCATCCTGACGTGCAAGCCCTAAGCCAGTGGTTGTTGAATAGTTTTTAATAGTGGTAACGGCACTGCACTATGATGATTTTGTCTGCAGTGGTTTTATAAACCAACCGATGTTGACGGTCTATTCGGCGGGACCAATAGCCCGACCAATTGTGCTTTAAGGGTTCGGGGTCACCCAAACCCTGATGCGCATGGCGACCAATGTCTTTAACTAGTTTATTGATCCTTTGCAGAACTTTTTTGTCAGCTTTTTGCCAATATAAATAGTCCTGCCAAGCCGCTTGTGCCCAACAAACAATCACAATTCAACCAGTGATTGCTCAACTAGGTTGCCTGCCTCAACTTCATTTATGGCTTGGTTAAGCCTTTGTGCATTAGCAGGGCTGGCCATTAAATAAGCCGTGGCCTCATAGGATTGATAGTCTTCAAGGCTCATAATCACCGCTGGGCGGCCATTTTGTCGTGTGACCAATACAGGTTTATGATTATCATTAACCTGATCTAAGGTGCCCGCTAGTTGCGCTCTCAAAGAAGAATAACTCATGGTATCCATAGGTAGCTCCTGCAGCTAATGAATTGTTAGGGCTTCATTGTACCTATTTTTGTACGCATAAAACAACTAACATGATGGCCATTCTGCACTAGGCCTCGTGACCAGCTCGCATCTCATGCATTGCAATAGTGGCGCTCACGGCCCAATCGCGCAATGGTTTAGGCGGCAACCAGCTGGGCTGGGCTTGGTTCACTTGTTGGCGTAATAATTCGCTGTCGTGACCAAGGGCCATTTCTGCTAACAGTTTACCCGCAGCAGTGCCGCGAGCCACGCCTAAACCGTTTTGACAAACAGCGGCGTATACACCGGCTTGGCACTGTCCAAAATAGCTTGCCTCGTTACCCGACAAACACAATAAACCTCCCCACGTGTGTTCAAACTGCAGATCTGGCAAAGCGCTAAAACGACGTTTATAACTAATCTGATGCTGCGCCTTCACCTTGGCCATATTAATGTGCCGGTAACTCAATTTTGGATTACAGGTAATCACGCTACGTACTAACAGGCGTTGGTCGGGTGTACGGCGAATGGTAGCGCCAGCTGGGTGTGCCGGAATCAACCCCCAGCTTTGTTCACCGCCTAAACGCTGTTGCTGCGCGGGAGACATTGGGGGCGTCATACTGGCGTATGTGCACACATGCACTAGGCGGCCTTTTTGTTCACCAAAAGCTTGGGCAAAACCGTTATTGCATAACAACACTTGGTCGGCACTCACTTGCCCATGGGGCGTGGTGAGCAAATTGGGGCTGCCCCATTGGTAAGCCGTCACCGGCGAGTTTTCATACAGGCTGACGTTAGCGGGCAAATGTTGCGCACAGCCACGTACAAACGCCGCCGGCTGAATCAGTACAGTGCCAGGGGTAAATACACCGCTGTGGTAATAATTGAGCCCCGTGGTGTCTTGCATTTGTTGGCTAGAAAGGTGGCTAAAGGGTTCGCCCAATGCCGCCAATCCTTGCCCATAAGAACTAAGACTTTTGGCGCCATTGGCCGAGGTCGCTCCATGAATCTTACCGCTTTCGCTCCAGTCACAGGCGATATTGTGCTCTTGTACGATACTTTTTGCATAGGCAATTCCCGATCGATTAAAGGCGATAATATTATGATCGTGGGTTACATCAGTGGTATATGAGTGGCTTTTTAAGGCATGGGGTAAATCGATCATAAACCCCGAATTGCGGCCTGCCGAGGCCATACCTACCGCCAAGGCATCCAGCAACACAATGTGTTTGTCGGGGGCTAACTCGGCCGCCCGCCGCGCCGCCGCTAAACCGGTAAAACCAGCTCCAATAATAGCGATATCGGCCTTCACCAACCCTTGTAAGGGCACACTTACAGCAGGCTGTGGCAGGTTGTTATACCAACCACAGTCGCTGCCATAGTCCGGTAAGCTCGGTACCGACCGTGCTTGATCTGCCATTAATCGAGTTCTGAATCGGATTCTGTGGATAAATCCATCCAGATGGTTTTGGTTTCGGTGTACTGGTCATGGGCCATTAGGGAGTTATCGCGACCACCAAAACCAGATGACTTATAACCACCAAACGGAGTACTCATATCCCCTTCGCTATAACAGTTTACACTCACTGTACCGGCCTTAATGGCACGGGCCACGTTGTGGGCGCGCCTTGCGTTACTGGTAAACACCGACGCCGCCAAGCCATAACAAGTGTTGTTAGCTAAGGCCACCGCTTCGGCTGCGGAGTTAACCGTCATAACCGCTAGTACCGGGCCAAATACTTCTTCTTGAGCAATGGTCATGTCGCTTGTCACCTGATCAAAAATGGTGGGTTCAATAAACAAACCATTATTAAGCTCTATGGCCTTACCGCCTAAAATCAACTCGGCGCCTTGCTGCTTAGCGCCGTCGATGTATTGCATCACTTTGTCAAAGTGTTCTTGGCTGATCATGGCCCCTAAGGCATTACGTGGGTCCATCGGGTCGCCAGTGATCCAGTCACGGGTTTTTTCTAACACCTTCACCATGAGTTGTTGCTTAATGGCGCTATGAACAATGAGGCGCGAATTAGACGAGCAGTTTTCACCCATGTTCCAGAACACAGCATTAACCACGTGTTCTGCCACTTCATCAAGCCGCTCTGCGTCGTCTAAAACGATACACGGGTTTTTACCACCACACTCCAACACCACGCGCTTGAGGTTACTTTGAGCAGAATACTGCAAAAATAACCGCCCGACTTCGGTGGAGCCAGTGAACGACACAGCATCAATATCATTATGCAAACCTAGGCTCTGACCACAGGTTTCACCCAACCCTGGCAACACATTAATCACACCTGCCGGTACACCCGCCTCATGGGCTAACTGCGCCAAACGCAAACAACTCATGCTGGTTTGTTCGGCCGGTTTAAGGATCACACTATTACCAGCAGCCAAAGCTGGACCGAGTTTCCAGGCCGCCATAAGCATAGGGAAATTCCACGGTAGCACACAGGCCACCACACCGATGGGCTCTCTCACAATCATGCCTAGAGCAGCGTCGCCAGAAGGCGAAATCTGATCGTAAATCTTGTCGATGGCTTCGGCATGCCACTGAATGCAGTCAATGGTTTCTGGTACATCAATGGACACACAATCCTTAATGGGTTTGCCACTTTCTAGGGCTTCCATGACGGCCAATTCTTGTTGATTACGTTTAATCAATTTAACAAATTTAATCATCACCTGTTTACGTTCACTGGGATGTAGCTTGCTCCAAACACCTGCTTCAAAGGCTTGACGGGCTTTAGCCACCGCCACATCAACGTCGGCTGCGTCACAGGCGCTTATTTGGGCAATTTCTTGGCCTGTGGCTGGGTTGATTGTGGCCAAGGTGCCACCGTTTATAGCAGGGGTATAGCTGCCATCAATCCACGCATTGGTTGGAAAGTTAATCTGCTCGGCAATGGCGAGGTACTCTGATTGAGTTAACATGATGTCTATCCTTAATGGTTGCAGATGTTGGCAATGGTGGTTTTAACAGTGGCTACGGTCACTTCAAACTGGCGTTTAAGCTCTTTGTTCATATCCCTCAACGGTTTACGAACTGGCCCGGTAACAATGCCTTCAAGCTGACAGCCATACTTTATACACTGTACAAACTTGCCACCCTGCTCCAAGGTTTGCATCAGTGGCAATAAGGCCGTCATAATTTGGCGGCCTTTGGTAAAGTCTTGCTCTACCACACAGGCATGGTAAAGGGCGTAATGCTCCTTAGGTAAAAAGTTAGCCGCACCTGCCACCCAGCTGGTTGCCCCCCAAGCAAAAAATTCTAACGCTTGGTCATCCATACCACAACTCAACTGAATGTGGGGAAAACGCCGAGCTAACAAATGCACACGATTAATGTCGCCGCTGCTTTCCTTAATGGCACAAAAATTAGGCCGCATGCTCAAGCGTTCTAGACAGGCTTCATCCATTGGCGCCCCGGTGCGATCGGGGAAGTTATATAACATTATGGGCAGGTCGGTAGCTCGCTCAACAGCTAAGCAATGGCGCACCAATTCTTCCGAGGTGGGAATGGCGTAATAGGGTGCCCCAAGCAATAAGCAATCGGCACCTGCCTTGTCGGCCTGCTGGGCTAATTCGATGGCGTCTTCTGTACGCAATGCTCCCACTCCCGTGATGAGCGGCACACGCCCACCAATGGCCTCTTTAGCAATGGCAAAAGTGCGTAACCGCTCAGCCTTTTCCATGGCGTAATATTCGCCGGTGGTGCCCCCTACAATAATGCCCTGCACACCGGAGGCAATGGCCCCATCGATAATGCGGCTATAGCCTGTTTCGTCAATAGAAAAGTCGTCGTTAAATGGGGTGATGACAGGTACATAGATACCGTTGAATTGCATGATAGTCTCGCTAAAGGGGCTGTAGCCCTAGTGTCAAAAAACCTAGTCTACGGGTGGGCCTAGCCTTAGGTCAAACGACTAATATTTGTAACAATAGATAACATTAAGTTATAGATATAAAGTATGTGTTAGTCATTAAGTGGCGCTTCTGCCTCCATCGCTACTGCGCTTCTGCAAACTCTTTAAATTGACGCATAAATTTAAGGCTTTCTTTTTTGAACATAAACGGCATAAGCCAACACATGATTTTCATCATTCCGGTACAGCGAAACTCAGTATCCATAACCCAGTGCGTAGTTTCGCCGCGGTCATGAAAATAATTTTCAACTAGGTTCCACACGCCATCGGCCTCATAGGTGCAGGCAAATGAGTCTGGGAAATTACGTTGGGTGATGGTTTCGATCATGGTGATCTGTTTTTTACCCATGGTCTGCACCATACGAGACTCAGCGCCTACCTGACCCGGCTCGCCAGACACATGGTCAAAGCTGACTAAACAATCTTGCCACTTAAACATATTCTCAGTGCTATCAAATAACTCAATCATGCGTTCACGGGGTAAATTGATATCTATCGATACGGTGTATTTCATATTGTGGCTCTCATGGCGTTGCCGTCATTTTGTTGTTGGCATTATTATTGTATGCTGCAGTTAGTATTACTCATTTTCACGTTTTAGCTACATTTGTGCAACCTACATGCAACTTCACCTCCACCCCAACACCCTCGAACTCGGCCAAACCCATTGGCAACAATACCTCGACCAAGCATCCGATCCTTTTAACCAGTATGCGTTTCATGCTGCATTAGAACAAAGTGGTAGCGTGGGCGGCAAAAGTGGTTGGCAGACCATGCACCTAGAAATCACTCACCAGGGTGATCCCGTCGCCTTAATCCCAAGCTATATAAAAACCCACTCTTGGGGCGAATATGTGTTTGATTTTGAATGGGCCAATGCCTACCAACGTTATGGTTTAGAGTATTATCCTAAACTCATTAGCGCGGTGCCCTTTACGCCCTGCGCTGGCCCCAGAATTTTACTTGCGCCCAATGCTAACTTGGATCACGCCCTTAGTTTTTTACAGGAGCAATTGCCGCACCTGTGTGCGCAGCTCAAGCTCAGCAGCTGGCATTGGTTATTTGCCCAACAGCCCGACTGGCAAGCAGCACAGCAACAAACCTGGCACCAACGCATGGGCTGCCAGTACCACTGGTACAACAAAAACTATCATGAGTTTGCCGATTTCACCGCCCGCCTTACCTCTCGTAAGCGTAAATCCATTAATAAAGAACGACGCGTTATTGCCGAGCAAGGCATTGACTTTACTTGGCAGCGTGGCAGCGACATAAAGCCACAGGCGTTACAAAAGTTTTACCATTGTTACCAGAGCACTTATCTAAAGCGCAGTAGGCAAGGCTATTTAACCTATGATTTTTTTGCGCAATTGTTAATTCAAATGCCGGACAAACTGTTGCTGATAACGGCCTCTCAAGGGCAAAACCCCTTGGCCTACGCCTTGTTTTTTGTGGATGATCACACCCTTTACGGACGTTATTGGGGATGTTTAGAAGAAGTAGACTATCTACACTTTGAAACCTGTTATTACCAAGGCATTGACTACTGTATCGCCAACAACATCCCCCATTTCGATGCGGGGGCACAGGGTGAACATAAGTTGGCCCGCGGGTTTATTCCTCAAACCACCCACTCCTATCATTATTTAGCAGAAACCGGCTTTAATGACGCCATAGAACAATACTGTAAAGCCGAAGCAGAACAAATAGACCACTACGTGCTGTGGGCGCAGACGGCTTTGCCTTATAAAACCAAACAATAGGGATGGGGTCCATTGCCACTGCACCACACGTTAAGGGATAATAAGCCCATAGAACACCAGCTAGAGAACAATTCACAATGTCTGATAGATTTCGCGTACAGCACCCAGAAAGCCTGCTCCCCTTCCTTAATACCCAACTTAAAGGTTGGACTCGCAACAACATAAAAAAACGCTTAAAAACAGGCTGCGTTACGGTTAATGATGTGCCTATTATGCAGCACGATCACGCACTGAGCGTGGGCGACAACATTGAAGTTAGGGCCGCTGGCAAACCTATGGTGCGTGAGACGGCACGCTTAGAAATTTTATATTCGGACCCTGATATTGTGGTGATCAATAAACCCACTGGGTTGTTGTCTGTTGCGTCCGATGATGAAAAAAAACAACATGCCCTTGCGCTACTTCGCCAGCAGTTATCCCGCCCCAAACAGCCTGTTAAGCTATGGACTGTGTACCGACTGGACCGGGAAACATCGGGGGTTTTAGTGTTTGTTACTTCGCGCAAAATGCGCGAAGCCATTAACGAAAACTGGGGGCACGCCGAAAAAACCTATCTAGCCATAGTTGACGGCAGCCCTAACCCAAGTCAAGGGCGTATAGACCAGCCGTTGCGCACGGATCATGAAAATCAACAAGTAATTGTTGGTCCACATGAAGACGCCAAAAAAGCCGTGACTCATTTTAAAACATTGCGCACGGTTAACGGTCGTTCCCTAGTGGAAATTCGCCTAGAAACAGGCAGGCACCACCAAATTTTGGCGCATATGGCCTGGTTAGGACACCCGATCGTTGGCGACGGCAACTACGGCACCTACGGCCCACGTACGGGGTTACACGCCGTGAGTCTAAGCATTACACGGCCAGAAACGGGCAAACGCCTTACCTTTGAGACGCCCATGCCTGCAAATATGATGGACCTGCTCCAGTAGCTCATTACATTGACCTAGTGGTCATGAAGGTATAATAATTTGACCCTCAGGGCCACAACACCTAACCTGACACCCTGTTAATCAAACAAGTGTTTTAATTATGCCGTCTCCAACACCTTCTAACACCTACCCTCATCTTTTAGCGCCTTTAGACCTTGGTTTTACGCAACTTAAAAACCGCGCCATTATGGGTTCCATGCATACTGGGTTAGAAGAAGCTAAAAACGGCTTCGAACGTTTAGCGGAATATTTTGCCGAACGTGCCCGTGGTGGTGTGGGCCTGATTATTACCGGCGGCATTGCGCCTAACCAACAAGGCCTTACTTTTGCTGGCGCCGCCGCCTTGGACTGTGCTAACAAAGTACCTCAGCATCAATTGGTGACCCAAGCCGTCCATGACGCTGGGGGTAAGGTTTGTATGCAAATATTACATACCGGCCGCTACGCCTACTCTCCAGACTCCATCGCACCTTCTGCCATTAAAGCACCCATTAACCCATTTACCCCAAAAGCCGTAACCAGCGAAGAGATAGAACAGCAAATTGAAGACTTTGCTAACAGTTCTAAACTTGCCCAGGACGCGGGCTACGACGGCGTTGAGATTATGGGTAGCGAAGGCTACTTTTTGAACCAGTTTATTGTTACCCGTACCAATCAAAGAGATGACGAATGGGGCGGTAGCTACGACAACCGCACTCGTCTTGCCATTGAGGTGGTAAAGCGTGTACGGGAACGGGTTGGTCCCAATTTTATTATCATCTACCGTCTGTCCATGTTGGATTTAGTGCCTGAAGGTAGTAATTTAGACGAAGTGATCCAACTCGGCCAAGCCATTGAACAGGCCGGCGCGACTATCATCAACACAGGCATTGGCTGGCACGAAGCTCGCGTACCCACTATTGCCACCAAAGTGCCCCGTGCAGCCTTTACTTGGGTGACGCACACGGTGCGCAAGCACTTGAGTGTGCCAGTAATTACCTCTAACCGCATCAACACGCCAGAAGTGGCCGAAGCAGTGTTAGCCAATGGCGACGCCGACCTCATTTCCATGGCGCGGCCCTTTTTAGCCGACCCAGAATTTGTAAACAAAGCCGCCGCTGGCACACCAGAACGCATTAATACCTGTATTGGTTGCAACCAAGCCTGTTTGGACCATGTATTTAGTGGTAAACCGAGTTCATGTTTGGTGAATCCACGAGCTTGTGAAGAAACCAAAATCATTATTGAACCCACCACAGCTAAAAAGACCATCGCCATCGTCGGTGCTGGCCCCGCTGGCTTAGCCTGCGCCGTAACCGCCGCAGAACGTGGCCATAATGTAACTTTATATGACGCAGGCAACGAAATTGGTGGCCAGTTTAATATTGCTAAGCGCATCCCTGGTAAAGAAGAGTTTTTTGAAACCCTGCGCTATTTTGCAGTACGCTTAAAAGAACTAAATGTAGACGTACAGCTTGATACACCGTTAACCAGTGCAGACCTTAACGCACTAAAGGTAGACGAACTGGTATTAGCCACAGGCATTAACCCACGTCCTCTTGAGTTAGAAGGTCACGACCACGCCAAAGTTCTCAATTACTTGGATGTCATAACCGGTGCCCCAGTGGGCCAAAAAGTGGCTATCATTGGTGCGGGTGGTATTGGTTTTGATGTGGCCGAATTTTTAACCCATGGCGACCGTGAACCCAGTAAAAATATCGAACAATTTATGTCGCAATGGGGCATTGATATGACCATGCAGGCCCGTGGCGGCGTGGCACAAATGACACCTAATCTGGAAGCGTCTCCGCGCGAGATTCACCTATTACAACGCAAAACCACTAAAGTGGGTGCAGGTTTAGGAAAAACCACCGGTTGGATCCATCGTGCGGGATTACAACAAAAGCAGGTGAATATGGTTGCCGGATGTGAATACCAAGCTATTGATGACCAAGGCCTTCACCTAACCATAGCTGGTGAAGCCCAAGTGTTAGAGGTAGACAACATTATTGTATGTGCTGGCCAAGACCCAGATCGTCGCTTGGTTGACGGTTTAGAGCGTGAATACCATCTTATTGGTGGTGCCGATAAAGCCACGCAGTTAGATGCCAAACGCGCCATTCGCCAAGGTACTTTATTGGCTATAAAGCTTTAGATTCCGGCCTGCGCCGGAAT
>DPHD01000078.1:2922-8937 GCA_003523085.1 Oceanospirillaceae bacterium | reverse complement strand
GAAAAATGTCATCCTGACGCAGGTCAGGATCTTAATATTCACGCCAGAGAATTATTATGCAATACACCACTTTTGAATTAACCGTTGAAAATAACGTCGCTCATTTACGCTTTAACAGGCCGCTCAAATACAACACCATGAGCCTTGAGTTTTGGCAAGAGTTTCCACTGGCCATAGCGGCCCTGGACGACAATCCAGAAGCCCGTGTTCTAGTCATTAGCGGTGAAGGTAAACATTTTTGTGCGGGTATGGATTTAGCCGTATTTACCAGCGGCGCCATCAAACGTCCTAAAGATCCTGCCCGTCGCAACGAACACATGCGTCAAATTGTATTGCACTTACAGGCCATTATAAGCAGCGTAGAAAACCTCCGCATGCCGGTTTTAGCCGCTATTCAAGGGGGTGCCATCGGTGGCGCACTGGATTTGGTCTGTGCCTGTGATTGCCGCTACATGACTGAAGATGCCTTTACTAGCATCGAGGAAATTCGCCTTGGTATGGCTGCCGATTTAGGCACCTTACAACGATTGCCCAAACTCATCGCCCCAGGCCTTGCCAAAGAACTGGCCTATACCGGTAGGCGGTTGTACAGCCAAGAAGCACTGTCGAGTGGTTTAGTGAATCAGGTATTTAGTGATGTGGACACGATGATGAGCGAAGTGATGGTATTAGCCCAAACCATGGCTAACCACTCACCCTTAGCGGTATACGGCTGTAAGGAAATAATTAATTATGGCCTCAATCACAGCACTGATGATGCGCTGAAATATCAGGCCACATGGCAAGCGGGCATGTTACAGCCCGAAGTGGACATGATGGAAGCCATGATGAGTAAAGGCCAAAAGCGAGAGCCTGAGTATAAGGCTTTAGAAACCACACACACACAGTTTAAAGCCCCGCTTTAAGCCACCTTTACCTACTAGTCGGTATTAGAAATAATGCGTTGCAGCATTGCCTTTAAGGTTTCTGCTGCATCGGTATCTAGGCCTTCCAACGCGCTTTGTTCTGCTTTTTGGCAGTCGGCAATCAGGTGCACAACTCGTTGCTGACCGGCAGCCGTGCCCGTCAACTTAGTGCCCGTATCAAGCTGTTGTACACGGGCCATGTCGTGCTTTTGTAAACCCAAGGCTAATTCCAACAAGGTGGTTTGATCAACCATAGTGCGCTTGGCCAGTTCTGCAAGACTCATGCTGTTTTCATTGTACAAGCAGGCCAATACGCGCCACTCTTTCGTGGTTAAACCGTCATCCGCCACCAACTGATGAAACGCGTCGCCCATTTGATGGGTTGCCCGTGTAAGGTAATACAAAAGATAGTTATCAATAAAGTGACTAACATCATTAGTCTCTACGGGCGCCAAGGTAGGGATGGCTTCGGCGGTGGCATATGCACCACGATAAAACACTAAACCAGAACCCGCTGTACTACGCATGGCTTTAACTTGGCCAACAATAATTTCGTGATCACCACCATCATAGGTAGCCCACGCCTCACACTCAAAACAGGTGATGGTACCGGGTAGCATAGGCACGCCACCAATGCCCTTCTCCACTTCAACATCGGCAAATTTATCGGTGCCGCTACGGGCGAATTTGTTAGACATGTCGGTTTGGTCAGCGCCTAATACATTGACTACAAAATGCTTGGCGTTAATAAAGGCATCCGCGCTATAAGCAGTCTTGGTGATACTCCAAAGGATTAACGGCGGATCCATGGACACCGAATTAAAACTACTCGCAGTGGCGCCTACAGGCTCGCCGTTGGCATCCAAACAAGTCACCACGGTGACGCCCGTAGCAAACGATGAGAGAGCATCGCGGAATTCGCGTGCGTTAAAAGCTTCTGTGGTCATAAGGGCTCCAGTTTAGAGGTCAATGATAGACCGCCATTATAGGTGGTCTCACTGCAAAATTAAGGTTTTGCTACGAATTAGATGAACTAATTATAATT
This sequence comes from Oceanospirillaceae bacterium, assembly GCA_003523085.1. Taxonomy (GTDB): domain Bacteria; phylum Pseudomonadota; class Gammaproteobacteria; order Pseudomonadales; family Balneatricaceae; genus Njordibacter. The sequence goes on along the minus strand of DPHD01000078.1, from coordinate 6,987 downwards.
AACATGTTAACAACATCAGCAAGTATTACAAGAACTAACTGAAGCCACTTCACTTATACTTTTTAAGTATAAGTATATAACTATATTTGCATTTACTAATAAACCATCGTACAATAGCCCCAAGTTAATCAACATGCCCACTTGGAGGCACCATGACACAAGCCACACAGACATCACCAGTAATTACCGCTTTGTTTGACGAAGCGACTTTTACCGTTACTTATATTGTTGCAGACCCAGACACCAAACACTGTGCAGTGATCGACTCGGTATTGGATTACGACGCTAACATGGGCCGCACTCGCACAGACTCTGCCGACCAAGTGATCGCCAGCATCAAGGCCCAGGGCCTAACCTTAACTTGGTTGTTAGAAACCCACGTGCATGCTGATCACCTGTCTGGCGCACCCTACATCCAAAGCCAACTAGGCGGTAAAATCGCCATTGGTGACCAGATCACCCAAGTTCAAGACATTTTTGGAAACTTATTTAATGCTGAAGATGGTTTTGCCCGTAACGGCAGCCAGTTTGATCACTTGTTAGCACCCAATGAGGAGTTAGCCATTGGCAACATGACCATGAAGGCATTGCACACCCCAGGCCACACACCCGCCTGTATGAGCTTTGTTATTGCAGACGCTTGCTTTGTTGGTGATACTTTATTCATGCCAGACTACGGCACCGCCCGTTGTGACTTCCCAGGTGGTGATGCGACGACACTATTTGAGTCAATGGAAACCATTCTAAGCCTACCTGACGACACCCGCTTGTTCATGTGCCACGATTATGCCCCGGGTGGCCGCGAGTACCTTTGGGAAAGCACCGTTGCAGCGTCTAAAGCCAACAACATTCACTTAGCGGGAAAAACCAAAGCCGAATTTATTGATATGCGCACCACACGAGACGCCCAACTAAGCGCACCACGCTTGCTTTTACCTTCGGTACAAGTGAACATGCGTGCTGGCCATATGCCACCGGCAGAAGACAACGGCATTGCCTATATCAAAATCCCTGTTAATCAAATCGGCGCTTAATCACTGTGACTAAAACTCTTTGGAATCCGCTTACAAAACTACCTGCATTAGTCTGGCTTAAAACCTATGATGCAGGTTCGTTACAAGCCGACGCGATGGCTGCGCTCATTGTGACCATCATGCTCATTCCACAGAGTTTGGCCTATGCCATGTTAGCGGGGCTACCTCCCGCTACCGGCCTATACGCCAGTATCTTACCCTTGTTAGCTTATGCACTGTTTGGCTCTAGCCGCACCTTGGCTGTTGGCCCAGTGGCGGTTATTTCCTTGTTATCAGCTAACGCTGTGGGTTTAGCTCATATTAACAGTGGTTTAGACGTGTTGACGCTATCCATGACCTTAGCCTTGTTATCCGGCGTGTTAATGTTGTTTATGGGTTTCTTTAAGCTTGGTTTTATTGCCAATCTGCTAGGCCGCCCCGTAGTGACTGGATTCATCACCGCCGCCGGCATTCTTATTGCCCTAGGCCAACTGAAACACATTTTGGGTATCCCGTTAGGCGGCCACAACCTGCCCGAACTGATTACTGGGCTTCAGCAATACGGTACCGATACACACTTACTCACGGTTGTGGTTGGTATCACTAGCGTGGCGTTTTTATGGTGGGCTCGAGCGCCACTAACCCGTTTGTTATGCCGTTTTATGAGCAAAACCGCTGCCTCTGCCCTAAGCAAACTTGCACCCGTTAGTGCGGTAATTATCTCCATTTTGTTAGTTTCAAACTTAGGTTTAGATCAACAAGGCGTTAAAGTGGTGGGCGATATCCCTTCAGGCTTGCCGACCCTAGCCTGGCCAGAACTGAGCTGGTTGTTGGTGTCAACATTGATGCCATCGGCCATTATGATTAGTCTTATAGGTTATGTTGAATCCATCTCCGTAGCACAAACCTTAGCTAATAAGCGCCGCCAACAAATTGACCCTAACCACGAGCTATTAGGTTTAGGCGCCGCTAACGTAGCCTCGGCTGCCTCCGGTGGTTTTGCCGTAACCGGTGGTTTTTCTCGCTCGGTTGTTAACTTTGATGCCGGTGCACAGACCCCCATGGCCGGTGTATTCACCGCAGTGGGCATTGCCTTAGCCAGCCTTTACCTTACGCCCTACTTAGCGTTATTACCCAAAGCCGTACTAGGCGCCACTATCTTTGTAGCCGTGCTCACACTCATTGAGCCCCACGAAATTAAGTTTACTTGGAAATACAGCAAACACGATTTTGCCGCTATGATGATTACCATTGCCATGGTGCTTGGTGTGGGTGTAGAAGCTGGCGTCATGGCAGGCGTTGCGGCAACCATATCATTGATGCTGTGGCGCACTAGCCGCCCTCACACGGCCATTGTTGGCCCCATAGCAGATAGCGAACACTTCCGTAATATCGAACGCCATGATGTTGAACAATGTGAACAAGTGATCGCCCTGCGCATTGATGAGAGTTTGTTTTTCGGCAACGTGCGTTATTTGGATAACCAGCTCAATGAGTTGTTAGCAAAAAACCCTTGTATCGAACACCTGATCCTTATGGCGTCTGGCATTAATCACATTGACTCTAGTGCTGTAGAGAGCTTGTTGGAATTCAATCAGCGCCTCAAAGACAAAGGCATCAAGATGCACTTATCAGAAGTAAAAGGCCCCGTATTAGATCGCTTACAACGGGTTGGATTTTCAGAACAGTTAACAGGGCGTATTTACCTTAGTCAGCATCAAGCATGGCAAGCGTTAACTGCGATAACGAACTAGTTATTAGATTGTGTCTTCGTCACATCAAACTCCATTTGATTTGTTTGCTTTTTTAGAGCCCACTTACTCGCCCTACAACCTCAAAATCACCTTCTGCCGCATTAGGTTTCTGCCTCACAAAACCAAGAAAATTTCCCTGTTGGCTTTCGCGCTCTGCCATTGAAAGTAAGGCGAGTGCCTTCTTTAGGGCCTGACCTTTGCTTATATTTTGTTTTCGAGCTATTTCTTCTAACCGGCTATCCATTTCTTCAGGTAGTTTGAGAGTTAAGTTACGCATAGAAACTTCCTTCAGTTTGATTCATTGACAAAGTGTAGACCTAGTGTTGGGGCAGTGCAATTCTTGCAAAAGACGTAGGCTACTGTTTATCTACTCCCAAACGGCTTAAGATACCCAATATCGCCATGGCCAGTTAAAGGCTCTTTGTATGTGGTTGATCTGGCAATAACAGCGTGGAGGAATTATGAAATTAAGCGAATCACAATGCGAAGCGTGTCAGTCGGGCGCTCCCGCAGTATCCGAAGTTGAACTCAAAAACTTATTAATGGAAATTCCACACTGGACACCTATCTCGGTCGATGGCGTGATGCAGCTGCAGCGGCAATACAAGTTCAAAAACTTCAAACTGGCCCTTGCCTTCACCAATCAACTAGGTGAATTAGCCGAAACCGTATTTCATCACCCTGCTATTTTGACTGAGTGGGGCAAAGTTACGGTGACTTGGTGGACCCATACCATTGACGGCTTACACCGCAATGATTTTATTATGGCGGCCAAGACCGATCTATTACAAGATTAATATGCGGTCCAACCATAGACACCTTCAATGACCTACGAACTATTTTTTGCCATTTGCCTGTTTGCCCTTGTTACCACGGGTACGCCTGGGCCCAATAACATCATGCTCACTAGCTCGGGCGCCAACTTCGGTTTTCGTAAAACCATACCGCATATGGCTGGCGTTAACTTAGGCCTCATCAGCTTACACCTGCTCATGGGCTTAGGCTTGGGTGCAATATTCATTCAGTTTCCCATGCTACAAAATATCCTCAAGGTATTGGGCAGTGCTTACTTGTTGTGGTTGGCGTGGAAAATGTTGGGCAATTCGGTGGCGGCCACCCGCAACACGCCGCAACCACTGACAATGTTACAAGCGGCCAGCTTTCAGTACGTCAATCCAAAAGCTTGGGTTATGGCCATTGGCGCGAATGTCAGTTTTAGCCTAGCAGGTGATTTATATTGGGTTTCGGTTGTCGCTATTATTGGGGCTTATTTTTTGGTCGGCCCTTGTACTAATACC
>DPHD01000078.1:0-2753 GCA_003523085.1 Oceanospirillaceae bacterium | reverse complement strand
CTTGGGTGATGTTTGGCAAGGCCATTGGCCGTTATCTTTCTTCACCGCAACGGTTAAAGGCATTCAATATCATTATGGCTGTCTTAACAACAAGTTGCGTTTGGTTTATTTGGCATTGACGAGTTTTGCGTTGGCTTTTACAGTGCGACCATGTATACCGGCACGACATTCAACTTAGGCACTGGGTTAATAGCAATTTTGTGGCTCTCTATTTAGGGTATTTTGAGCTAGTATAGTAACTAATTAGCCACGGATTCTAAGGCCATCATGTTAAAATATTTTGAAAATCTAGTTAACCCTTACCCACCAGAAGAGCCTACACAACCCCCCTCCAACGTATGGCAATTCTGCCTACACTATTGTCAGGGCATGAAACGTTACTTGTTTTTAATGGCCCTCACGGCGGGTGCTTTTGCTGCCTTAGAAGTGATTGTGTTCGGCTTCATGGGGCAGCTAGTAGACTGGCTCAGTGTGCAAAACAAAGCGACGTTTTTGGCAGACCAAGCCAGTACCTTGTGGATTATGGGGCTATTGATTGTGGTCGTTGTGCCGTTAATTGGTTTGCTTAATAACCTGATACGGATGCAAACCTTGATGCCCAATTTGACCATGCGCGTACGTTGGCTGGCGCACCGTTATTTATTGCAACAAAGTCTGGAGTTTTATCAGGACGATTTTGCTGGCCGCATTGCGGCTAAAGTGATGCAAGGTTCTATTGCAGTTAGGCAAGTGGTTGGTAAGCTGTTTGATACATTTGCCTATGTACTAGTGGGTGTGATTGCCATGTTAGTGCTGTTATCCAACACCGATTTACGTATGGCAGCGCCCATGGCCATATGGTTACTCCTGTTTAGCGCTACTATGGTCTACTTTCTGCCAAAGCTGGGACGTATTGCCGAAGACCAAGCCAACAAACGTGCTGTGATGACAGGCCGAGTGGTTGATAGCTACACCAACATTAGCACGGTAAAGCTATTTGCCCATACCCAAAAAGAAACCGACTATGCCAAGTCGTCCATGCATACCTTTATGCTTAATGTGTTCCAAATGATGGGCCTAAGTACCTGGATGGATGTCATAGTCACTAGCCTCAACAGCTTGCTCATTTTTGCTACCGCGGCCGTGGATATTTATTTGTGGCTCAACAACAGTGCCAGCTTGGGCATGATTGCCGTAAGCTTAGCTTTGGCGATTCGACTACAAGGTTTTTCCGATTGGCTCATGTGGGAAGTACACGACTTTTTTGAAAGTTTGGGTACAGTAGCCGATGCCATGCACACTATTTCTCAACCTCAAACCGTACTCGATCACACCAGTGACCCACTGACCATAAGTGCGGGCAACATTGATTTTCAAAACATTAGTTTTCATTACGGCAAAGGCGAAGGCGTCATTGAGGCTCTAAACCTCAACATCAAAGCCGGTGAAAAAGTCGGTATTGTGGGCCGCTCTGGCGCCGGCAAGTCGACGCTGGTGAATTTACTGTTGCGGTTCCACGACCTGGAGGGCGGCAAAATTCTAATCGATGGCCAAGATGTTCGCCAAGTAACCCAGGACAGCCTGCGGGCTGCGATAGGCATGGTGACCCAAGACACTTCCCTATTACATCGGTCAGTGCGAGAGAACATTGTGTATGGCAAACCCGAGGCCAGCGATGCTGAACTACTCAAAGCTTGCAAGCAGGCCGAAGCTGATGTCTTTATTGATGATTTAGTCGACCCCAAAGGCAACCGTGGCTACATGGCTCAGGTGGGCGAGCGCGGTGTTAAACTCTCAGGCGGCCAACGCCAACGCATTGCCATCGCCCGCGTACTACTGAAAAATGCGCCCATCTTGGTATTAGACGAAGCCACTTCGGCGCTGGATTCGGAGGTGGAAGCCGCCATTCAGGCAAGCCTAAATCGACTCATGGAAGGTAAAACGGTTATTGCTATTGCTCACCGGCTATCCACTATTGCCGCCATGGATCGCTTGGTGGTGATCGACCAGGGCACCATTGTCGAGCAAGGCAGCCACCAACAGTTGCTAGCTCAAAAGGGTATTTACGCCAAACTATGGCAGCACCAAACCGGCGGGTTTATTGGCCTAGATTAAACCAATCATTAGTAGTGATCTTCCTCGGTGGTTTCATGGGGCTCTGGAATAGCTAATTCTGGGCCTGCCATAGGTGCTTGAGTCCACTCATCGATGTCATCCAGCTGTTCTAGTTCGTCTTCTTCAAGAGCCACCGCATAGTCTTCTGCATCAGGTGAGGTAAATGCAGCGATCGGTGTACCAATCACACCTGCGGCCAATATGGGCGACTGGTCCTCCACATCCTCCGGCGTAACTTCACGGTAACGCATACTATTGAGTACCGCTAAAGCAATGGCCACAAAGGCGAGCGCTATACCAATAAAATACACATCTGGGCCAAGGTTAGACATAGCAAAAGAGATCATAATCGGACCAATACTCAGGCCAATACCAGCAGCCATCACCATAGCTCCACTAGCCGACACAATCTGTTCTGGTGACAAGCGGTCACTGGCGTAGGCAATACATAAAGAATACATGGGCATCACTGAGCCACCCACGATCACTATAAGTGGAATATAACTACTGCTGGTGTGATCCCATATGGATGCCAACAAACACAAAACCACAGCCACCATTGCATTGATTAACATCACACCACGGCGGCCGTACTTGTCCGATAACCAACCAATAGGCCATTGCAATAAAAACCCACCCCACAAAAATGAGGCCATAAA
>DPHD01000041.1 GCA_003523085.1 Oceanospirillaceae bacterium | reverse complement strand
GTTGATCGTTGCTGTACCTGCGGGATACTCTTCGCCGACTTGTGCAGTTTTAAAGTGCTTGGTTGGCGGTATTACCTGGGCCATGGTGGCTGGGTTAATGCAGATTGCGAGCAGCAGAATCTGCGTTTTTATAAACTGTTTTTTCATAACAAAAAGGCCGGATGCGCCTTTCAACAGAAGCATCCAGCCAATACCTTGATCATCGCAGTTGTAGGGTTATAAAATTATTCTACGGCGCTTGGGTTGTCTAAGCTGTCAGAGCCTTCAAATGCCATTTGATTGAGTGCAAATGCGGGTATTAATTCCTCGATAACGGCGGTTTGTGCAGTCAAGGAGTCCACCACATTTTGTACTATTTGGTTGCCTTGAGGATTGTTGCTACCAATCATTTGGTCATAACGCTCTACGGTTTCGGCGCGATCTACCATGACCTGCATTTGACCCATGGTAAAACGCAATGCCGCTTGCATACGTTGATCTAATTGTGGCGATTGGGCGGCCACCAGGTGTGCCAAACTGGGGCCAGTAACCTTGCTACCATCGGTACGCGTGTATTCGCCTAAGTACACGTTTTGGATGGATTTTGCGTCATAGTAGTGAGAGTTGTGAGTATTGTCGGAGAAGCAATCGTGCTCTTCTTCTGGGTCGTGCAACATCAAACCTAATTTAATGCGCTCGCCAGCCAACTCGCCGTAAGACAAACTACCCATACCCGTTACCATAGCGGCGATGCCTTGGTCGCTGGATGTAGCAGTAAGAGCGGTTCTTGCTTCGCCACTGGCCTGCCATGCCGCAACCATATCTTCTAGGTCATTGATGAGCAGTTGGCTTGCAGCTTGAAGGTACTCGCCACGGCGTGCACAGTTGGTATTGCTGCAATTGTTAGTGTCGTAGTCTGATGCTGGTCGATTACCCGCGCCTGCAGCCGTACCGTTTAGGTCTTGACCCCATAATAGGAATTCGATGGCGTGGTAACCACTGGCAACATTGGCTTCTACTTCGTCGGCTTCGTGCAATTGGTTGGCGATTAAGTCAGGGGTAATATTCGACACATCAATCAGCTCGCCGTTAACGTGGATTTGACTGCTGTTAATGACGTTGGCCCGGTATAAAGCATTGTTGTCTGACTCGCTACCGTAACTTGCATCGACATAATCGATCAAACCTTCATCGAGTGGCCAGGCGTTAACTTTGCCCTCCCAGTCATCCACTACCGCATTGCCAAAGCGGAAGGCTTCGGATTGTTGATAAGGCACGCGTGCGGCAAGCCATGCTGCTTTAGTGGCGGTCAGTCTTGCTTCGGTGGGGTCTGCAATAAGCTGTGTAATATTTTTATCTAATATTTGGGCTTGCGTTAGCGAGTCTTGGTAGGTGGCCAAGGCGATGTTGGCGTAGTTGTCGATCACCCCGATGGCGGTAACCTCGGTATTGGTATTAATATTGGCATTGTTGCAACCAGTAATGGCGGCGGCTAAAACCGTTGTGCATAGAATGGCACGGATGGTGTATGACATGTCGATATCTCAATTAAATTACGAAAGCTTGTTCGTTAATGGTAATCTAAATGATAATCACTATCAATACGATTTATTGATTTATTGGAATTTTGTAGATCTAGTTTAGTTGGCGCACAAAAAAGCCCAAGGGCTGTTGAGCGCCTTGGGCTTTGTATACGGTGTAAAGCTTACGAGAACACAGCCTTAAAGATGTAAAAGAACATAATCGACAAGATGGCACCGGCGGGCAAAGTAATTACCCAGGAGGTGAAGATACTCCCCACGACACGCAAATTGATAGCAGCCAACCCTCGAGCTAAGCCTACACCTAAGACCGCACCTACAAGGGTGTGAGTGGTGGAAATGGGTAAACCAATACCTGAGGCGAGCACTACCGTGGCTGAGGCGCCTAGGGTGGCTGCGAAGCCTCTACTGGGTGTAAGTTCGGTAATCTTGGTACCAATGGTCGCCATGACCTTGTAGCCGTAGGTAACAAGACCTACCACAATACCCACACCGCCCACTAACAACACCCAGGCTGGCATGGAAGACTTAGCGGTAACAGCGCCAGACTTAATGGTGGCGATGGCGGCAGCCATAGGACCTACGGCATTGGCGACGTCGTTGGAACCGTGTGCAAAAGCCATAGCGCAGGCGGTAAATACCATAAGCACTGCAAATACTTTTTCGACGTTGGCATAACGATCCTCTGTTTCTAGCTCTATATTGCGTTTGACTCGGGTGAGCATCATGCCACCAATAACAGCAACGAGTAGACCTGCTAAACCAGCCACGAGTGACATTTCGAAGTAGCTTAAGCTAAAGCCCATGTCTTTGAAGACGTGTTTTAGGCCTTTGATTAAGGTTACCATGGTGATCATAAAACCGACCAAAAACATATACACAGGCACATAGCGTTTGGCATTTTCAAATGGCTCGTCCGTGTCGAGAATGGAGCGCTGTACACTCCTAAATAACATGTAGGAAATGCTGCCTGCTAATATCGGTGAAACCACCCAGCTGGCAGCGATGGTACTTACTTTGCCCCAATTAACGGCATCCACAGAAATGGCCACGGCGGCAAAACCTACAATGGCACCAACAATGGAGTGGGTGGTAGAAACTGGCCAACCGACGATGGAGGCAATCAGTAGCCAAGTACCCGCGGCCAGCAAGGCGGACAACATGCCATAGACTAAATATTCTGGGGTGCCCTGCAGTGTGAGCGGGTCGATGATGCCTTTGCGGATGGTGGCTGTAACTTCGCCGCCGGCTAAATAGGCCCCTGCAAATTCAAAAATCATAGCGATGACAATGGCTTGCTTGAGCGTAATGGCGCCAGAACCTACCGAGGTGCCCATGGCATTGGCCACGTCGTTAGCACCCACGCCCCAGGCCATAAACAAACCAAATATAATGGCAAGGATGAGTAAAATTTGACCGTATTCGTTTAAAACTTCCATAACAATATCTCGACTTGTGGTGAGCGGCGTTTAGCGTGCAATGATCACTTGAATTTGTTCACCAGCACTTTGTGCTCGGTCGGCGAGATTGCCAATTGCTTCGATGGTTTTGTAGATAAACATGGCATCAATAGGCGGCATATCGGCTTCGATGGCATGCAACTTGGCCCGAAGCGTGATTTGTCGCTTATCGTTTTTGTTTTCGGCTTTTTCTAACTTGGTAATGCACTTGTTAATGCGATCGATTTCGCGGCCACCAAATCCTGAGCCAATCAGTTCGTCTAATTCATCAATCACCACCTTGGCCTCTGTGGCCACGGCAATGGCAGATTTTACATAGGCGGCCATGTCGCTGGCTATTTTCTTCGGAATTATTTGCTTACGCCCTAAGATGAGGCCGGCAATGTCTTTAGCGGTGTTGCAGACTTTGTCTTGTTTGCTGAGCAGTTGGATTAAATCGGAGCGGTTGATCGGCATAAACAAGCTTTTTGGCAAGTGTAGACGAATGTCCTGTTTTTGGTTGTCGGCTTTGCCTTCAAATTCGGCAATGGCATTGTAGGCTTCTTCCACCGCTTCCCAATCTTCTTTTATGACGGCTTGGAAGAAAGGGTTTAGTAGGTCCACACACTCGAGGACGGTGTGCATGTGTTGTTGTAGCGGTTTGATTGGCGACTGACCAAACAAACTCATGATGGGACTTGCCATGGAAACGACCTCTAACAAAGATAACGGTGTCTATAATGGCTGCGCATTATAAAGCGGCTTTGTTAAGGCAGTATAAAGATTTGCTGTTTTTTTAACGTTAGTTTTGCCACACGGGGATGCGTACCATAAAGGTAGAGCCTTGGTTAAGTTGGCTTTGCAGCTGAATATGGCCTTTGTGGCTTTGGGCAATGTGTTTAACAATGGCTAGGCCTAAGCCGGTACCCCCTAAGGACTTTGAGCGGGCTTTATCGACGCGATAAAAGCGCTCAAAGATTCTATCTTGGTCTGCAACATCAATACCCAAACCATTGTCACTCACACTAAATACTGCTACATCGCCCTGCAATTCGAGGCTCACTGAAATTTTGCCGCCCTCTGGCGTATATTTGATGGCGTTATCGATGAGGTTGGTGGCCATTTGCCCTAGTGCTTGATCGTCACCCAAAACTAATATTGGCCCTTGTTGGGCATCTTGCTGGGTGCTGAGCTCCAAATTGACGTGTTGGTTTTGGGCCACGGCTTGCAGGTTGGCACAGACCCGTTGAACCACCTGTTGTAGGTTGACTTGAGTATTGAAAGCTTCGTCGTTGTTTTCTAACCTAGACAGGGCAAGCAGATCGGAGACTAAGTCAGATAGACGTATTGATTGACCATGAATTTTGCTCATAAAGCGTTGTTGCATGGCGGCTTCTATTTGATCATCTTCTAATAGTGTTTCGGCAAAACCACGAATGGCGGTAATCGGTGTTTTTAACTCGTGGGAGGCATTGGCAACAAAATCGGCCCGCATTTTGTCGATGCGCTGTACGTCGGTCACGTCTTGCAATACCAGGATTGCACCGGCGTCATTTGATTGTTTGAGCAGCGTCACATGGAGGCGATAATGGCGGGCGAAGGCATAGCCACTGAGTTGAATTTGGCGTTCTACACTGGCTTCGTCTTGTTGGCATTTGGCAAATGCTCGTTCGAGGTGGTTTGAGGCGTCTATGTCTTTGAGGGAGTGGCCTAAGCAGCGTTCGCTGCTGGTACGTAACATACGACAAGCCGCCGCGTTAACGTGGGTAATGAGCCCGTGATTAGTGACCGTAATAACGCCTTCGTTCATGCTTTTTAAAATGGTTGAAAGTTGGTCACGTTCGGTTTTTATAATATCGAAGCGTTGTGCCGATACGTCGGCCATTTGATTGAGTGAACGGGCTAAATCGCCGATTTCGTCACGGCGATGGCTAGGTATACGTAATTGATAACGGCCGTGGGCATAGTTTTTGGCGATCAGTGTCATTTGTTTTAATGGACGCGCGAAACTCATGGCTAACCAATAGCCGATGAACAGTGCAATGAGGCCCGTGAGGCTGGCGGCTATGATGATGACGCGGCGCAAGTAGTTGATCTCTTCATCGATGCGTTCGGTGGACAAGGCCGTACGTATGTACCCAAGTTCCTTATCACTATTAGTCGCTACCGCCACGGCCACGTATAACATGGGTTTTTTAAGGGTTTTACTATAGCGACGCGATTGTCCAATGTTGTTTTTATGGGCAGCAATGACTTCTGGACGATAGCGGTGGTTGTCCATTTGTGCCGGTGAAAATTCAGAATCGGCGATCACCTCACCTACTTTTGAGAGTAGAGTAATACGCGTATCGATACGTTGGCCTATCTGTACTATCTGGCGTTGTATTTGTGGCTGACTCTGGTGGCCGGCGTCGGCAAAAGACTGCTGAAGTATGTAGGCTTGGCTGGTGAGGTTGTTACTAATGTCTCGTAAGCTGGCTTGCTCAATTTGCCGTTGCACCATAAGACCGACGATCATTACACTAAACAAAATGACGATGGCAAAACCTGCATATAGGCGTAAAAATATCGGCGAGTGGCGCATGTTAAGTAGGGTCGCTGGGGCTAAATGTGGGGTTGCAGCGGTAGCCAATGCCACGCACGGTCTCGATCAGTGGCGCGGTGATGCCCAAGCTTTTGCGAATGGCGCCTATATGAACGTCTACGTTACGATCCACTACGTCAGATTGCTCACCTAGGGCCGACAAAATCAGCTGCTCACGGGAAAATGCACGCCCAGGTTGTGCCAGTAAGGTGTGTAGCAACTTAAACTCGGTGGTGGTGAGTTTGATGGCTTGTTGCTCAACCGTGCAACTATAGCCGTCAAGGTCTAGGCACACAGGTCCTATGCTCAAGCTGCTGTTGGCCGAAGGTTGTCTGCGTAACGCCACCTTGATGCGTGCCAACAGCTCTGCTTGGCTAAAGGGTTTGGTGATATAGTCGTCTGCACCTTGGCCTAGACCACCAATCACATCGGCCTCTTCACTGCGGGCTGAGAGCATGATAATGGGAATATTCTGGGTAGTGGTATCAGCTTTGAGGCGCTCGCACACTTGTATACCGTTGAGTTTGGGCAGCATGATGTCTAATAACACTAGGTCTGGCAGTTGTGTTTGAGCCAGCTCTAAACCCGCTTGGCCGTCGGCAGCAAGGCTTACCGTATAACCGCTTTTCTGCAGGTTATAAGCAATAATTTCTTGGATATCCTGCTCGTCCTCGATGCAAAGAATGTGGCCGTGATTGGGGTTCGGTTTTGACATAGTGGTCTATTTTCCAATACAAAAAGAACCAAAAATGCGGCCCAATAAGTCATCACTGGTGAAGGTGCCGGTGATTTCGTTGAGGCATTCTTGGGCTAAGCGTAAGTCTTCTGCTAACAGCTCTCCCGCCTGACTGTATGCCAATTGTGCCGCGCCATCGTTGAGCAGTTGCTGGCAGCGCTTTAAGGCGTCTAAATGGCGGCGGCGGGCACTAAACCCGCCTTCTAACGTGGCTTGATAACCGACGGCCTGTTTTAGCTGCTGGCGTAATAAATCGAGGCCAAGGTGGTGCTTGGCACTTAGATAGATGCAGTCGACGCCTTCGACTTGGGTGAGTTGGGGTGCTGTGTTGGCTAGGTCGATTTTATTGCGTACCAAGGTGATCTGTTTTGGCATGCTACCTTCGCCCATCAATTTGAACCAATGTTCAGCTGGCGAGGCGGGGTCTTGTGCATCTTGCAATAACAACACCTGATCAGCGTCGGCTATGGCTTTCAGGGCCCTTTCTATACCGATCTTTTCCACCGTGTCTGGGCTTTCCCTTAAGCCTGCGGTATCGACAATATGTAATGGCAATCCGTCAATGTGAATGGCTTCTTTTAGTAAGTCTCTGGTGGTGCCAGCGATGTCAGTGACGATGGCGCGGTCTTGGCCGGCCAGGGCATTGAGTAAGCTTGATTTTCCGGCGTTGGGTGCACCAGCGATCACCACTTGCATGCCTTCTTGTAACAAACTACCTTGCTGGGCTTGGGCGAGTAATTGATCTAGGTCCAGTGTCACTTGCTCTAGTAATGCAGCGACCTTACCATCGGCGAGAAAGTCGATTTCTTCTTCGGGAAAATCAATGGCTGCTTCCACATAGAGGCGCAGGTAAATGAGACTCTCTACCAAGGCGTTGACATGGGTGGAAAAGACCCCTTGCAATGAACGTAAGGCGTTACGTGCGGCTTGCTCGGAGCTGGCATCAATGAGGTCGGCAATGGATTCGGCTTGGGCTAAGTCTAACTTGTCGTTGATAAAGGCTCGCTCGGAAAATTCTCCCGGGCGTGCTAGACGTGCACCCAGTTCGGTGAGCTGGCGCTGGAGCATGTCCATCACCACTTGGCCGCCGTGGCCTTGAAATTCAAACACGTCTTCGCCGGTAAATGAATCTGGGGCATTAAAGTAAAGGCTAATGCCCGCGTCTATGGCGTCACCTTGGGTGTCTAAGAAAGGGCCATAGTGGGCATGGCGCACTTGGCCTTGGTTGTGGCTCAGTTGTTTGCCGTAGGCCAGTGCCTTGGGCCCTGACAGACGAATTATACCGACCCCGCCGCG
>DPHD01000067.1:10679-21682 GCA_003523085.1 Oceanospirillaceae bacterium | reverse complement strand
CTCTTGGGTGGCGGGGATACCACCAAGGTGCAATTGATCGATGCCGGCAAAATCTTCCAGTTGCCAAGCAAGGGCGGGATTTTGGTCTAATATTTGCTTTAGGGTCTGAATCATTTTCTAGGTTGCTCTATGATGACTGCAACAGCCTCTCATGCTAATGGATTAGAGTCGAGGGAAATACTATGCCATCAATATCATCCTTTTATGGAATCGTAATTTATTTGTATTTCATGGATAATAAGCAACATAAGCTGCCTCACATTCACGTAAAGTGCCAAGGTCAAGAAGTTGTGGTGGAGATTCCAAGTGGTAACTTACTTGAAGGTGGAATACCGCCTTCAAAAATGAAACTGTTGCAAGCATGGATTGAAATCCACAATAATGAGCTAATGCATGGTTGGAATCTTGCTGTTTCAGGTGAGCTTCCCAACAAAATAGCACCACTGAGGTAAACCATGAATCCAAGAGTCAAGACGGTACAAGCTAAAGATCATTATGTTTTGAGCCTAGAGTTCACCAATGGTGAAATTGGCCTATTTGATTGTAGTGGCCTGTTAGAATTTGGGGTATTCACAGAGTTGAAAAATTCAAGTTATTTCCAACAAGCCTGCGTTTTAGATGGCACAGTGGTTTGGCCTAATGAACAGGATATTTGTCCGGATACGCTGTATTTAGACAGCGTAAAAACAGCCCAAGCGATCTAGTCAGCGGCTAACTCTGGCAAATCTATAAACAAATCCAAGGCCTCTGGATTGGCCAAGGCGTCTTTGTTTTTAACCTCTTCACCGTGGATGACTTTACGTACAGCTAACTCAACGATTTTTCCGCTAATGGTGCGCGGAATAGCAGCCACTTGAATGACTAGGGCGGGGACGTGTCTTGGGGTGGTGTTAGCACGTATCTGTTGCTTAATACGTTTTGTTAAATCATCGCTCAACTCAAGGCCGCCCCGTAGCACCACAAACAATACCACGCGCACGTCGTCTTGCCAGTTTTGGCCGATGACAATGCTTTCTAACACTTCAGCAACGGTTTCGACTTGGCGATATATTTCTGCGGTGCCAATGCGCACGCCACCCGGGTTCAATACCGCGTCTGAGCGACCATGGATGATGACGCCACCATGGGAGGTGATTTCACCATAATCGCCGTGGGCCCAGATATTATCAAACTGATTAAAGTAGGCGTCTTGGTACTTTTGGTTGTTGCTATCGTCCCAAAAATAGATAGGCATCGACGGAAAACTGGTGGCACAGACCAACTCACCCTTGGTTTGATGTACCGCTTCACCATCGTCATTAAATATTTGCACGTCCATGCCTAAGCCGGCGCACTGCAACTCACCGCGGTAGACGGGCAAAATAGGGCAGCCAAGGGCAAAACATGAAATGATGTCGGTACCGCCAGAAATGGAGGACAGCTGGACATCTGTTTTGATCTGTTGGTAGACATAATCAAAACTTTCGTGGGCGAGGGGCGAGCCCGTAGACAGGATGGTTTTTAGGTGGCCTAAATCATGAGTCTTGATGGGTTGCTCGCCACTCTTTTCCAAGGCGGCGATGTATTTGGCACTGGTACCAAAAATGGTTACCTTCTCGTTTTGTGCCATGTCCATCATAATACTGGCTGTTTTAAACGGTGAACCATCATACAAGACGATGGTGCAGCCTATGGCCAGACCACTGACTAACCAATTCCACATCATCCAGCCACAGGTGGTGTAATAAAATAACACGTCTGCACGACTCACGTCGGTGTGCATCATGAGTTCTTTGCTGTGCTGCAATAAGGTGCCACCTACACTGTGTACAATACACTTAGGTACGCCAGTGGTGCCTGATGAGTACATGACGTATAACGGGTCGTTAAAGCTGCACTCAACAAAGTCAATGTGTGTCGCTTGGGCATCCACAAAATCGGCTAGGTGAATGGCTTTGTTGGGCGCCGCGGCATTGAGTTCGCTAAGGTCGGCTCGGGTGGTAATGTGGTCACACACCACAATGGCTTCAATACTGTCTAGTTGCGCGGCAATACCCGCCACAGGGGTTAACGAATTGAGGCTTTTGCCATTGTAGAAGTAACCGTCTGTGGTGAACAGGATGCGGGGTTTGATTTGGCCAAAGCGATCTAACACGCCGTTGATGCCGAAATCTGGTGAGCAAGAACTCCACACTGCACCTAAGCTGCTGGTAGCGAGCATGGCCACTACGGTATCAATAACGTTAGGCATAAAGCCAGCCACTCGATCACCTGGCTGTATATCGAAACGCTTGAGGCCTGCAGCGACCTGTGCCACGCGCACATAAAGCTCGGCGTAGGTCACCTGCTGGCGGGCGCCATCTTCACCACAAAACACCAACGCAGGTTGATCATCTTGGTGTTTTAATAGGTTTTCGGCAAAATTGAGTTTTGCCTGCGGGAACCATTGTGCGCCGGGCATTTTATCGCCATCAATGACATTGACGTCACCCTTTTTGCTCGCCACAACGCCAGCTGTGTCCCACATGTCGCTCCAAAACACCTCATTGTGGTTAACGCTCCATGCGTGCAATTGGGCGTAAGAGTTGAGGCTAAGCCCATATTTAGCATTAGTGGCTTGCATAAACTGCCATATATTGGTGGCTTCAATACGGGCTTGGCTGGGTTGCCATAGGGCTGGGGATGCCGCAGATGTCATGGGAGTTCCTTGTATGTGTTAATTGGCCTGCTCATCGCCGTTGAATATAACTTAGTGGCGGCCCGTTTTACTTGATTTATTACGACGCTAACTAAGCGCAATGCCCGTCTTCGAGCCGTTTTGACGGCCTAATAAGTGGCTGATGTCGTTGCCCACTTTAACTAAGCTATCTAATTGTACGCCGGTGTTGATGTTGAGGCCGTGTAGTAGGTAGACTAAATCTTCGGTCGCCAAGTTACCACTGGCCCCTTGTGCATAGGGGCAGCCGCCTAGGCCTGCAACCGAACTGTCAAAGGTGCTGACGCCAGCCTGTAGCATGGCCATGACATTAGCCAATGCTTGGCCATAGGTGTCGTGGCAGTGGCCCGCCAGCTGTGACACAGGCACGTATTGAACCACGGCGGCTAACATGTCTAACATACGGCTTGGGGTTGCAGTGCCAATAGTGTCACCGAGCGAAATTTCATGGCACCCCATTTGCAACAGCTGATCCGATACTTGGGCCACTACTTGAGGGCTAACAGCGCCTTCATAAGGGCAATCGACCACTACAGAAACATAGCCTCTTACTTTAATGCCAGCGGCTAGTGCCGCTTTGGCTACGGGCTCAAAGCGGGCTAAACCCTCGCTAATGGAACAATTAGTGTTGCGTTGGCTAAAGCTTTGGCTGGCTGCGCCAAATACAGCAACTTCATCAACACCCGCTTCGAGGGCCCGCTCTAAACCTTGTAAGTTGGGAGTTAGGGCACTGTATGACACATGGGAAAGGCGCGTAATTTGGTGTAGCACCTGAGCGCTGTTAGCCATTTGCGGCACCCATTTAGGGTGTACAAAAGCAGCGGCTTCGATATGACGTAATCCGGCTGCTGCAAGTCGATCTATTAAATTGGCTTTGATGTCAGCGCTTAACATGGGGCCAGCTTCATTTTGTAAGCCGTCGCGGGGGCCAACTTCAACTATTTTAACCTGTTTAGGTAACGATAATAGGGACATAATTATTGCTCTTCTACGCTGGTGGGCTGCAGGTGGAGTAACTGTACATCGGCGCTCACTAAGTCGCCAACATTGAAGTATATTTCGTCAACGGTGCCATCGGTAGGCGCGGTAATGGTGTGTTCCATCTTCATGGCTTCCACTACCATCAGAGCATCGCCTGCGGCAACTACCTGACCAGCGCTCACCATACAGGCAATTAGGCTACCATTCATGGGCGCACAAACACTGCCTGCATCGGCTTCGTTGCTAACACTGTAGTCGTCCACCGAAGGGCACAGTATGGTGAGCTGCGCCCGACCATTGTGAGTAAACAGAGTGACACAATTACCATGGCGGTAATAACCGGCCTTCACTTGTTGTTGTGGGGTTTGCAATAACACCTGATCATGGGTGACTGTACCGGCCGTGGCTGGATCAACGCATAACCTATGGTCTTCACCCAAATAATTGACATTAAAGGTGAGTAGCTGAGTTTGGTTAAGACGCATGGCGGTTAACTGGGAAAATTGTTGTGTTGGTGTTTGTGCCAACACCAACCCGGCCATTGCCAACACCTGGTGTTGATCTTGTGGGCTTGGGCTTAGCAGCAAATCTTGGTGCTGCTCAATAATCCCCGTGTGTAACTTGGCCTGAGCAAAGTCCTCAAGGGTCGCCAAGCGGCGTAAGAAGTCGATGTTAGTGGCAATGCCTTGGAGGTGGTATTGCTGTAGTGCGAGATCTAATTTGGCTAAGGCTTGGGTGCGGTCTTCGGCCCAAACAATCAACTTTGCAATCATCGGATCATAAAACGGGCTAATGGCATCGCCTTGTAATACCCCAGTATCAATACGAATGTGTTGATCGGTTGTGGGCTGACGTAAGTGGTTGATAGTGCCCGTAGATGGTTGAAAGTCTTGCAGTGGATCTTCTGCATAAATACGTGCTTCAAAGGCATGGCCTTGGAGTTTGATTTGCGCTTGTGATAACGGCATAGGTTGGCCCGCAGCAACTTTTAGTTGCCAGGCTACAAGGTCAACACCGGTGACCATCTCCGTCACTGGGTGCTCTACTTGAAGACGGGTGTTCATCTCCATAAAGTAGTAGCTGCCATCGCTATCGAGCAAAAACTCCACGGTACCTGCGCCCACGTAATCTATGGCTTGGGCGGCTTGCACAGCGGTGCTGCCCATGAGTTTGCGTAAGCTGTCTGATAAACCCGGTGCGGGGGCTTCTTCAATCACTTTTTGGTGGCGTCGTTGGGCAGAACAGTCACGGTCGCCCAGATAAACACCATTGCCATGGCGGTCACAAAAGACTTGTACTTCAACGTGGCGTGGCGCCACCAGGTATTTTTCGATCAACACGTCACTGTTGCCAAAACTGGCCAGTCCTTCACGGCGTGCACCGGCGAGGTGGGTGAGAAAGTCAGCACTGGCGTCGACCACACGCATACCTTTACCACCGCCACCAGCCACGGCTTTGATTAACAATGGGTAACCCATCTGATCGGCTTCTCGTTGGAGTAAGGCGTCGTCTTGGTCGGCACCGTGGTAGCCGGGTACCAATGGAATATTGGCTGCCGTCATGATGATTTTGGCGGCACTTTTACTGCCCATTTGTTCGATAGCGGGCACATCCGGGCCAATAAATACGATATCTTTGGCCTGACAAGCGGCCACGAAGTCGGCGTTTTCTGACAAAAAACCGTAGCCTGGGTGCACACAATCGGCCTTGGCTTCTAGTGCTATGGAGAGGATTTTATCGGCTCGTAAGTAACTCTCCGCGGCTGGAGCGGGCCCAAGATGCCAGGCTTCGTCGGCTTGTTTAACGTGTAATGCATCGGCGTCGGCGTCGGAGTAAACGGCAATTGTGCGCATGCCCATGGCTTTTGCGCTACGTATTACACGGCAGGCAATTTCGCCGCGGTTGGCGATAAGAACGGATTTCAACATAACTATTTCCTGGTTTTCTTAGCTGCGCCAAGGGGCTGCTGTTTTTTCTAAAAAGGCCTTAAGGCCCGCTTGACCATTGGTGCTAACACGAATAGCAGCAATCGCTTCAGTGGTGCTTTCGAGGGTGTTTGCTAAGTGTTCCTTAGCAAGGGGGGAGGCAGTATTAAACTGGGCCAGTAAGGTTTTGATCTGCGCTACCGCCTCTGGGCTGTTGCCTAGGGTTTGTTTAATCCAATCTAATTTGGCTTGTTGTAGCTGCTCTATACTCACCACTTGATGGACTAAGCCGTAGCTTGTGGCTTGGCTGGCATTAAATACGGCAGCGCTGGTCATTAAGTGGCGGCTTAATGAGGGGCCTACTTTATTAAGTACAAAGGGGCTAATCACGGCTGGAATCAAACCAATACGAACTTCACTTAAACAGAAGTTTGCTTGGTCTTGGCAAATAACGCTATCACAACAGGCCATAAGCCCCACCGCACCCCCAAAGGCCGCGCCATTAACTAACGCTAAGGTGGGTTTAGGGAAGCTGTCCAATAACACCATCAACTGCGCAAGTTGGTTGGCATCGGCTAGGTTTTGAGCTTTGTCATAGTCGGCCATACGCTGCATCCAAGCCAGGTCGGCACCCGCAGAGAAGCTTTTACCAGTGCCCGTGATAACTAGTGCGCGCAATTGGTCTTGGGCGGCTAATACTCGTAAATGGTCTATCAACTGGGCAATGATGAGGTCATCAAAGGCGTTGTGTTTTTCGGGCCGGTTGAGGGTGAGGGTGGCAATGCCTTGCTCACTCACGCTGCATAACACGTGGTTGTTGGTAGCGGTGTTTGATGTCATGGGGTGTGCTCCAGTTCCAGTTACATGCGGAACACGCCAAAGCGTGTTTCTTGTGCCGGTTTGTTAAGGGCAGTAGCCAAAGCCATACTCAATACGTTGCGCGTGTCCTTGGGGTCGATAATGCCGTCATCCCATAGGCGTGCGCTGGCGTAATAGGGGTGACCTTGGTGTTCGTATTGTTCTAATACTGGGTCGCGCATGGCTTGTTCGTCGGCGTCGGTGAAGCTTTCGCCGCGTGCGGCCAACTGGTCGCGTTTTACTTGAGTGAGAACACCTGCCGCTTGTTCGCCGCCCATCACCGAGATACGGCTGTTGGGCCACATCCACATAAAGTTGGGTTCAAAGGCGCGACCACACATACCATAGTTGCCTGCGCCGTAACTGCCGCCAATGATAACGGTGAACTTAGGCACTTTGGCACAGGCGACCGCGGTCACCATTTTGGCGCCGTGTTTGGCAATGCCTTCGGCTTCGTACTTTTTACCTACCATAAAACCAGTGATATTTTGTAGGAACACTAAGGGGATCTGGCGTTGGCAACACAGCTCAATGAAGTGTGCGCCTTTTTGTGCTGATTCGGAGAATAACACTCCATTATTGGCGACGATGCCTACCGGATAGCCGTCAATGTGTGAAAATCCGCAGACCAAAGTGGTACCATACAGGGCTTTGAATTCGTCAAATTGTGAGTCATCAACCACTCGCGCGATGACGTCGCGAACATCAAATGGTTTACGTAAATCTGTGCCCACAACACCGTATAGTTCTTCTGCGGGGTAGCGAGGCAGTGCTACGTCTTTGCGCAGCAGGGTGTTACCGGCAGGTTTAGGGCAGTTGGCAATACATTGACGGGCAATGAGTAAGGCATGCTGGTCTGATTCGGCGTAATGATCGGCCACGCCAGACGTGCGGCAATGGGTATCTGCACCACCCAACTCTTCAGCACTCACTTCTTCGCCGGTGGCGGCTTTCACCAACGGCGGGCCAGCGAGGAAGATGGTACCTTGTTGCTTAACGATAATGGATTCATCGGCCATGGCAGGTACATAAGCACCGCCTGCGGTACACGACCCCATAACCACGGCAATTTGAGGAATGCCGAGGGAAGACATGGTGGCTTGATTGTAAAAAATACGGCCAAAATGTAATTTGTCAGGAAATACTTCGTCTTGCTGGGGCAGGTTGGCGCCACCAGAATCGACTAGGTAAATACAGGGTAAGTTGTTTTGCAGGGCAATATCTTGTGCGCGCAGGTGTTTCTTTACCGTTAATGGAAAATAAGTGCCGCCTTTAACCGTGGCGTCGTTGGCTATAATCATGCAGTGACGGCCGTGCACTAGGCCTACGCCACATATAATGCCAGCACTTGGTACGGGCACATCATAAACCTCATGGGCTGCAAGTTGTGACACTTCTAAAAAGGGTGAACCCTCATCAATTAACTGGTCAATGCGATCGCGGGGCAGTAATTTACCACGGCCTAAGTGTTTGGCTTGGTATTTTTCGCCGCCACCTAGCTGTAGTTGCGCCACTTGGTTACATAAATCGTCTACCAAGGCCTGCATCGCCCTCGACTTGGTTTTAAAGTCGGCGCTTTGAGCGTTGATTACATTGTTTAAAGTGCCCATGTTAGTGACTCTCGTTAAACAGTTCGCGGCCAATCAGCATGCGGCGTATCTCAGAGGTGCCGGCGCCAATTTCATAGAGCTTGGCATCGCGTAATAAACGCCCGGTTGGGCATTCATTGGTATAGCCGGTTCCGCCTAATAGCTGAATGGCATCCAATGCCATTTTGGTGGCCAGTTCGGCGGAGTATAAAATGGCGCCAGCCGAGTCTTTACGTGTGGTTTCGCCGCGGTCACAAGATTTAGCGACGTTGTAAACATAAGACTTTGCTGCGTTCATTTGGGTGTACATGTCGGCTAACTTGCCTTGTACTAGCTGAAACTCGCCAATGGCTTGACCAAATTGCTTACGCTCATGTACGTAGGGGACAACTACGTCCATACAGGCATGCATAATTCCCAGAGGTCCGCCAGACAACACCACTCGCTCGTAGTCTAGGCCGCTCATCAACACGCGAACACCACCATTGAGTTGGCCCAAAATATTTTCTGCCGGCACTTCACAATCAATAAATACCAACTCACAGGTGTTGGATCCACGCATACCGAGTTTGTCTAGCTTTTGAGCACGGCTAAAACCTGGGTAATCACGTTCGACGATAAAGGCGGTAATGCCTTTGGCGCCTGCGGACATATCGGTTTTGGCGTAGATCACATAGGTATTGGCATCGGGGCCATTGGTGATCCACATTTTATTACCGTTAAGGATATATTTGTCGCCTTTCAGTTCCGCTTTAAGCTGCATGCTCACCACATCAGAACCGGCACCTGGCTCACTCATGGCAAGGGCGCCCACATGGTCGCCACTGATCAGTTTGGGTAAGTAGGTGTCTTTTTGCTGATCAGTGCCGTGGCGGTGAATTTGGTTAACACAAAGGTTAGAGTGGGCGCCGTAGCTTAATCCAATAGAGGCGGAGGCGCGGCTAATCTCTTCCATGGCAATGGCGTGGGCTAAGTAGCCCATGCCTGCACCGCCGTATTTCTCGTCGCAGGTAATGCCTAGCAGACCCATATCGCCCATTTTTTTCCATAACTGCATGGGGAACTCGTTATTGGCATCGGTCGATTCGGCCAAGGGTGCGATTTCAGCAACGGCAAATTGATTGACTTGCTCGCGCAGCATGTCATTGGTTTCACCAAGGTCAAAGTTAAGGCTTGTGTAAGTGCTGATCATGACTGTTTCTCCAGTAGGTCAATGTTGGATAGGGCGCTTTTGCAACGTTGCTCAGCGGCGTCTAGTTCGTTTTGTAGGGCGCAAATGTCTTCCATTTGCTGTAGTAGAGTAGCTTTTCGGGCCTGGATCTTTTCTATGAATACCAGCAACTGTTGATCGTTGTTGGTGGATGAAGGGTCGTATAGGTCGAGTATTTGGCTGATTTCAGCCAGTGCTAAACCCAGGCGCTTGCCACGTAATATAAGTTTTAACCAAGTCCGGTCGTGACTTGAATAAATCCGCTTGAGTCCTTCGCGTTGTGGCGCGAGTAAACCTTGGTCTTCGTAAAAACGAATGCTGCGGGTAGTGATGTCAAATTCCTTCGACAATTCGCTAATAGTGTAGGTGGCTGGCTGCATGGATAATGACTTATAATTAATAGTTGGCAATAACTTATTTGCTACATATTTTGGTTGACGTTAACGTAAAGGTCAAGCAAAATGTTCGATAAATCTAACCTGTCGTTATTGGAGTCAGTACAAATGAGTCAAGCCGTAGAAAAAAATGTGTATATTGTTGCCGGTAGTCGTACTCCCATGGGCGGCCTAGACGGTAGCCTTGCCAGCCAAAAAGCTCCCCAGCTGGGTGCCGTGGCGATCACCGGCGCCCTGGCCCGTGCCAAGGTGAGCGTTGAACAGGTTGATGAAGTCTATATGGGTTGTGTATTGGCTGCTGGGCAAGGCCAGGCCCCGGCCCGCCAGGCTGCATTAGGTGCTGGGCTGCCCATGGGCGTGCCTTGCACTACGGTTAATAAGATGTGCGGTTCGGGCATGCAAACCACCATCATGGGTTACAACGCCATAAAAGCAGGCTCGGCAAACGTCATGGTTTGTGGTGGTATGGAAAGCATGACTAACGCGCCTTATTTGTTACCCAAAGTGCGCCAAGGCATGCGTATGGGTCACGGCCAAATGTTAGACCATATGTTTTTTGATGGTTTAGAAGATGCGTACAAAGGTGGGCTAATGGGCAGCTTTGCCCAGGGCACTGCCGATGATTATGGCTTAAGTCGCGAAGCTATGGATAACTTTGCCATTGGGTCTTTGTCCAAGGCCAACGCAGCTATTGCTAACGGCGACTTGGACACGGAAATTACAGCCGTAGACATTGTCAGCCGTAAAGGCACTACCACCGTTACGGTAGACGAGCAGCCGGGCCAAGCCCGTATTGATAAAATTCCGCAGTTACGTGCCGCCTTTAAAAAGGACGGCACCATCACTGCAGCCAATGCCAGCTCTATTTCTGATGGTGCTTCGGCGTTAGTGTTGGCTAGTAGTGAAGCCGTAGAGCAACAAGGGTTAACGCCGACTGCCCGCATCTTGGGCGTGCAGAGCTTTGCCCGTGAGCCAAACGAATTTACCATTGCGCCGATTGGCGCCATTGAAGGGTTGCTTACCAAGCTGGGTTGGCAGGTTGCTGATGTCGACTTGTTTGAAATTAACGAAGCCTTTGCCATGGTCACTATGTTGGCTATTTCTGAACTGGGTTTGGACGCTAACAAAGTTAACGTTTATGGTGGCGCTTGTGCCCAAGGTCACCCTATTGGGTCGACCGGTTCGCGCATCATCTTGACCTTGATGACGGCGTTAAAGAACAAAGGCTTAAAGCGTGGCGTAGCCGCCTTGTGTATTGGTGGTGGCGAAGCGACTGCCGTAGCGATTGAGTTAGTGTAGACCGCCCTTGAGGTCGTCTCCTGAGATTACTGCTCGTCAACCTGGCACTGC
>DPHD01000067.1:0-10404 GCA_003523085.1 Oceanospirillaceae bacterium | reverse complement strand
GCGCCGGAATGACGTGAAACAAGAGTCGGAATGACTAATTGTAAATTTTACTAGGAACCACTATGAATTTTGATTTAAACGAAGACCAAAGAGCCTTTGTTGAGCTAGCTCAACAGTTCTCTGCTAATGAATTAGCGCCTAATGCAGCGCGATGGGATGCCGAAGCCATTTTTCCTATTGCCACGCTAAAACAGGCTGGAGAGCTGGGTTTTTGTGGCCTTTATAGCGACCCGGAAATCGGTGGTTTGGGATTAAGTCGGCTCGATTCGGCGCTCATTTTTGAACAGTTGGCCATGGGTTGTACCACCACCACCGCCATGCTCACTATTCACAATATGGCCACATGGATGGTGTCGGACTATGCCAATGCTGCCACCAAAGCTAAGTATGGCGAGCAGCTCTGTAGTGGTGAATTGCTTGCATCTTACTGTTTAACCGAACCTAATGCCGGCTCAGACGCCGCTTCGTTAACCACTAAAGCCGTAAAAGATGGCGACGTTTATGTCATGACCGGTAGCAAGGTGTTTATCTCTGGTGCTGGGGAAACAGACGTTTTAGTGGTTATGGCGCGCACCGGCGAGCCAGGCGCTAAAGGGGTGTCGGCATTTGTGGTTGATGCAAATGCCGAGGGTATTTCTTACGGTCGAAGAGAAGATAAAATGGGCTGGAATGCCCAACCCACGCGGATGGTGAACTTTGACCAAGTAAGAGTGCCAGTCGGCAACTTGTTAGGCCGTGAAGGCGATGGTTTTACCATAGCCATGAAAGGCCTCGACGGTGGCCGTATAAATATCGCTACGGTGGGTTTAGGTACAGCTCAGCAAGCCATGAACGATGCCATAGCCTACGTTAACGAACGCAAACAGTTTGGTAAGCCCATTGCTGCGTTTCAAGGCATGCAATTTAAACTGGCCGATATGAACACCGAAATGGTGGCTGCTCGGCAAATGGTACGACTAGCAGCCTTCAAACTGGATAACAAAGACCCTGATGCGTCCACTTACTGTGCCATGGCCAAACGATTTGTAACCGACGTAGGTTACCAAGTGTGCGACGAAGCGCTGCAATGTTTTGGTGGCAATGGCTACATTAAAGAGTTCCCTATGGAACGCTACTTACGCGACTCTCGCGTGCACCGCATCTTAGAGGGCACTAACGAAATAATGCGCGTTATCATTGCCCGTCGTATCCTACTAGCCGACAGCCAAGCTATTTTATAAAGGACTATTCCATGAATCCAGCAATTCCCTATACTATCGAAGGTCACGTTGCCGTGATTACTATGAACAACCCGCCAGCTAATACGTGGACGCGGGATAGCTTAGACGCTTTGGCTGATTTGATTAAGCAGTTTAACGCCAATAAAGACATCTATAGTTTGGTGATTACCGGCCAGGGTGACAAGTTCTTTTCTGCCGGCGCCGACTTAAAATTGTTTGCAACCGGCGACAAGCAAGTGGCGGCGGACATGTCGACGGCCTTTGGTCGTGCCTTTGAAGTGCTGAGTCAGTTCAGGGGTTTAAGTATTGCAGCCATTAACGGTTATGCCATGGGTGGCGGACTAGAAGTGGCATTGGCCTGTGATTTACGCATCGCAGAGTCACAAGCATTAATGGCCTTGCCAGAAGCGGCAGTAGGCCTGTTGCCTTGCGCCGGTGGTACGCAAAACCTAGCTTGGTTAGTGGGTGAAGGTTGGGCCAAGCGTATGATTTTGTGTGGTGAGCGTGTAGATGCCCAAAAGGCCCTGGACATCGGTTTAGTTGAAGCCGTGACGGAGCCTGGTCAAGGCCTAGCCGAAGCTATGCAGTGGGCTCAGAAATCAGAACGTCAAAGCCCTACCAGTATTGCCGCATGTAAGCGTTTGATTCAAACCGCTCGTAAAGAGCCGATGTTTGCTGGCATGGGTTATGAGCGCGACGAGTTTATCGACTTGTTTGACACTAACGATCAAACAGAAGGCGTACAGGCGTTTTTAGAAAAACGTAAGCCTCAGTGGACTAACTCATAATGACTTATGACGTAACAGAAGGGCCCTTGTTGGTAAGCACCCAAACAACGGCCATAGGCCAGCAAATCATTGAGGTTGTACTTAATACCCCAGCAGCCCTTAATGCGCTTAACGGTGATATGGTTGACCTGTTACTGGAGCATGTACCGGCATGGGAAGCTGACGCCAATGTCATCGCTATCGTCATGCGCGGTGCAGGTAATAAAGCATTTTGCGCTGGTGGTGATATTCGCCAGCTTTATGGTGAGATCGCTGCTGGCAATCAACATGTTGGTGAGGTGTTTTTTAATCACGAATATGAAATGGATTTAATGTTACATAACTTAACTACGCCGTTGATCGTGTGGGGTAATGGTTATGTGATTGGCGGCGGTATGGGGCTCTTGCAAAGCGCTGCTATTCGTATCGGCACCCAGTCTAGCCGATTAGCCATGCCTGAGGTCACTATTGGATTGTTTCCAGACGTTGGCGCCAGCTATTTTTTACGCCAAGTGCCAGACCAGCTGGGTTTATTCTTAGGCCTTACTGGCGCCATGCTTAACGCAACTGATGGGCGTCAATTAGGCTTGTTAGATGGGTTGCTAAACGATGAGCATTATCAACAACTGATGCAATGCCTGTTGGCTATGCCTAGCCAATCCCATAGTCAGACGTTAGTTCAGCTAAAGGATAAGGTGCGCAAGCTAGAAACCACTAGATCGGAGATGCCTGAATCAAATTTGGATCACCATCGAACTGAAATTATAAGTGCTTTGAAGCAAGTTGAACTGGCTGACGTTATCGCTGGTTTAGCCAACCTAAAGGGTGCAAGTAAGTGGCTAGACAAAGCCATTACCACCATGGAGCAAGGCTCGCCGACTAGTTTGCACCTGTACCATAGGCTGTTCCAAGCCAACTTTAGTAACGTCGAGCAAGCGCTGCTACAAGAGTATATTGTCGGCGTAAATTCCACCCGTTTAGACGAGTTTAAAGAAGGGGTAAGGGCACTACTCATCGATAAGGATCGTAACCCCAACTGGCGTTACAAAAGTGTAGAAACAACTCCAAAAAACTGGATAGATCAATTTTTTAGTACCCAAGACGTGGCACCTGCCAACTTTTCTTAAACCATTTTTGATACCCAAAGATAAGGATGAAACACATGACACAAATAGCATTCATAGGCTTAGGCAATATGGGTGGCCCAATGGCCGCCAACTTGGTTAAAGCGGGCCATCAAGTGACAGCGTTCGATTTTGTACAGGCTGCATTAGACACATTTGTTGAGGCCGGAGGAGTGGCTGCAGGTTCAGCAATGGAAGCCATAAAAGACGCACAAGTCGTGGTTTCTATGTTGCCTGCAGGTAAGCATGTTGCAGGGCTTTATCTAGGTAGTGACGGCCTGCTTGCCAACTTGCCTAAGGGTTCCTTAGTGGTTGATTCCAGTACCATAGATGTTGAAACCGCCCGTAAGGTGGGGGCTGAGGCCAAAAATCTAGGGATTCATTTTGTTGATGCGCCGGTGTCTGGCGGTACTGCCGGAGCCAAGGCGGGTACCTTAAGCTTTATCGTTGGTGGCGACCAAACCTGTTTTGAGCGAGCCCAACCCGTACTTGAAGCCATGGGCAAGAACATTTTTCATGCCGGTGACGCAGGCGCCGGACAAATGGCTAAAATGTGTAACAATATGCTCTTGAGCGTATTGATGGCAGGCACCGCAGAAGCCCTGCAAATGGGTGTAGAGAACGGTTTGGATCCTAAGGTTTTGTCCGACATTATGGTGAAGAGCTCAGGCCGTAACTGGGCCTTAGAGATCTATAACCCAGTACCGGGTGTCATGGATGGCACCCCAGCAAGTAATGATTACCAAGGCGGCTTTATGGTCGACTTAATGAATAAAGACTTAGGTTTGGCCCTGGGTGCGGCCCAAGCTTCAAATTCTACTGTACCTATGGGGCAACAAGCCTCTCAGTTATTTAAAGCCCACGGTGACGCAGGCCACGGCGGCTTAGATTTTTCTAGTATTTATCAACACTACTCTAATAATAAGGTTTAATTTCATGCAAGTAGAAGGCAAAGTATTCGTAATCACCGGTGCAGCACGTGGCTTAGGTCTCGCCATTGGTCAACTCATTGCCAGCAAGGGTGGTGTTTGTGCACTGGTCGACTTAGATCAGGCTGCCGTGACTGCCGCAGCAGCCACCTGTGGTGAACAAAGCAAAGGCTATACTTGTAACATTACTCAAGAAGCCGACGTGGAACGTTTGTTCGAGCAAGTGCTAGCAGATTTTGGCCGTTTAGATGGTTTGGTAAACAACGCAGGGTTACTGCGTGATGGCATGTTAATTAAGTTTAAAGATGGCGAGCTGTTGGATAAAATGAGCTTAAGCCAATGGCAGTCGGTCATTGATGTTAACCTTACTGGCACCTTTTTATGTGGTCGAGAGGGCGCAGCGGCCATGGCGAAAGCCGGTAATGGTGGTGTGATTATTAACATTTCTAGTATCGCCAAAGCGGGCAATATTGGTCAAAGCAACTACTCAGCCACCAAAGCTGGCGTGGCGGCATTAGTGACTAC
Source organism: Oceanospirillaceae bacterium (assembly GCA_003523085.1). GTDB lineage: Bacteria > Pseudomonadota > Gammaproteobacteria > Pseudomonadales > Balneatricaceae > Njordibacter. Next base: position 5,839 of record DPHD01000067.1, on the reverse strand, counting down.
ATGGGCAGGCGAACTTAAACGCTTTGGTATCCGTGCCGCGGGCATTGCGCCAGGTGTCATCTCTACCGACATGACTGATTCCATGAAGCCAGAAGCCTTAGAGCGTATCGAAAAAGTAATCCCCGTTGGCCGCTTAGGCGATCGCAAGGAATTAGCAGAAGCCGCCATGTTCATCATAGAAAACGATTACATGAACGGCCGTTTGATTGAGTTGGATGGTGGTTTGCGGTTCTAGTGCGATTAGGCTCACAGCATTGTCATCAGCCAGCCAGCCGCAGATGCAAAGGTGAGAACTTTAATAATGCTCCATTGCCACTTAAACAGTAATAACCCACACACACAGGCAAGCAGTATCAGCTGCCAGTTAGTCGAACTAAAGTCTGGGGCCCATAACACAATGGGCCCTATGCGTTCGCTAGTCACAGACGCAAATGTGACATGCAGAGCAAACCAGATGGAAAGGTTAAGAATAGCCCCGACAACGGCTGCAGTAATGGTGGATAATGCGCCTGCAAGCTTCGCCTGAGTACTAACCCAGTCAATATAAGGTGCGCCCGCAAATATCCACAAAAAGCACGGCACAAAAGTCACCCACAAAGTAATAAGGGCGCCAAGTAACCCAACCATAAGCCCGCCATCACGATAAGCCGCAATGAACCCAGTAAACTCGGTCACTAATATGAGCGGACCGGGCGTGGATTCCGCTAAGCCTAGTCCATCCATCATTTCTCCAATACTGAGCCACCCAAACTGGTTAACCACATCTTGGGCAAGATAAGAAAGCACAGCATAGGCGCCACCAAAGGTGACCAATGCCAGCTTGGTGAAAAATTCGCCAATGTCTGACAATATCGAAAATTGGTTCCAATAAACTAAGGCGAAAAATGGCAATGACCAAATGCTAAGCCAAATACAAATAGTGAAGACCGTCTTTAAAAATTGAGTTTTGTTAAGTTGAAAATCAATAGCGTCGGTTTCTTTTTTTTGGTCATTAGTAATCGCAAAGCCTAACAAACCTGATGAAATGACAATGAGAGGAAAAGGTACGTAAAAGAAGAATAACCCCACAAATGAAAGTGCCGCAATGTACCAGTGCATTTTGTGACGTAAGGCTTTTTTTGATACTCGAATTAATGCTTGAATCACAATGACTAACACAGCGGCCTTAATGCCGAAGAGCAACGCGGTCATCAAAGACAGGTCGTTAGCCATAACGTAGGCCATAGCGATGGCTAACATAACGAGCGCTCCGGGCAAGGTAAATAGCAGTCCGGCCACTAGGCCACCTACGGTGCCATGTAACCGCCATCCTACATAGGTGGCCTGTTGCATCGCTTCCGGGCCTGGAAGCAGCATGCAAAAACTCAACGAATGGAGAAAGTCTTTGTCATTGATCCAGCCTTTTTCTTCAACCAACACTCGATGCATTAAGGCGATTTGCGCTGCAGGCCCACCAAAAGATAATAAGCCGATTTTTAGCCAAACCAGCGCCGCTTCGTAAAGGCTGGGCTGAATGCATGCTATAGCAGCGTTGCTTTGTGAGGCATGGGATTGATCTTCAGTCATGCTAAACCCTCGCCGAGGTAGGTTGCCAATCATGGGTTTCGGTTACTGCATCTCTAGCCCAACGATAAAACATGTCATATAACGCCATGCCAGCATCTAATTGCTCAAGGTCGTTTTTGTACATGCGTGATAATCCTAGAGACGCAGCGAGCAAGCCAGCTGCTTGCGGGCATGCATCGATACAGTTGGTGTCTGCTGCGCGCACGATTGCTGCAAGTCTGTTTAATGTGGGCGTTGCTATGCCAAATTCTTCAATCAACGTGTCAAAGGTGCATTTGTCACCTCGATGACTCCAATAGACGTTTTCAATATCAAACGGGGCTGCACCAAATTTGTCAGCCACTGCACTAACTTCTGCAGGCGCGACGAAAAGAAATTGGGCCCTAGGGTCAATAAAACGCCTGATGAGCCAGGGGCATGCAATTCGGTCTATTTTTGGACGGTGTTTAGTGACCCAAACGGTTTGATTTTGACGGTTGAAAGGGGGAAGTTTATCGGACCAAACCATCGGTAGGTTAGCATCACGCCAAGCGAATTGACCACCACATAAATACTCGACCACGATGCCTTGGTTTTGTAATAAGGCCGTTGCGCCGTGGCTTATCTTCTTGCCTTTTTGACAGTAAATAACCACTTTTTTAGCCGTTAATCGTGGTGCAAGATCTGCAACCCTATTAAATGGGTACCTAAAGGCGGTAGGGATGAGTTGGGGGTCTTGGTCAAAGTCAGCATCAGTTCGCACGTCAATAATGACAGGCGAATTGGGCAAACCAATAAGGCGGGATAGTTGAGTAACGGAAATTTCATTTGGTGACGGCATAGCTGCGCATCCTCCCTGTAATCATAGGTTCAATTGGATGCGAATCTTTAGCTGGCGCCTCACGGGGCGTTCGCGGCCCCATAATTTTAGTATGGGCTATATGCCATTGGGGTGTCAACAAGTTGGTATGGGCGTGTGATCGATTAGTTCATGCATGGTTTAACAATTGACGCACCACTAATTCGGGGGTTATAGTAACTCTATTATTAATGGCTGAAGGACTTAGATTGAAGAGCAAGGAGCTAATCAAACAGATCGAAATGGCTGGATGGGTGTGTGTTAGAACAAAAGGCAGTCATCACCAATTTAAACATCCCAATTTTAGCCATCTAGTTACAATCCCGCATCCAAAGAATGAGCTAGGAATAGGGTTGGTAAAAAAGATACGTAAAGATGCAGGGCTTTAAGTCATAGTCGGTATTTTAAATAGGTAATAATACAATGATATATAGTGTGGCAGTTGAATTGGGCACAAGTGATAACGATTACGGTGTGGTTGTCCCAGACATAAAAGGTTGTTTTTCTTCTGGTAGCAGTTTCGAAGAGGCGCTGAAGAATGCGAAAGATGCGATATCCTTTCATTTAGAGGGATTGGCCGAACACGGGCAGCTTCCTCCAGTCCCTAAAGGTGTGGATGAACATATGTCGAATCATGAATTTGACGGTTGGGTGTGGGGCATGATTGAAATAGATGTGAGGCCCTACCTTGGTAACTCAAGCAAAATAAACGTGACCTTGCCGGACTTAGTAACAAAGCAGATTGACGACATTGTTAAAACCACCGAGCAGTTTAAGAGTCGTTCCCATTTTTTGCAACAAGCGGCTAAGGCGCAGATTCTGGAGTGTGCGTAAAGGCAGTGGTCGGTGGTTATTGCGCTGGGATGGGTCTATTAAGTACCAGCCATGGCAGCAAGTTGGGCTCAGACTCTAAAATTTGGATTAGGGTATAAAAAATGTCGACATTTTGTGAAAATGACGATATATTAAGCTGGTAAAGTATTTATATCACTTAACCAGCGAGATTAACCCATGGCTTCACGTACCGAATTTTCTTGGCAGGACCCTTTCTTTTTAGACCAGCAACTAACCTCTGAAGAACGCATGATTCGTGATGCGGCCTATGACTATTGTCAGGACGGCCTAGCGCGTCGTGTGCTAAAAGCCAACCGGGAAGAGATTTTTGATCGTGAGATCATGACCGAGTTTGGTGAGTTAGGCCTGTTGGGCGCTACCATTCCAGAAAAGTACGGCTGTGCCGGTGTTAACTATGTGAGCTACGGCCTTGTGGCACGTGAAGTAGAGCGCGTAGACAGCGGTTATCGCTCGGCCATGAGTGTGCAGTCGTCTTTGGTAATGCACCCAATCTATGCCTACGGTACCGAAGAGCAGCGCATGAAGTATTTGCCTAAACTTGCCAGTGGTGAGTGGGTGGGTTGTTTTGGTTTGACCGAGCCAGGTTCTGGTTCTGACCCTGCGAGCATGATTACTCGTGCCGAAGCCGTGGATGGTGGTTACCGCTTAACGGGCGCAAAAATGTGGATCACTAACTCTCCAATTGCCGATGTAATGGTGGTTTGGGCCAAGCTTGATGGCGTGATTCGTGGTTTTGTGTTAGAGCGTGGTATGGACGGCTTAACCACCCCTAAAATTGAAGGTAAGTTCTCCTTACGCGCGTCTGTGACTGGCGAAATCGTGATGGATAATGTGTTTGTGCCAGAAGAAAACCTATTCCCAACTATTAAAGGCCTTGCTGGTCCGTTTGGTTGTTTGAATAAAGCCCGTTACGGCATTGCTTGGGGTGCTTTAGGTGCGGCAGAGTTTTGTTGGCAGGCTGCCCGTCAATACACCCTAGACCGTACTCAGTTTGGCCGCCCATTAGCTGCTACTCAGTTAATCCAAAAGAAGCTTGCAGATATGCAAACTGAAATTTCCATTGGCCTGCAAGGTTGTTTGCAAATGGGTCGCTTAATGGACGCTGACAATTGCCCGGTTGAACTCATTTCATTGATGAAGCGTAATAACTGCGGTAAGTCCTTAGATGTTGCACGTCAATCACGTGACATGCACGGCGGTAATGGCGTGAGCGACGAATTTGGCGTCATCCGTCATGTGATGAACCTCGAAGCAGTGAACACCTATGAAGGTACCCATGACGTGCATGCCTTGATCTTGGGCCGTGCCCAAACGGGTATTCAGGCATTTTATTAAGTCTTGTTGATAGGGCCTAGACCATGAGCTTTACCACGCCTTTACAGGGTATTAAGGTGCTTGATTTAAGCCGCATTTTGGCGGGCCCTTGGGCTGGCCAAATGCTGGCCGATTTGGGTGCGGATGTCATTAAAGTGGAGCGTCCAGGAGCGGGGGATGATACCCGTTCGTGGGGGCCACCATACATGCCTACAGCGGCTGGTTTTGAAGACGCTGAAGATCGCCAAGCCGCCTATTTCCAGACGGCTAACCGTGGCAAACGCTCGTTGTGTGTGGACATGTCGAATTCCGCAGGTCAAGACGTTATCAAGCGGCTAGCGGCCAAGGCCGACGTACTGATTGAAAACTTTAAGGTGGGTGGTTTAGCCAAATATGGTTTGGATTATGCAACCTTAAGCGCTATTAACCCAGCGTTGATCTATTGCTCGATCACGGGTTTTGGTCAGACAGGACCTTACAAAGACCGTGCTGGTTACGATTTTATGATTCAGGCCATGGGTGGTTTGATGAGTGTCACCGGTGATGCCGATGGCGAACCCATGAAGGTGGGTGTGGCTTTGGCTGACGTCATGACAGGCTTGTACGCGTCTAACGCCATTCAAGGGGCCTTGATTCATCAGTTGCGTACGGGTCAAGGTCAACATATAGACTTGGCCTTACTCGACGTACAGGTCGCTACTTTGGCTAATCAGGCCATGAATTATTTAGCGACCGGTAAAAATCCTGAACGGTTAGGTAATTCGCATCCTAACATCGTGCCTTATCAGGCCTTTGCAACGGCCGATGGGCATTTAATCTTAGCCGTGGGTAATGATGGCCAGTTTCAGCGGTTTTGCCAAGTGGCAGGGCAGCCCGAATTAGCACATCAAGCACATTACGTTACTAATTCATTACGTGTGGCTAACCGCGATACATTGGTGCCCCAAGTGGTTGCGTTAATGCTGCAGCAAACCACGGATTGGTGGTTGGCTAAGCTTAATGACGTTGGGGTGCCTTGTGGGCCTATTTGCACCCTAGATCAGGTGTTTGATAACCCCCAAATACAAGCCCGTGACATGCAGTTGGAATTGGATCACGCTACCTTAGGTAAGGTGGCTAGTGTGGCTAATCCCATTAACTACTCTGCAACGCCGATTCAATACACCCAAGCGCCGCCCACTTTAGGCCAGCACACGGATGAAGTGTTGCGCGATTGGCTGGCTAAGTCATAGTGTCATCCTAACGAAGGTGTCATCCTGACGTAGG
>DPHD01000089.1:21541-22616 GCA_003523085.1 Oceanospirillaceae bacterium | reverse complement strand
CAGTTTTGGGTGCAATCTAACAATTGACCGCAGCGCTAGCTGAGTTGCTACTCGTCTTTGAATGGGCATTGTAGCGAGTAAAACAAAAGCCACTAACCCTATTCCTACATACCCGTTTTGCCGCCCATAATGCCATACCAACCAGTGGAATGTGTCGAGAACTCGCCTGAGTTTTCAACGGCCGATGAGGGTGAGGCTGCAGGTTTATATACGGTGTTGACGAGGCCAGATGTATATCTTCGATTAACAGACCAGCAGCTTCCGCTAAACGCATTCCTGTGTCGCTAATCAATGCTACCAACCAGCGAATGTCATCATCCATTTCCAAGCACTGGGCCTGTAACTTAGCCAACTTGTCAGTTGGTATTGGCCTACGCTTCTCTCCCAAGTGGGCAGTAGGTAGGTATATACCAATGAAATTGTTCTGAATGCCCAACCCCAGTTCAGCAATAGCGAAGTTTACAACAGCCCGTACAACACCAAACGTTCGCTGTACCGAGCTTATGCTCAACCCTTTCTCAAGCAACCATTGCCTAAGCTGTGCTGCGTCACTGGTCTTGTACAGATCCAGAGGCCTATCGGACAAGCAGTCAACAACATAATCAATGTTACGTCGAGCCGTACGGAAGAACATCTCTGCCCTACCCACGCCTTTAACACTTAGATATAGCTCTAAAGCCTGCAGAAGGGTGATAACCGTAGAACTGCCTTGCAGGTGTTCACGAGTCAAAAGATGAGCACACGGTGGCTCGGTATTCCTCAGCCTTAAATCATGCCAGTAGTCTTCCAACCTTACAGACAATATCCTCGATGAATGCAATGCATGTCGACGATTTGACGTTCTTAGGGATTGGATAACACGAGGTTTACTGTAATAACTTAGTAAATCTGCAGGAATAGCACGGGAGAAATAATAGTAGCCACCTTTTAGATAGGTGTACGCTGGGTGCTTAGGGGGGATTTGTGTCCTCATAAATGTCTACCATCACAGTTGGATTTAGTGGGTTTTGATAGACATTTCAATGAGTTACCTGAGGATTCTCAGGAAAAGTTGGCGGTGAGGGAGGGATTCGAA
>DPHD01000089.1:17917-21327 GCA_003523085.1 Oceanospirillaceae bacterium | reverse complement strand
TCGGCCACTCGGACACCTCACCATTTGCAGGCGCAGATTCTATGCTGTTGGGTTAACAAAAGCAATATAATTCAAGGTATTAATGCCAATCGGTGATGAAATTTGTACTATCGATTTGCGGCACTGGTTTAGGGGCCACGGAAGGCGTGCCTAAATAGATCATGCCGATGATTTGTTCATGCGCTTCTATCTTCAAGGCTTGTCGTACTTGTTGGTGCTCTACTACCCAACCGGTGCGCCAAACCGCACCTATGCCTTGAGCAAAGGCCGCCAACACGATGGCATAGCCTGCTGCGGCTGCGGCTTGGATCTGTTCGGCCAACGGCACCTTGGGATGCTTGGTTGGGCTAGCCACTAACACCAGCACGCTCGGGGCCCTGCTAGGCATTTTTCGGCATCGGTCTAACACTAGTTCATCGCTGTCTGGGTTACGCTCTAGCTGAGCTTGTTGCAACACCTCGCCTAACCGAGTGAGGCCCTCGCCTGCCACCATAATACTGCGCCACGGTTTTAGGTTGGCGTGGTCTGGTGCCCGTAAAGCGGCTTGTATTAATACCTCAACCTGTTCTTCTGTTGGCCCTGGAGCTTCTAGCCGCTGAATAGACACGCGATTAAGTAAGCCGTGTATGAGTTCCATGTATTTACCTATTTAAGTTGTAGCTGTAGTTACTGGCGCTGTGTGCGGTGGTTACTTGGTGCCAGCGGCCGGGTTGAGCGGTAAGGGTTAATGTCTAAACCTCCCCTTCTCACATAACGAGCATACACTGTGAGCTGTCCCGGCTTACACTGGGTTTTAATGTCGAGGAAAATCTGTTCTACACACTGCTCGTGAAAGTCGCCGTGCTCACGATAAGATACAATGTAAGCCAACAAACCCGCTCGGTCTATGCTCGGGCCTTCGTATTCCACCACCAAGGTGGCCCAGTCTGGTTGACCGGTCACGGGGCAGTTACTTTTTAATAAGTTGCTGTGCAGTATTTCTGTGCGGTAGATACTAACGTCCGACGACAACAAGCTAGCGTCGGGTGTATAGGTGGTGATTTCAATATCTTGCTGATCAATGTTATCGCCCGGGACTGGCAAGGCTGGCATTGCCATATCCCGTAAACTAAACAAGGTCACTTGCACTGGCGCGCCTGCGGCTGCCGACAGATCGCTGATCATGCGTTGTTGTGCCTTCGAGGCGTTATCAATCTTGGTCTGATTAAATGAGTTCAGATATAGTTTGAAGGATTTGCTTTCAATAATATTGGGGCTGTCGGCAGGAATACGAAACTCTGCCAGCGCCATTTGTGGCAATCCTTTATCATTTAGCCAAGAGATTTCAAACGCATTCCACACGTCTATGCCATAGAACGGACGCGTTTCAAACTCTGGCTGCCAGGGTGTATTACGCGGAATAGGAAACAATAAATCCGGTGTGTATTCGGTGATATAAGCGCTTTTATCACCTAAAGGTGAGGCTTCAATAAAGTCATTTTGTTGCATGTGTTTTCTCAATATTTGTGCTTTGCAGTGCGCCTTAGGGGCTTACTTACGAATGCCTTTGCCAGTATTTAATAGGTACATGCAGTAGCTAAACAGGCCAACGATAAAGGCACTAATGACCAACAAAGCATACCCTACGCCAATGTCCGACACACCCAAAATGCCATAGCGAAAAGCATTAACCATATACAAAATGGGGTTGAGTTGTGACGCACTCGCCCAAAAGTCTGGCAATAAATCAATGGAGTAAAATACGCCACCCAAATAGGTTAACGGCGTCAGTACAAAGGTTGGGATGATGGAAATATCATCAAAACTATTGGCAAATACGGCGTTAATAAAGCCACCCAGGCTGAAGAGTATAGACGTCATCAGCACCACTAACACGATGATACCCAAGTTATATATTTCTAACTGGGTAAAAAACATCGACAAGGTGGTAACGATGGCACCTACAGCCAAACCTCTGGCTACACCACCGGTAACATAACCTGCCAAAATCACCCAGTTGGGCGTGGGCGACACCAGCATTTCTTCCAAACTGCCTTGGTATTTGGTGCTGTAAAATGAGGAGACAACATTGCCATAGGAGTTGGTAATCACTGACATCATGATTAATCCAGGCACTATAAACTGCATGTAATCGAAGCCACCCATTTGGCCAATACGGCTACCAATTAAGTTACCGAAAATAATAAAATAGAGCACCATGGTGATGGATGGTGGCAGCAGTGTTTGTACCCAAATACGCATAAAGCGTTGGATTTCTTTACGCACAATGGTCATGTAGGCTATGTAAATTTCGTAACTAGACATTAGGCACTTACTCCTTGTAGATCAGTCTTGTTGCTGGTCACCAAATTAACAAATAACTCTTCTAAACGATTGGTTTTATTGCGCATACTGGTGACCTGAACACCGGCTTGCGATAGTTTCTCAAACACACCGTTGATGTCTTGTCCTTGGGTGATACTCACCTCCAAGTGGGTATCATTCATCAGCTGCAATCGGTAACCAGGAATGTCTGGAACTTGCGCCAAGGGCGACTGTAGATCGAACACAAATACTTCGGTCGTCAGGGTTTTTAGTAAGTTACGCATGGAACTGTGTTTGATGATGTCGCCTTGGTCAATGATGGCAATATTGCGGCATAGGCTTTCGGCCTCTTCCAAATAATGAGTGGTAAGAATGATGGTAGTGCCTTGTTCGTTGATCCGAGTGAGGAACTCCCACATAGAGCGCCTAAGTTCAATATCCACACCGGCTGTAGGTTCGTCTAAGATAAGCAATTTAGGTTTATGTACTAAGGCGCGGGCAATCATCAATCGACGTTTCATACCACCAGACAGGGTCCGCGAAGCTTCGTTGCGCTTGTCCCACAGGCCCAGCTGCTTAAGCAACTGTTCGGTACGCCGCAGGGCTTCGTCACGTGGTATGCCGTAGTATCCGGCCTGCTGCACCACCACGTCCTGTACTTTTTCGAACATGTTGAAGTTAAATTCTTGTGGCACCACGCCCATCAAACACTTGGCTTGGCTCAACTCTTGATCGAGGTCATGGCCAAAAACTTTAACCGAACCTTGTGATTTGTTCACCAAGGATGAGACCACCCCTAGAGTGGTGGATTTACCGGCGCCGTTAGGGCCAAGCAAGGCAAAAAAGTCACCTTCTTGTACCTGTAAGCTAATGCCTTTTAGGGCGGTAAAACCGTTGTCGTAGGTTTTGTGGAGTTGGTCAATTTGGAGCGCGTAGCGGGTCATGTGGGAATCTTGTGCCTATGATGTTTGTGCACAGGGTTTATGGGGGCGACGCAGTGGTTTTTAAAGGCCCTGACCTGCGTCAGGGCGACAGGTGGGGGAGCGTCAGGGCGACAGGTGGGGAAGCGTCAGGGCGACCACATTCTTGTCATTCCGGCGCAGGCC
>DPHD01000089.1:16018-17743 GCA_003523085.1 Oceanospirillaceae bacterium | reverse complement strand
TCATTCCGGCGCAGGCCGGAATCCCAGCGGTGACCGATGGATGGACGGATTGCTTCGTTGCGCTGGCAATGACACAATGCAGAACGCCGCAACGATACGATATGGCCTATGCTAGACGACACACAGTACTCCGCTTGGAACCCGGGCTTAAGCGCCACCCTGCCTAAGGAGTTGTGTGCGCTAGAAACTATTTTTCAGGCGCCAAACGTTTATACCAGCTACGACGAAGTACAGGAACTAGCGAGCTTAACCGGCCTCAAGCCGGAACACTTGGTGGGCTTCACGTCTTGGCGTTTAGTCACCCATGAGCTCATTGTACGGGTGGGTGCCAACATTCATATCCCTGAGGCGGAGCATGAAGAAGATTTGGGTATAAATTTTCGTCGTATTAGTAATGACATACTGGCTCAACACATTGCCCCCATGTATGACCATATCGAGGCCGAATTTCAGTCCTTAGGGACAGCGGTAAAGGTAGAAGTTGATCGGCTGTTACTTGAAGAAGCCATGCCCGATCCAAAACCCATGGTTGTAGAAACGAAGCGTTTTTGGCCATGGTCGAAAAAACCAGCACCTAAAAAAGCCTCATTAAGCGGCGAAGAAATTCAGTTTAAAGCCATCAATCAACTCAAAAAAACAGGCCTAGCACATACCGACCCACTCATTAAGGCGGTGTACAAAAGTAGTTATCAAATATTAGGGTCGGTGGCCTCAACGCGGGGCTTGCTGGGCAACGACCGTGACTTTATGAGCCGCATCATTTGCCGTCACGCGCTTAATAATTACGGCAGCTTTATGGTGGGCAAACTCATTGAACCGGCTATTGATGCGGCGGTTGCTGCTAACGGTTACCAACTATTACACCGAGTAGAAAAACCCGTCATCATCAGCCTTAAGGGTGCCTCTGCGGCGGGTAAAAGCACCCTACGGCCACTGTTGCAACAAACCATGGGCCAACGGGGCATCGAGTCCTCTCTCTACGGTATTATCAGCCCCGACATTTGGCGCCGGCAGTTGTTAGAGTACGAGTCTCTTGGTGACCACTATAAGTATTCTGGCCGCTTCACTAGCAACGAAGTTAACATTATCGACGGTAAGTTAGACCGGTATATCCGCCGCACTGGGCAACAAAATCAAACCATTCCTAACATTCTGGTGGACCGTTTTCGCTTTGACAGTTTCTCTACCGAACAAGTACAACAAGTACTACACGGCACTTACGCTAAATACGCCCATATTATGTATATGTATTTTGTTATTACCCCGCCCGAAGAAACCGTGGAACGCGGTTGGTTACGTGGCCAACAACGGGGCCGCTATAAATCAGTAGAGGACTTTTTGGGCCACAGTGTAGAAGCCTATCAGGGCATTCCTAAACTTATTTTTAAATGGCTGGCCCACACTCGACCAAGGTACGAGTTCACCTTTTTTGATAACACCGTACCTAAAGGTGAATTTCCCACCATCAGTGCCAGCGGCAATCAAAAAGGCATGTTGGTATTTGACCCTATGGTGTTTATCAACATTGAGCGTTACCAAAAAATTAATATTCATGCGCAAAACACCGCGGAAGTGTACCCCAGTGAGGAGCGCATGTCCGTGAGCAACAACATGGCCTTTTTTAACCAATGTTTACGGCGTTTTCCAAGCGTAAGCTTTAGCCTAGGTCCAGATGAGCCGGAATACCTACACATTAAGCAAAAGACCTTCACCCTTGTGGATCAA
>DPHD01000089.1:0-15776 GCA_003523085.1 Oceanospirillaceae bacterium | reverse complement strand
CCCTCGCGTCGCTCATTAGATTAGCAGTTACAAATTAATCACCATTTCACTAGTCAGTTATTTAAAAAATGGCTATTATTTAAATGATAATTTTGATTAATATGAAAACGGACCGTATCATGAGTAATTACTCAAACATTGCCTTACGTGTATCTCACCTTATTCGCATCACTATTGAGGAAGACAACCAAGCAGGTTTAGCCGCCAGGGAATTACAAATACTAGAGCATATTACCCGTGAAAGCACCTTACATCACCTGGTTTTTATGGAGGATGGCATGAGTCTAAAGCACTTAGGCTCACGCTATACGCTGCGTAAATCCATCCAAGTACTGCTCGATCAAGGCTATATCAGCATTGATACCACCGGTGATTCTCGCCAACGGCCTTTGGTTCCGGCGCCAAGAACCTTACGTTTATTTGAAACAATTGGTAAAAAAATCGCCGCCGCGTTACCCGCTCAGCAACTGCCCTAAGCCAGACCAGCGCCGCGTTTTATGCGCCACCGCCCGCTGCCACGTGGTTTGATTAGTGCAAACACTACAGCGCTTTTGTGCGCGGGTAATGGCGGTATACAATAGCTGTGACGACAGCAATGGCTCGGCTTGTGGGGTAAGCACCAAACCCACATGGCCAAACTCAGAACCCTGGGTTTTATGAATGGTCATGGCGTACACTATTTCTAAGTCTTGTAACAAACCCGCGTTGACCATACGCATGCCACCGGCATGTTCAAAACACACGGCTAATTGCCCATCTGCTTGTGGCCACACAATACCAATGTCGCCATTATAAAGGTCTAGGCCGTGATGATTTTTGGTCACCATCACCGGCTTACCTTGATAATGCTGATCTTTACGCACCTTAGCACAAGCACGACTCAACAAAGACTCAACCTGTTGATTAATACCCTCAACCCCTTTATCTCCTTGGCGGGTGGCGGCCAAAATTCGAAATTGAGCCAAACAAGCAAAAGCTTGCTGCAACGTATCTGCCTTAAGCATGGGTACAAAATATTGATTACACATGTCTTGCAACCATTGCCCATACCCATCATCGCCCACCAGCTGCAACTGCGGGCTGGCCTCAACATGGGTCAGCGTTAACTGCTGCCAGCTGTCTTGGGCTAAGTTTTGCATCACTTGTTGAGCCAACACACCGATTCCTCCGGTGCCATCAAAGCGGCGACTGAGGTGCAAATAACTGATGGCACTGGCAGGAATATCGGCCAAAATCGACCCGGCGGCAACCGACGGCAGCTGCTGCGCATCCCCCACTAACACCAACCGACAATGGCTAGGCAAAGCGTCTAACAAGCGCGCCATCATTGGCAAGTCCACCATCGACACCTCATCCACTAACAATAAATCAATGTTTAACGGGTTGGCTTGGTTATGTTTAACATACTGGCTGTTAGGCCGCAGGCCCAACAAACCATGTAACGTGTGGGCACTATTGGGTATGGAGTTGATGAGCGTGGCATCAATACCTTGCTGCTGCAACTGCAGCTTGGCATGGCTTATAGACTCGAGCAAACGTTGTTTGGCCTTACCTGTTGGCGCCGCCATGGCAATGGCCAATGGCGCATCAGCCACTGCCTGCAGGGCCACCAATAGACGCGCTACGGTATAGGTTTTACCCGTACCAGGCCCACCGGCAAGCACACAGACCTGACGACTTAAGGCATCTCGTACTGCTTGCGCCTGCCAATCGATCGGCGCATCAGCCTCGGTGTCGGCTACAGGCACAAACAATTGGGCTAATAGCTGTTCAGCAACTTGAGTTTGTGAAGCCGACAAAGCCTGCGGCTGCATCCTCTGCAACAACTCTTGTGCCACTTGATGTTCATAATGCCAGTAACGCCGCAAATACAGCTTACTGCTGTGTAATACGATAGGCGCACCGTCGTCTGGCTCTATGGCGTAAGCAGACAACATTGCCAACAGTTGCTTTGAGGCTGGAAATGCATAACCCTGTTGCTCTTCGGTACTCCAACATCTCACTAGCGCCAGCCCCTCGTCGGGCGCCAAAGGTAAGCAACTGTGGCCGTTACGCAGGGCTTCACTCAAGGCGATGAATACATGTTGCAATACCTCATTTTGGCTGCCCAAACTTTCACACAACTGCTTGGCCAAATAAGCATCTATAGCTTCGATAGCTGGGTATCGTTGGAGTAACTCGGTGGTTGACAAGATCATAAGTCAGCTCCCGAAAATAGGTGATCCAAGGCGTTTAGCTCTGCCACTGTCACTGGGGTCGCAAACACCCCCGTGCTTGCACCTGCAGTCATACCCCGCAAGTAGAGATAATACACGCCACCAAAATGTGTATTGGCATCATAGTTGGCCATACGCTGACCTAAGTACCGATGTAAGGCCAAGCTATAAATCAAATACTGTAAATCGTAATAATGATCTTGGTTGGCAGCCAACATGGCTTGATGATGATAGTCGTCTAAACCGTTACCTAGATGATTGGATTTATAGTCGGCTAAGTAATAGCGCCCGTTATGTTCAAATACCAAGTCCATAAAGCCGTGCATCATGCCTTGTAGTGTTGGATAAGTGGGGAGCGACGAGGTTAAACCTCCACGATGGGCACTGAGTATAGCGGCCAACTGGCCTTGTTTGGTTTTAACCAATGGAAAATAAAATTCGCTTTCGCGTAATGTTTGCGAACGACTTAACTGCTGCAAACACAAGGCCGGTTGCTCACTTTGGCCGCCCATGGCTGTGCCTATGACAGGCAAGGTGGCTAACAAACATTGTTCTAGCCACTGGCTTAGCTGCGCTTCGAGTTGGCTGTTATCTAAACCCGCATGCACCGTATGGTAGCGGGCCAGTGGTACTTCCATGGCCGCGGCCCAGTGGGCTTGGCTAAAATCCACCTGCTCCAAAATATCATGCAACAATAAGCCGGTATTTTTGCCCTTGGCCATGCTAAAGCGAAGTTCTTGCGGCGGCTGTTGGTCTTGCTGGTGTTGGTTATTGAGCGTAACAGCCTGCACCAATTGGCCAATGCCGTCGCCTTGGTCCTTGGCCCCGCTTTGGTGCTGGTGACTTAGGTTACGCACCAAGCCAGAATACGACAGTAAGTTGCTGGCAGTATCAATACAACCCGTAAAGATCTGTGCTAACAAAGCTTGTGACTGCCCTTGCTGATCTTTCACCAAGGGCGTGGCTATGCCGGTATCCATGTCACTAGCAGCCACTGTGGTAAAGCAGCAAGTGGACGGCTGGGCGATAGCAGCCAGTGTTTCTTGCCACGTATCTGACTCTAATCCAAGCACTTGACCCAGGGGCGACAGCTGACCCTGCTTGAAGTCGCTGGCGACCATATAGCAACGGTACTGGGCCCGCGTCACGGCAACATACAGCAGCCGCACAGCTTCTTGTTGGGCCGCCGCGCTGGCGAGCTCAATCACGTCTGGATGGGGGCCGATCATCAACTCAGGGTAACCTAACTGGGGGTTATGGTATTGATACAGTTGGGTTTGTTTAGTTCCGCGTTTTAGTGGATCTTTATATTGGCTAGCAAAGGGAATAAATACCAATGGATACTCTAAGCCTTTAGCGCCGTGTAGGGTCACAATTTGAATCAGTTTTGCATCGCTTTCTAAACGTAGCTCGGCACTGGCATCGGGGGTATTTTCATCACACTGCTGCTGCAACCATTCAACCAACAACAATGCAGAACTGGCCTGGGTAGACGCCTTTTGCAACAATTCGGCCAACTGCACCATGTTGGTCATGTAGCGTTCTTTGTACTGCGTGGGCGCAATGGTTTGGTGCTTGAGCAAGTGCACTAACAGTGCCATCACGCCTTGTTTAAGCCACAGCTGCCGCAAACTCATCATTTGACTACGGGTGGCCACCTGACAGTCCTCATTACTGACCAATTGAGCTAACAACTGTTGGCTGCCACCCCACAAGTGGGTACTGGCTGCACGAGCCAAATGCCGCTGGTCTTCACACAACAAAATACCATTGAGTAAACGCAGCATTTCCGTGGCTTCTGCACTGGCATACACGCTGGTTTTGTCGCTAATGTACACACTAGTTAAACCTGCCTTGTTCAAGGCCGACTGCAACACCTGGGCTTCGCTGCCATTGCGCACTAACAAAGCAATATCGCTGGCCACAAAGTCACCCTGCTGCAATATGTGGTGAATTTCGGTAACACACCATTGGGCAATGGCTTGGTGTTTATATGGCACCGTTTGAGGCTTGGTATCGCCGTCTGTAGGCAGCCACACATAGTGCATAGCCGCACCTTTGGCCAGTGGGTTATGCGCTGCGTTAGCGCTAGCGTAGGCGCTGGCCTGCACCTCAACATAGTCAATACCCGCGCCAAACAAGGCCTTGGGTTGGGTGGCTTCGTCACCACTAAATAAGCCATTATACGCCGCCACCATGGCCGTACTTGAACGCCAGTTAGTGTCCATATGCCAACGATAATCTACCGCCAACGCGGCTTGTAAATAGGCATGTATATCGCCGCCACGAAAACCATAAATAGCCTGCTTTGGGTCACCAATCATAAACAACGCAGAACTGCGGCTTGCCGCTGGGTAAAGTGCATCCAGTATGGCGTACTGATGGCCATCGGTATCCTGAAACTCATCCACTAACGCCACCGGGTAAGCCTGCTGCAAAGCACTCACTAGGGCGGCATTATCAACCTCATTAACACACTGTGACAAACGCCTCACCAGGTCATCAAACTCCATCACTTGCTGTTGTTGTTTGGCCAGTTGATATGCCAAACGAATTTCTTCTACGCCAGACAATACGAGCTTGGCTACGGTGGCCTGCTGGGCATGTTTTAAATAGCCCGTTTTAAAGGCCTCGTTGTTGATGCGCTGTAATAACACCTTAACCTGGGGTTTAAGTTCTGGCGCTTTGCCTAAGCGGGCCCCGTTTAGGCTGCCCAAATGGGCTTTATCGGCATAATCAAACTCCGGGATCGCCAACCAGTTAATCAAGTCTTGCCATTGTTGCAACCGCACCGCCGCAGTTTTAGGCTCGCTCATGCTGGCACTAATGATTTGCCCTTCTAGTTGTAACAGCTGGTCCCGCACTTGCAATTTATTTTGCTGCCAAGCTTGGTGCCACACTTGTGGGCTAGTCGCCGCTACTGGGGTTTGGCTTAACAAGGCGCCGCTAAAGGCATCCCAAAAGCCTGCTGGGGTGTGCCAACCATGCTGTTCTAACTGGGTGTAATCTTGCGTGTGCAACATGGTCACGCGCAACCAATCTTGCAAGGCGGTATAGGCTAGGTCGCTGGTATTGGTTTCTAACACCACCTCTAGGCCGGTTTGACTAGCAAAAGCATATTGTTGCAAGGCGCGGCCACAAAAGCCATGGATAGTAAAAATGGCTGCCTGGTCCAAATTGAGCAAGGCTTGATGTAATAACAACTGCGCTTGCTGCGGCTCTACCTGGCTATACAGTTGTTGCCAAAACTCATCTTCATATTGGCCCCAATGCTGTTGCGCGCTGCGCAAGGTACTCTCTATACGCCCACGCAACTCTTCGGTGGCAGCGCGGGTGTAGGTCATGAGCAAAATTTGCTCCACCGGCAACTGTTGTTCTAACAATAAACGCAGGTAGATACGGGTAATACTAAAGGTTTTACCCGTGCCGGCGCTGGCTTCTATTAGATGCCTGCCCTGTAATGGCATATTGGTTATATCAAGCTTAAGGCTAGGCACTATATCACCCATGTTTCACCTCTTTAATGGCGCTAACCATAGGCTGGTAAAGGCTATACAAGCGCTCTTGCCAGTCTTTTAGCTGCGGTGCTTGAGGCCACAACCAGCGGCGATAGGGATCACTAGAAAAATCATAGGCTTGGCTATATTTGTGGTGATGCCAGTTTTGCTGCCATTTGGCAAACGCTTTTGCGGGTTCACCCTGCCCTATTTTCACGAGATCTTGGCCCAGTTGTGCATCGAGCACTAAGGCTTGGCTCAAACCCTGTTGATAGTGGCTGACGATTAATTCGAGCATCGTCGCGGCACCATCAAGGGTTTGGTCTTGGCTCAGCACTAAGTTTTTATCTTGATGTACCGACACCCCACTGACCGTTTGGGAAAAGTGAACCTGGGCCACCAAACTGGTGATCCATAAATTGAGCCAGTCTTTGATTTTGGGTGTACTAGGACGCGACAATAGCAACTGAACCCTTGTCACCTCGTCTGCTGCTTGTATCAGACATTGCACTTTACCTTCAATCACCACATCATCCACAGTCACCTCCACAGACACGGCTTGTGCATCGTTAACGCCGTTGAGGTGCAATTGCTGGGCAATGGCTGACGCTTGGTCTTGGCTTTGCTCTATGGTGGCTTTGGCAAGGTGGTTGTCTGGCAGTTTGCCACTTAGTGTGTATTGGTCCACCACTTGTTGCATACACTTTTCGTCGCCAGACAAATCTGCCGCCAGCAACTGATCTCGTAACTGGTACTCCACCAACTTGGTGCTAGAAAACGGTTCATCGTCACTCAATTCATCGGCATATTGGTGCAAAAACAAGCCTAAACTTTGGTTGGCAAAGCTGCGGCCTGGGTTTTCTAAAAATCTTACTAAGTCGGCTATGGTTATGTTATTAGCCGGGTTAGACGGCAGTGGTTCCATTGCATCTGCGTCTGCGTCTGCGTCTGAGCGCGACTGCATTAAACGCAACCAAGACGATTCAAAGCTAAGCCTAGTATTGGTTTGGGCAGGGTCGCCCTGCACTGGCGTAAAGTTAGCTTCACTAAAGCTGTGCAAAGGTAGCCTAGTGAGTTGTGATGTTGGGCTATTGGCATCAAAATCCCAGCCATAACCGCGACCTAGGTAGTCCATCAGTTCGGTTACCATTAAGCTAGGCTGGCGCGGTGCATTATTTTTACTGTCTACGCCTTGATAGCTCAAATACAAAGACTGCCTTGCACTGATCAAGGCTTCTAAAAACAAATAGCGATCGTCACCACGGCGCGACCGGTCTCCCACTCTACGCTGGTGTTGCGACATCAAATCAAAATCCACCGGCGTCGATTGCCGCGGATACTGGCCATCATTTAAACCTAACATAGCCACCAATTTAAATGGAATACTACGCATAGGCACCATGGAACAAAAGGTCACCTGACCGGTGATAAAGGCTTGGCTACTACTGGCCACAGACAACTTTTGGGTTAAGCTATAACGTACTACATCCAAGCTAATGGGCTGTTGGTAATCCACCTGCTGCACCCACATGGACATGTTACCGATGGCAGTAGCCAAACATTCTTTGGCCGACTCATCAGCGGCTTCTGCACTAAAAAACTCATCGATCATGGCCACCAAATAATCATGCCAATGTTGGCCCGAACGGGCTTTATTGAGTTTGTGGGCGTGGTACTGAAGTTGTTCTAACACTTGCATCAAACGTCCCAGCAACACCCCTTGGCCGCCTTCGATATCACCCAGTAACCACTGGCCTTGATACATGGGCTGCTCTACACCTTGGGCAAAACCTAACAACAAACGTTTTAGGCCCCATGCCCAGGTGTGTGTTGGACTGGCAAGATCACTGCTTTGACCTAACACTTGGGCTTTGTGGGTGGCGTCCAGCCCCCAATGTATGCTGGCATTAGTTAACCAAGTGGCAATGGTGTCGAGCTCACTGGCGTCAATATTAAACTTGCGCTGCATGGCCGGTAAACGCAGTAAATCCAGCACTCCAGACACATGAAAGCGGCTATCGGGCAACTGCAATAATTGTAAAAAAGCGGCCACCAAGGGCTGCGCATCTTGTGGTTTACGGTCGGCAATGGAACATGGGATCTGCGGTGTAGCACCCGCCTTGGTAACCTTCCAACTATTAGCGTAACGCCCATGGCAGTCAAACACGGCGCCCACGTAGGCTGCGTAGTCTTCAACCTGAGGGCACATCACGATGATGTCGCTGGGTTTTAACTTTGGGTCTTGCTGAAATTGCAATAACAACCAATCGTGCAGGCCTTGCAACTCCCTTAAGGCGCTCGACGCACTGGTAAATACAAGGCTGTCATCAATCGCTGTTTGGGGTGTTAAACGAGCGTCATCTAACCGTAGTATGTCTTGCTGCAGTTGTTGTAACAGGCTAATGCCAGGGTTTGTCTGAGATTGATCTGCGGGCCCTTGCGCATCCTCAAAGGCATCAATATTGTAACTACTTTGAGTTTCTAATAAACGAAAAAACTCCTTACCTTGGCTGCCTAAGTTGGCCAACAGCGGGTTGCCGCCATCCACCGTCACTTGATCATCGGCTTGAGCTAACCATTGTTTTAAATGGGCTGCGGCAATGGCCTTTTCCGACTGAATATGGCCCCAGTATTCTGCACAGGGATTAAGGTGAAACACATGCACTTGGGTGTAATGAGCCAGTGCAGAAAATACCTCCAAGGTCGCAGGTGCCATGGTATTTAACGCAAATAAACAGATTTGAGAGGGTAACTTTTGCTGTTCTGACTGCCCCAAAGCGCTGATTAATCGTTGTTGGATATCAATTGGATGGCGACCATCTTGCTGGCACAATATACGCCACAATTCGGCTTGCCAGTGGTCTAATTCAACACTGGCTTGTTGGTTGTTTTGCCAGTCATTAAGCCAGTCGGGTCGGTATAAAATATATTGCTCAAACAAGTCGGCAAGGGCGCTGGCCAACTGGAAACGTTTGAGCACGTCTGGCGTTGTTCCATTGGTTTGCCAATATCGATTGGCGTCGGCAAAACATGGGTTTTGTAAGATAGTGGCACTGGCCAACAAATCATCAATGCGCCACACCAGCGCTTCTCGTTGATACGGCGGCTGCTGCGGTACTTGTTCATCACCTAACAACTGCCGCGCCAATTGCCAAATAAATTTACCCGGCAGTGGGTAATGCACGTTCATGGCAATGCCGTTTTGCTGCGCCAGCTGAGTATTAAGCCAATGCTGCATGCCGGTGTTTTCTACAATCACTTGGGCGCTACTCAAGACCCCGGTTTGGCCCAGCTGCAGTACATGATTAAGCAACACCGCCAAATCTTCCAAGCGGTTGGCGGGATACACCATGAGTTGTTTAGCTAATGCCATGCCACCTAATCCTTGTTATTGAACCACAACGTTTAACTCGTAGCCGTTAGATGCGCGCTTTTACTTCTATCGTTAAATGGCTGTGAGCATCACTTAAATGCATTTGTTCGTCTTCTATAATACAGCTGATGTCCATGGTTTTTTGCAGTAACGGCTCAAGCGCGCTATCACTCGCAGTTTGAATATGGAACACCTTAACCTTGCTATTAGCAGCCAAGCTGGCTTTATGTTTGGCTAGCCAAATATCCGCTTTGTTGTCGTGATAGGTATAAATGGACACCTTTTCGGCACGGCCACAGGCTTGTCGAATACGTTTTTCATCGGGTAGGCCGAGCTCAATCCAGTGCACTACTTCACCCGTGAGGTGGCGCTGCCAAAGGTCGGGTTCGTCGTTTGAACTAATGCCTTTTGTCAACTCCAAATCGTCGTGAGCCGCGTGTAAAAAGGCTACTAGCCGGCACATCATGCGGGTTTCGCTCTCCGACGGATGACGCGCCACCGTCAGGTTGAAATCGGCATAGTGATGGGTATTTAAGTTGGATAAGTTTAAATTCGCTTTGTAAATCGTCGCCCCGATGGCCATGTTTTTTCTCGTCGATGTGTAGTTTTTGATGCGGCAATAATATTATCAGCTAGAATACCATGAACGTTTAAATTAAAGTGATCAAAAACCATGCTCAAAACTCCCCTTTACGGATTTAGTGACACCAGTTATAAAGCCATAGGCGAGGAAGTGGGTGTGCGTGCGTTGGTGGATCGCTTTTACAGCATTATGGCGAGCCAGGACGATTACCAACCCCTGTTTAACCTCCACCCAGGTGACTTAGACACCACCAAAGACAAGCTTTTCCGATTTTTGATGGGCTGGATGGGTGGCGAACGCACCTACCAAGCGGCCTACGGCAGCCTTAACATCCCCATGGCCCATGCTCACCTCAATGTAACCCCAGCCTTAGTAGAAAACTGGTTAAATTGTATGCGCCAAGCGCTAGCGGAGTTAGGCCACGAGGCCGAGTTTAGCGACTATTTAATCCAACAGCTGGCCATCCCCGCAGAACGTATTCGTTTGGTGTCACAACAACACCAAAACAATGCCTAACGTTAATGCTGCAACTGTTTACAAATATCATACACGCCCATGACATCGTCACGGGTGCAGGCAATCGGCCCCACTGAGACACGAATAACAAACTCACCATCAACCATGGTTTGAGTAAGGTAGGTGCGGCCATCTTCATTAATGGCGTTAAGCAGCGTTTTAGTCGCTGCACTGCTGTCCTCATTGGCAGGGCAATATTGAAAACTAAATAACGCAAACGGGCAGTTGGTCACGAGCTTATAATCGTCGTCTTGATCAAATTTATTAGCCAGTTCGTGGCACCAAGACACATGATTTCGAATCATCGCCTGCAACCCATCCAAACCCTCTGCCCGCATCACAAACCACAACTTCAAGGCTCTAAATCGGCGCCCTAAGGGCACGGTCCATTCGTTAAAGTTAGTCACTTCTTCGGCATCTAAGGTTTGTAGATAAGACGGCCTTAAGCCTAAGGTATTAATTTGTGGCGTGGGATCTGCCAAAAATTGCACCGAACAGTCAAATTGAGCACCTAACCATTTATGAGGGTTAAAGACGATGGAGTCAGCCGCATCCACGCCCTGCCAATACTGGCGAAATTCTGGGCAAATCATAGCTGAGCCGGCCCAAGCTGCATCCACATGGGTATACAGGTCATACTCTTTAGCTACGGCGATAATGTCGGCTACCCGATCAGACGCACCGATCGAAGTACCACCCACACACAAGACGACACCTGCCGGTAAAAACCCATTGGCCAAGTCGTTTTCTATTTGTTGCCGCAAAGTGGCAGGATCCATGGAGAGCGAGGCGTCAACGCCAATTTTAACCAGGTTATGCTGACCAATGCCCGCTAGGCGCACACCTTTATCAACCGAACTGTGGGTTTGGTCGGAAGCGTAAATACGTAATTTGGGGGCCCCACTCATACCCTCGGTTAGACCTTTATACTGCAATGCTCGTTCGCGCATGGTTAATATGGCGCATAGGGTCGCAGTGGTTGCCGTGTCGTGAATAGTGCCCGTAAAACCTTGCCTAAGGCCCAGGGCCTGGCGCAACCAATCCACCATCACCTGTTCCATTTCTGTGGCGGCAGGCGAGGTTTGCCATAGCATGGCCTGGGCACCCATGGCGTTGACCAAACTTTCTGCCAAAATTGAAGCCGGTGCGGCATTGGCAGGGAAATAGGCAAAAAAACGCGGGTGTTGCCAATGGGTCATGGCATTAGGCACCAAACGTTCAAAATCCGCCATAATGTCACTCACGGGCACAGGCTTTTGTGGCGGCGATATGGGTAACAGGGCTTTAAACTCGCCGGGAGATTGGCTCGGTCTAATGGGCCTATGAGCCAACTTCTGATAGTAACCATCCACCCATTGTGCCGACTTTTTTAACCAATACCCCAATTCACTATATTGCACACTTAATCCCTTTTAACTAATAACACTTTAACTTATGCACCAATTCTGGAGCTCAGTAACAAGTTCGTTTCTGTGGTTTCTATACCCGCTACCTGGCGGATTTTTGAAAGCGCCCTATCAAAACCTTCAAGATCAGACGCACGTATTTCTGCGGTCAAATCCCACTTGCCGTTGGTGGTGTAGATTTTACTAATTTCTGTGATCAGCTTCATCTGTGCAATCGCCTCTTCTTCCATGTTGGGCACAGCCACAATCATGACCCAACCGCGTATCTTTTTGTCGAAGAAATCATTGCGCACCACCGCCGTATAGCCGGTAATCACTCCTTCTGCCTCTAGCTTGGCCATGCGCTTGGTGACCGTGGCACGGGTTAGGTTGAGCACCTTGGCCATGTCTTGTACAAACATACGCCCATCTTTTTGTAACAAACTAATAATCGCTTGGTCCTTTGCGTCTACAAAATATGCCATTGAAACAGCCCTAATAATTTATTTTTCCTTGGTACTCATTATATACAAACTTTACTTAATGTAAAAACAACAGCCCATAATACATACAAACTTAGGATATTGAACAAAAATTGGCCTTCCATTAGTACAACCAGAACATTTAAAATTAACAACAGTATATAAAGCTCTCTAAGAGGCATGCTCAGATGCTCAAAACCAAATCAAAAGCAGTTGCCCAGGCTCAAGCCCTCGCCCTTCAAGGTGATCTTGCTGCCATGGAATTACTAGCGCGGCGATTTTTTGACGGTAGAGGCGTTGAACAATGCCATTTAATGTCATACATTTGGGCGAGTATTGCCACCGCTAGAGGGGTTAAACACTTAGGCAGCCTGAGCGCCTTCTCATTTAAAAAAATGGATCCCGAACAAGTTAATAACATGCCGCAACAAATGGCACAAACCCACTCCCAACTGCCACCCATGGCCATCACTGACGTCGCCTAAGGGACCGACAATAATCCCCTAGCAGCCCCCTTCCCACAACATAAATCTTTTAGTTATAAGCTTATTGCTTTATAGAACATATTAGGCATTTAGTAACCTGACTCAGCATTCTGATTGCTTTTTAACCAAGCTGTTGGTAAAAAACATCTATCACTTAGATAAATTTTTCTTTCAACTACTAGTGAAAGGTAATCCCATGCTTATCGGTATACCCAAAGAACCTATGGTTGGCGAAACTCGAGTCGCCGCCACCCCAAAAACAGTCACACAATTAATACAGCTCGGCTTTGATGTTGTTATTGAATCTTGCGCCGGTCTAGCGGCTAATTTTGATGATGCATCCTATCTAGCCGCTGGTGCAAGCATTAATGCGGACACTAAAACGGTGTACCAAAGCGACCTAGTGCTCAAGGTTAATCCTTTGTTAGAGCACCCTAGCCAGCAATGTCACGAGCTAGACTTACTCAAACCAGGTGCTCACCTCATTAGTTTTATGGCCCCTGCGCAAAACGAAGACCAGCTCAAACAGCTAGCCGAACGTAACATTACCGCCATGTCTATGGAGTCGGTACCGCGTATATCACGCTCTCAGTCAATGGATGCCTTAAGCTCCATGGCCAACATCGGTGGTTATCGCGCTGTTATCGAAGCGGCCCACCACTTTGGCCGTTTCTTTACCGGCCAAATTACCGCAGCAGGTAAAGTACCACCGGCTAAAGTACTTATTATTGGTGCAGGCGTTGCCGGGCTAGCGGCATTGGGAGCGGCAGGCAGTTTGGGCGCTATTGTGCGGGCCTTTGACACCCGCCCCGAAGTCAAAGAACAAATCAATTCCATGGGAGCTGAGTTTCTAGAAGTAGAAATAGAAGAAGAAAGTGGTTCCGGTGATGGCTATGCCAAGGTCATGAGCAAAGCCTTTATCGAAGCCGAAATGGCTCTCTTTGCCGAGCAAGCCAAAGACGTCGACGTCATCATTACCACGGCCATGATCCCTGGCAAACCAGCGCCTAAACTGATTACCGCCGACATGGTCGCCACCATGACCGCAGGTAGCGTCATCGTCGACTTGGCCGCCGGTGGCGGTGGTAACTGTGATCTCACCCAACCCGGAGAAGTCATCACCACAGACAATGGTGTCACCGTGATTGGCTACACCGACATGCCAGCTCGCCTACCAAGCCAAGCCTCGCAGTTATATGGCACTAACTTGGTTAACTTATTAAAACTGCTGTGCCCAGAAAAAGATGGTGCCTTGGCAATCGATTTTGAAGACCCCATCATGCGTGGCGTAACCATCACCAAAGATGGCGCCGTCACATGGCCCGCCCCGCCCATTCAGGTGGCGGCAGCAGCCACCAAAAAAGTGGAAGATACTGCACCTATTGAACCCGCCAAACAAGAAATGCCCGCCGCCGTTAAATATGGTTTAGGTGCTGCAGGTCTGGCGTTAGTGGCCTGGATTGCCCTTAACGCACCAGCAGCTTTCTTAGGCCACTTTACCGTATTTGTGCTGGCTTGCATCATTGGTTATTACGTCGTCTGGAACGTCAGTCATGCCCTGCACACACCACTGATGGCCATCACCAATGCGGTGTCTGGCATTATTGTTGTCGGGGCTTTGTTACAAGTGGGCGATGAGCTTAATCTTGTTTCGATTTTAGCGTTGATATCAGTGCTCATCGCATCCATTAACATCGCCGGTGGTTTTTACGTCACCAAGCGCATGTTAAAAATGTTCCAGAAATAGGAGACGACCAATGCTAGCAGGTATGGTTATTACGGCTTACATTATAGCCGCTGTATTATTTATCATGGCCCTTGGCGGCCTATCTCAACAGGAATCGGCAAAACGCGGCATCTGGTTTGGCATCGTGGGCATGGGTATTGCCTTGGTTGCAACCTTGTTAAGCCCTAAAGTAATGGGGCTCACCACCGGTCTAAGTTACATCATCATTGCCATGCTCATCGGCGCAGCCATTGGTATTTATATGGCCAAACGGGTGGCCATGACCGAGATGCCCGAATTGGTCGCCATACTCCACAGTTTTGTGGGTTTAGCTGCGGTTTTTGTGGGCATCAACAGTTATTTAGATCATGGCCCAGCCCTTACGCCGGTGATGCAAAACATTCACCTGGTAGAAGTGTTTTTGGGTGTCTTTATTGGTGCCGTCACCTTTACCGGCTCCATTGTCGCCTTTGGCAAATTGCGTGGCATCATGTCCTCCAAAGCGCTTAACTTACCCCATCGCCATAAACTCAACTTACTGGCCTTGATCGTCAGTGCGGTTCTGTTAGTGCAATTTGTTAACCAAGGTGGCAACGACACCTATCTGATCATTATGGCGGTCATCGCCTTTGTGTTTGGCTGGCATTTAGTCGCCTCAATTGGTGGCGCAGACATGCCCGTTGTGGTGTCTATGCTCAACTCTTATTCCGGTTGGGCAGCCGCTGCTGCGGGTTTCTTACTAGGTAACGATTTATTGATTGTGACCGGTGCCTTAGTCGGCTCCTCGGGTGCAATCCTCAGTTACATTATGTGCCGGGCTATGAACCGTTCTTTCATTTCCGTCATCGCTGGTGGCTTTGGTAATGACCCCATTATCAGCGATGATGAAGAAGACGGCGAAGTGCAGCCCACCAGTGCGGAAGAGGTCGCCAGCATGTTAGTTAACGCTCAGTCTGTGGTCATCACCCCAGGCTACGGCATGGCGGTGGCACAAGCCCAATACCAAGTGCAAGACATCACCCAAAAGCTGCGGGCTCAAGGGGTAGAAGTCCGTTTTGGCATCCACCCTGTGGCGGGACGTTTACCGGGCCATATGAACGTCTTGTTGGCAGAAGCCAAGGTGCCCTACGACATCGTAATGGAGATGGATGAAATCAATGATGACTTCGCTAACACCGATGTGGTGCTGGTCATCGGCGCTAACGATACGGTTAACCCAGCGGCCAAGAAACCCGGCAGCCCTATTGCCGGTATGCCCGTGTTGGAAGTCTGGCACGCCAAAAATGTGATCGTATTTAAACGTGGCATGGCATCGGGTTATGCTGGTGTACAAAATCCCTTATTCTTTATGGAAAATACCAAAATGCTGTTTGGCGATGCTAAGGCCTCGTGTGACCAAATAGCCAGCAGTATTAAATAGTCCATAGCCGCCTAGAAATCGAGTATTGAGATGTGGCCAAATTTAATTGGCCACTACAGGTTTAATGAGTGCCATCCCCCGTTAATTGGGTAG
>DPHD01000098.1:15442-23064 GCA_003523085.1 Oceanospirillaceae bacterium | reverse complement strand
ATTTTGTTTACGCACTCCCCCTTCCGTTAGTAGTTGTCATGGCGATACCGGATGCCACGTCTATATCCTCGGCTGGTTTGTTGCTGGCGTTGGCTTCTGGTGCGGTCACATCGGGTTTGGGTTACGCCCTGTGGTATCGGGTGTTGCCGCAAATGGAAATCACTTTAAGCGCTTTGATCCAGTTGTTGGTACCGGTACTTGCTCTATGTTTGGGTGCGGTTTTGATGGACGAGTTGATAACTATGCAGGCGTTAATGGCTACCGTATTGATTGTGGGTGGGGTGGCCGTAGGCAGTATTCTATCGCCTCGATAAAGCTTTGAGTATAGGACTAACTTAGGCGTGACTGACCCGGTATTCCGTATCTGATTGCGCATTGATTTGATCGGCGAGGCGATGTGTAGACACTCACTTCTAGGCTGTTCAGGCTAGGTTTTGTAAGATAGGATGAAGACTCGAATAACCACAGTTAAAGAGATCATTCATGCTACAACACTGGAGTCAGGCGGTTGCCGATCATTGGGGGTTAGGCTGCTCTCTAAGTCGGTTGGATGGCGAATATGACCTTAACTTTTTGGTCACCTCCTATTCGGGTGATTATGTTCTCAAAGTCATGCGTGCGGGTTGCGACGACGCTTTTGTGGCGATGCAGTGCCTGGCTTTGGCACACCTGCAGGCCGCAGCGAGCGCAGTCCAAGTCCCAGTTCCCAGTGTTATTACCACCTTAAGTGGAGAAAATTTTGCTCACTGCCAAGATCCCCAGGGTGACACGAGGCTGGTTTGGTTAGTAAGCAAGTTTGAAGGCGTTAATTACGCCCATTTTGAACCCAAGTCAGGGGCCTTAGTCAACCAGCTCGGCCATCATATGGGCCACATGAACACCCAGTTAGCGTCTTTTAAACACGGCTATTTAGATCGAGAGTTTAAGTGGAATTTGCTCCAAGCGGGTTGGGTAGAAAACCAACTTGATTGCCTTGAAGATTGTTCACGAAAATCCATTATACAATCCATTGTAGAGCAGTTTAAGGCTATAGAAGAAGGCTTGTCAGGTCTGCCGCAGCAGTGTATTCATAACGACGTTAACGACTATAATATCCTGGTACAGGGGAGCCTTAAGCATGGGCCTAGTATCACTGGCATTATCGATTTGGGTGACATGTGTTTGGCGCCCAGAGTGTGTGATTTGGCCATTGCTGGGGCCTACATTGTTTTAGGTCAGGCTCGGCCCGAACAGGCGTTAGCGCGATTGGTGGCTGGCTTTCATAGCAGCGCAGCTTTATCAGAACTGGAAATTGCCTTAATTTGGCCCTTGTTACGGATGCGCTTGGCGGTCAGTGTGGTTAATTCCACGCTTATGGCGTTGGACAACCCAGACGATCCTTACGTCACTATTTCGCAAGCACCGGCTTGGGCATTTTTGCAAAACCACAGGTTAGATGCGGGGCTCGTTGAAGCGCGGTTGCGGCTTGCTTGTGGATTGCCGGTAACGGCTCAGGCCGAGTCGACCATAGCTTGGTTAAATAGCAACAAGGGGAGTTTTTATGCCTTGATGGGCCCCCATGTCGATTTGAACCAGGCGCCCATGGTTGCCCTGAGTGTAGAGCACAGCAGTATTCCGCAAGACCCATGTTCTATCCGTGCCAGTGAAGCTCAGCAACTGACCGATGCCGATGTGGAAGTTGCTCTGGGTTATTACTTGGAACCACGTTTGGTTTATACCGACCAAGCTTTTAAAAGTGGTCCGTGGCCTAGCAGTAATCGGCGTACGGTGCATTTGGGTATTGATGTGTTTGCCCCAGCCGGTACGGCGCTTTATGCACCCATGGCGGCCACCGTGGAGGCCGTGGATAACCGTAATGGCAATCTCGATTACGGGGGTGTGGTTATTTTACGCCATCAAACCCCTGCAGGGGATGCCTTCTATAGTTTATATGGTCACCTTAATCCGGTGTCGGTGGCTCAGCTTACAGTGGGCCAAACATTGGCAGAAGGGGACTTGTTTGCACACTTAGGTGAGCCCTGTGAGAATGGGGGTTGGGACCCCCATGCCCATGTGCAATTAGCTTTGTCTGTCGACGGTATGGGCTACGATTGGCCGGGTGCTGCGGACCCAGATGACCTTATCTTGTGGCAAAAATTATGCCCAAATCCAGCGGCGTTGCTCAATTTACAAGCGGCAATAACACAGTATTGCCCACCCAGTAAAACCCATGCTCAGCAAATACGACAAGACCACTTTGGCCACAACCTCAAATTAAGTTATGCAGACCCAGTGATGTTTTTGCGCGCTTGGCGGCATTATTTATTTGATGAGTGGGGTAGGCCCTATTTAGATGCGTACAATAACGTACCTCATGTGGGCCATGCGCACCCACGTATTGCCAAGGTTGCAGCCGAGCAACTGCTGCGTATTAATTCCAATTCGCGTTATTTGCATCCCAGTCGCGCCGCATTTGCAGAGCAAATATTGAGCCATATGCCAGCGTCTTTGTCGGTGTGTTATTTTGTCAATTCTGGCACCGAAGCCAATGAGCTGGCGTTACGTTTAGCCCGTGCCCATACAGGTGCCAAACACATGATTACGCCCAACCATGGTTATCACGGCAATACCACCGGTGCTATTGATATTTCGGCCTATAAGTTTGCCTCGCCACGAGCCAGTGCGGTGGGTTTGGGTCAGGCCGATTGGGTGCATTTGGTGGATGTAGCCGATGATTACCGGGGTCAATATCGTCGTCAAGAATCCAATCCCGGCGAGCTTTATGCAAAGCAAGTGGCACAACACATTGCCACTCTAACGGCTCAAGGCGAGTCCATCGCAGGCTTTATTGCCGAGACATTTCCCAGTGTGGGTGGGCAGATCATCCCGCCTAATAATTACCTGAGTAATGTATACCGATATGTACGAGAGGCTGGCGGCATCTGTATTGCCGACGAGGTGCAAACAGGACTAGGGCGTTTAGGCGACTACTATTTTGCTTTTGAGCAACAACAGGTGGTGCCAGATATTGTGGTGCTAGGTAAACCTATTGGCAATGGTCACCCCATTGGTGTGGTAATCACCACGCCCGCAATTGCTGCCAGCTTTGCTGAAGGACCCGAATTCTTCTCCACCTTTGGCGGGTCTAATTTGTCCTGTGTGGTGGGTGCTGAAGTATTGCGTATTGTTGAAGAACAACAATTGATGGCCAATGCCCGCAATATGGGTAATCTGCTGTTTGCAGGCCTACGGGAGTTGCAGGCAAAACACCCCTGTATTGGCGATGTGCGGGGCTGTGGTTTATTCGTTGGTGTGGACTTAGTGAGCAATCGGACTAGCCGAGAACCGGCGACGGAGATCGCCGATTACGTCAAAAACCGCATGCGTGAAGCGCGTATTTTGATGGGCAGCGAAGGCCCTGCCGACAATGTATTGAAGATACGCCCGCCGTTAACCATTGGCGAGCAAGACATAAACTATTTGTTACACACGTTGGATCAAGTACTCAACGAGGTTGAATGCGCAAGCCGCTAGAATAAGACCTTGTTGAGCGATTTAGCGGGTGGGTAATACCCAGTCTTTACGTGGAAAATGACAGGTGTAGCCATTGGGTGTATTTTGTAAGTAGTCTTGGTGTTCTACCTCAGCCTCCCAAAAATCACTCGCTGGCTCCAGTTCGGTTACCACTGTGCCAGGCCATAGTCCCGATGTATTCACGTCATCAATAGTGCGGCGTGCTTCTGCCTCTTGTTGTGCCGACACAAAGTAAATGGCAGACCGATAAGATGCACCTAAATCATTGCCTTGGCGTAGCTTGGTTGTGGGGTCGTGTATTTGAAAGAAGAACTCTAATAAGGTCCGAAAGCTGGTGAGCTGGTTATCGAAAGTGATCTCAATAGCTTCTGCGTGATTGCCGTGGTTTTGATAAGTAGCATTGGCCACTTCGCCGCCGGTGTAACCCACGCGGGTTGATATGACACCAGTCAGGTTGCGAATCAAATCCTGCATGCCCCAAAAACAACCCCCTGCGAGTATTGCGCGTTCTGTTGACATTAGAGTGCCTCCACTTGATTTAAGTAATTGGCGTAGCCTTTGGCTGCCATTTCGCTGCGCGGTATGAATGTTAATGACGCAGAATTGATACAGTAGCGTAATCCACCGCGGTCTGCTGGGCCATCGGTGAACACGTGGCCTAGGTGGCTGTCGCCATGGGCAGACCTTACCTCTATTCTGCTCATGCCAAGGGAAACATCATTAATTTCCAATACGTTGGCAGTCGCAATGGGCTTGGTAAAACTGGGCCAGCCACAACCCGATTCATATTTGTCGGTTGAGGCAAACAATGGTTCGCCAGACACAATATCAATGTAGATGCCTGCTTGTGTGGTGTTTAGGTAAGGGCCGGTACCCGGTTGTTCGGTGCCATTTTGCTGCGTTACTCGGTACTGTTCGGGGGTTAGTTTTGCCACTGCTGCGGCTGATTTTTGGTAACTCATTAGAATGATTGCCTGGGTTGATTCAGCCACTGGTTAAGTTTTTCGGCTGGCATTGGTTTGGCTAAATGGTAGCCTTGAATTAGGGCGCAGTTCATGCCTTTAAGTAGTTGTGCCTGTTGTGCATTCTCCACGCCTTCGGCAATGACCTCAAGGCCCATGTTTCTGCCTAAGTCTAGGGTCGATTGCACGATGGTCATGTGTTTGCTGTTGTATTCCATGCCAATGACAAAAGAACGATCTATTTTTATTTGGCTTAATGGTAGTTGATTAAGTAGTGTCATAGAGGAATAACCGGTACCAAAATCATCCAAACTAATACCTACGCCTAGGTCCCTTAGTTGTTGCAGGATTTTGAAGCATTCGATTTGATTGCTTATCACTAGGTTTTCAGTGATTTCTAGGGTTAAGCAACTAGGTTCGACTTTGTTGCTGTGTAGGTGTTGGACGATATAGCTGACTAGGTCCGCTTCGTCTAAGTCTCGCGCTGAAATATTTATTTGTATGGCTAACCTATGCCCACTTGAGTGCCACAGGCCGAGTTGTTTTAAACTGGTGCTAATCACCCAGCGAGTAATATCGACAATAACCTTGGATTGTTCGGCCAATTGGATGAAATCGGAGGTAGCCACAGCGCTGCCGTCGGATTGCGGCCAACGGATTAAACATTCGACGCCTTGAGTAGTATCCGTTTGAGTGTCTATAAGGGGTTGATAATGAAGTTCGAACTCTTGTTCAGCTACGGCGTTCGGCAAGCGGGCTAGCAGTGTGCGGTTGCGCTCATCTAATAGGGCATTGTGATGTTCTTGGCGGCTAATATCGCGAATTTTATTGATGCTACCTAGGCTAAATTTCATCACCAAGGCCACAAATACACTGCCACCTAATAATATAGTTGCCACAACCAAATCAAATGCGTCTACATTGTTGGCCTGATACAAGGCCATGGCCATGATGCCATATCCCACAATAAACAAACTAATAAGGATGACCAATGAACGCCAGCCCCAATTCAGCTCTCGCTTACAGATGATATAGGCGGGTTTTAATGCTTGAGCTAACAGCACTATGCCAATAAGGGTAAAGGTGATGGACGTGGTTTTGATCATCTTGTTGTGCACAATTAAAAATAGGTTGGCGAAAAGCGCAATATAAGGCACTGCAGGCTTTTAGCTTAGCATTTATTGAGTGCTCAGTTTTATACAATACAGGGTCTTTTTGTTGTTTTTTTGTGGTTGATGGGATTTGTCTGGCAGTGTACAATACCGCGCGCGCAAAATTCGTTAGTGTCATTTTAGGCGTCAGTTCCTGACACACCGCGTCCACTTAACTTCCCTGTTGCAGCTGACCTTCAGGCTAAACGAGCGTTGTCTGGCAAGCACCTTTGACTTGCACAACGTCTGGTATAAAACATGAGCGAAAGCTTTGCAGATCTATTTGAAGAATCCATAATTGCTGTTGAAATGCGTCCTGGTGCTGTTGTTATGGGCACCGTGTTAGACATCGACGGCGACTGGGTAACAGTACACGCAGGCCTTAAGTCTGAAGCCATCATTCCTATCGAAGAATTCTATAACGATTCTCGTGAAGTAGAAGTGAAGATCGGCGATCAAATTAAGGTGTCTCTTGAAAGTGTCGACGACGGCATTGGTGAGACCAAACTTTCACGTGAAAAGGCCAAACGTGCCGAAGCGTGGGATGTGTTGCAAACTGCCTTTGACGAAGAAGCGACCATCACTGGCGTTATCAACGGCAAGGTTAAGGGTGGCTTTACTGTTGCCATCAACAACATTCAGGGTTTCTTACCTGGTTCATTGGTAGATGTTCGTCCAGTACGCGACGTTGATCACCTAGAAGGCCAGGAACTTGAATTTAAGCTTATTAAGCTTGATCAAAAGCGCAACAACGTGGTTGTTTCACGTCGCGCAGTAATGCAAGAAGCGAACAGCGCACAGCGTGACGAATTGTTGGCTAGCATTGAAGAAGGCATGGACGTTAAGGGTTACGTTAAGAACCTAACTAACTACGGCGCGTTCGTAGATTTGGGCGGCGTTGACGGCCTATTACACATTACAGACATGGCTTGGAAGCGTATCGCACACCCAAGTGACATGTTGAACCCAGGTGACGAAATCACTGTTCGTGTTATCAAGTTTGATAAGGACAGCGGTCGGTTATCTTTGGGTCTTAAGCAGTTGCAAGAAGATCCATGGGCGTCCATCAAGGCACGTTACCCGAACGGTCATCGCACCCAGGCTACTGTAACTAACCTAACTGACTACGGTTGCTTCGCGTCTATCGAAGACGGCGTTGAAGGTTTGGTACACGTTTCTGAAATGTCTTGGACTAACAAGAACATCCACCCATCTAAGGTTGTCAACGTTGGCGACACCATGGAAGTGATGATCTTGGACGTAGACCAAGAGCGTCGTCGTATTTCCCTAGGCATCAAGCAGTGTGTGGGTAATCCATGGGCTGAATTTGCTGAGAAGTATGCGGCCGGTGACAAGGTTGTTGGTAACATCAAGACCATCACTGACTTTGGTATCTTTGTTGGCCTAGAAGGCGACCTAGACGGCCTAGTGCACATGTCTGACATCTCTTGGGATGTAGAAGGCGAAGCTGCATTACGTGACTACAAGAAGGGCGACGAAGTTAGCGCCGTTATCTTGTCTGTAGATTCTGAGAAAGAGCGTATTTCTCTAGGCATCAAGCAGCAAGAAAGCGATCCGTTTAGCGAGTACGTTGCTGCTAATGACCGTGGCACTATCGTGACTGGTACCGTTAAGGCAGTTGAAGCTAAGGAAGCTGTAATTGAGCTTGCTGAAGGCATCGACGCCGTACTTAAGGCTTCTGAAATCAGCATCGATCGTATTGAAGACGCACGTAACGAGCTTAAGGTTGGTGACAGTGTTGAAGCTAAGATCGTAGCCGTAGATCGTCGTAACCGTGCTATCAACTTGTCTATCAAGGCGAAAGACGTAGCAGACGAGAAGCAAGCTATCCGTGACGTACGCGACATGGAAGTGACTACTGATGGTCCAACCACTATCGGTGATTTGATCAAAGCACAGATGGGCAAGCAATAAACTGCTAACCCCCTGTAGCTATTAAAGGGAGTGCTTCGGCACTCCCTTTTACGTTATGTAC
>DPHD01000098.1:468-15239 GCA_003523085.1 Oceanospirillaceae bacterium | reverse complement strand
TTATGAACCACTCTCCCATAGACAGCTTCTGGCAACTTGTGACTAACAATGCAGACCAACTGCGTAGTTTGGTTAACGAAGAAACCGAACTGGCCCATGAGTTGTTGCAGCAAGTGCAAGATCAGTTGTCGGATATCGATCCACACCTGACGGTGTTCTGTGCTCGTGACCAAAATGGAACAGGCATTGAGTTGGTGTTTGGTTGTGATGGTTTTAGTCAGAGTATTGATACGGTGTTATTTTTGGTTGCTGCGGCACCCCCTATAGAACGCATCAAGGTGTTGGCTTTTAACCCTAGGGTAGAGCAAATCCCAGAAGCCATTGAAATTGGCGACGCTGTGTTAGAGCTGGATGAACTGTATTTTGGTTTGCGCAACATTGGCCAAGAGTTACATTTAGATTTGTATCTTGAAGACTTGCCAATGCTCGACGACGCCCCACAAACCGATGCGGCACTTATGTTTTTAGATGCCATTGTTGGCGAGTATGACCTAATGACGCGTATTCATAGCGTTAACTGGTTAGATTTACCCGAAGACCCATTGGATCATGGTCTTAAACCCCTCGTTGAACTACGTCAAAAATTTGATTTGCTACGACCAAAACAGCCCGCACTGGGTGAAGCGTTACACTAATTTTGTTACCATTGTGCCTGACCTTAGCCATACGGAAAGACGCCCATGGAACCTATCTATATTTTCACACTCACTGGTGCTTTTGCCATGGCTGCCGCGTTAAGCGCACGCCAAGTTAGCCATGACGTTTTACAAGCCAACCAAATCACTGTTCCTGCCCCCTACCTGATTGCCGGAAACTTAGCTGTGGTGGCTTTGATCGCTAGCTTGGTGTATGGCGGCCAGCACTTTGCTTGGTGGATTCCCGTGAGCTTTTTAGTCATTAGTTTTCCTGCAATTTACTATATTTTCCTACGCCGCATGCTTAACCCTAAACGCGCCACTTTAGTTTACACCGGCCTATCACTGGTTGGCTTAGTGCCTATGGTGCAAGGTTGGGCTGCTTAATATGGTGTTAGACTATTTACCATGGGGCTTAGCCGTCGCCATGGCCGTGTTTGGCCTTTATGCGCTTAGAGCGGGCCCTAAACAACCCCAAGGCGCTGCTGAAGATGTTGCTGCACAAGTGGCAGTGGCACAGCTAGAAGTTAAGCTAGAGCAAGCGCAATTACAAAATCAGCAGCTGCAGGACCAGTCTCAAGACAGTCTGCAGCAGTTGGCTCAGTTGCAACAAGAGTTAAGTCAGGCTGGTGCTACAAACGCTAGCCTACAAACACAAGTCAGTGCGCAGCAAGCAGCTCACCAACTCCAGCTACAGCAATTAGAGCAAAATAAAGCCTCCTTCGAGGCCTATTTAAAACAGTTTGCCGAACAGTCTCTAAAACAACAAAGCAGTGAGCTATCCACTAAAAACCAAGATCAATTAGGCCATTTGCTCAACCCTCTAAAGCAACAATTAGGCGACTTTCGTAAAAAAGTGGACGACGTATATGACAAAGAAGCACGTGATAGGGCAGGTCTTACCCAGCAAATAAACAGCTTGTTGGAACTCAATAATCAGCTCAGTAGTGATGCCATCAACCTGACCAAGGCCCTTAAAGGCGACAACAAAACCCAAGGTAATTGGGGTGAAATGGTATTGGAGCAAGTATTAGAGCAGTCAGGCTTGCGTAAGGATCATGAGTACCACGTGCAAGTTAACCTAACGCAAACGGACGGTAAGCGTTTGCAGCCAGATGCCATTATTCACATGCCCGAAAAGAAAGATGTGGTGGTGGACTCTAAGGTTACCCTGGTGGCCTATGAACGTTACCAGAGCGCCGAGTCGGAAGACCAGCGTAAGCATGCATTGAATGAGCATTTAGCCTCTGTAAAAGCCCATATTAAAGGCCTTAGTGGCAAGTCCTACGAAGCGGCTGAAGGGCTGCGCAGCTTAGACTATGTGTTGTTGTTTATTCCCATTGAATCGGCATATATGTTGGCCTTACAGGCGGATTCTGAATTGTTTGTTAGTGCCATGAAAAACAACATTATGATTGTCAGCCCAGCCACCTTGCTGATGGTGTTGCGTACTATTCACAATATTTGGCGCTACGAACATCAAACTCAAAACGCCAAAGAAATATCCCGCCAAGCCGAAGAAATGCATAAAAAGCTAGTTGATTTTGTGACTTCCATGGATGGTGTAGGTAACCACTTAGTGCGTGCCCAAGACGCCTACGATACCGCTCATAAACGCCTCACCTCTGGACGCGGAAATTTGATTAATCGAGCCCAAACCATTGTCAAATTAGGTGGTTTACAACCTAAAAAAGCCTTGCCCGATGCCCTTATAGAAGCGGCGGAAGAAGCGGGCTCAACATTGGAATCTGCCAATGAGCCTTGATGTGGGAGCACGCCTTAAAGAGGTGCGGAAAAAACGTGGCTTATCGCAGCGAGAGTTAGCCAAACGTGCGGGCGTAACCAATAGCACTATTTCCTTGATTGAGCAAAATCGAGTCAGCCCCTCGGTGAGCTCATTAAAAAAAGTGCTCGACGGTGTACCAATGTCACTGCCAGCGTTTTTTGCCGATGAAGTCCAGGTACAACAGCAAGTTTTTTATACCAGTAGCGAGTTGCCAGACATGGGGTACGGTAAGGTAGCCATGCGTTTAGTGGGCTATAATCATGAACCCCGCAGTCTGTCATTACTACATGAAACTTACCCCATAGGTGCTGATACCGGCTCCGACATGTTGTTACACGAAGGCGAAGAAGCGGGTATCGTCATCAGTGGCCATCTCGAAGTCACCGTGGCCGATAAAACCCAAACCTTAGGCCCGGGTGATGCTTATTATTTTGCCAGTTCTCAGCCTCACCGTTTTCGTAATACCGGTGACGAAGTGTGTGTATTGGTGAGCGTTAACAACCCGGCAACGGTGTAATATGCCAGCCAATAATAAGCGTCAATTTGAGCTAATGGGCACTTCCGGCTGTCATTTGTGTGATGATGCGGAAGCCTTGTTGGTACAATGGGTAAACTTTGAGACTAGCGACATCATACTCGTGGATATCGCCGAATCAGACGCTTTGTTGGCGCGTTACGGCACGCGTATTCCGGTGTTGTACTGTGTCGATAGTCGGCAAGAACTGAATTGGCCGTTTGATCGACAAATGCTTACTCAGTTTCTTCTAGCGTAGAGTTAAAGCCAAAAAAATCCACCACGGTAGCTTCAGATTGTTGCGCTAGACTGTCTTCGCTTTGGCCGCGATAGTGTGCCACACGTTGACAAATATGCTTAAGAAAAGCCGGTTCATTACGGCTCGATTTAGGTTTGGGGCGCATGTCCCGTGGCAGCAAGTAGGGTGCGTCGGTCTCTAACATAAGCCGATTTTGCGGAATCAGTTTGACCGCATCGTGTAAGTGCCCGCCACGGCGCTCGTCACAGATCCAGCCGGTAATACCAATGTGAATGTCTAACTCCAGCAGTCGACGTAGAAATGCCTCGGTGCCGGTGAAACAGTGTAATACCGCTTTGTCGATCTGATGACGGTAGTCAGACAATAGCTCTAAAAAAGCGTCCGCTGCATCACGTTCGTGTAAAAACAGTGGCAGCTGTATCTCTGCTGCGGCTTGAAGGTGTTTTTCAAAGCTCTCCAGTTGAGCGCTTGGGGTGGAAAAGTTACGGTTAAAATCGAGCCCCGTTTCGCCGATAGCAACCACATTTTTATGTTGCCATAGGGGGCTTAGTTGGGCCCAAGTTTGAGCGTTGTTTTGGCTGGCATCATGGGGGTGAAAACCAGCAGTGGCAAAGAGTTGTGATTTTGAACTATGGTCTATACTGAGCTGTAAAGCTTGCTGGCTAGAAGCGAGGTTGGTGCCGGTAATAATTTGACGGTGGATGCCGGCGCTTTGAGCCCGTTCAATAACGGCGCTACGGTCTTTATCAAAACGATCATTGGTTAAGTTGACACCAATATCGGTTAAGTTAGAACATCTCAACGTCGTCTGCTTCAGTTTCTTCAGCTTCTTCAGGGGTGTTGGCGTGATAAATAGCAATGGCTTCTTCAATACTAGAACCACCCATGATGGATGCAAACATGAGGCGTTCAGATTCCATGGAGTAGGAGTCATGAAGGTTAGATTGCAGTTCCATCCATGCCATTGGGTCTTGTAATCGATCGGGGTTTTGAATCAGCGCAGACATGTCATCAAGGCTTCTAATGACATGGCTCAAGCGTTGCTCTAGGCGGTCAAAAAATTGAAAATCAACCACCGCTTGGCCGACTTTAACCTTGGCAGCGGTGGAGGCGGCTTGAATCAATTCAAGCTCCATTTGGTCTTTAGGGTCCTGGCATTTGATGGACATGGCCGAGTCTTGGATGGTGAGTACGTTGTCAGCGATTTGCGCAAAGGTGCCGCTCAAGGTGTCTACGTTTGAGTTGCTGTCACTTAAGCTGGTGCGAATTTGGGCAATGGTAATGCCTAACATCGTTAATGTATCTTTGATGTGGCTGTAGTTACTCAAGGTGGCACTTTTACTTACATCGGAAGTGGTCATCCAAAAAATCCATGGGTTAAAATGGTACGAATATGATACTGCTTTTAGTCTAGGGTCTATTATCGGCTTATTTTTTCACTTGTTGCAACTTTTATAGGCGTCGTTTTGTGTCGATTTGTAACCTATAAGTATCTGAAAGCCTAGAAGAAACGGTATAATTAACAAAATTTCAATGCATATACATGCTAGTGAGTGTTAAATGACTAGTATTTTAGATTAAAGCTTTAGGATCCTAATGAATTTATTGCGGTTACAACAAGTCCACCTGGCGTTTGGCGATGTGGCAATCCTTGATGACGTTGATTTACAGGTAAATGCAGGCGACAGGGTGTGTCTGATTGGCCGCAATGGTGCGGGCAAGTCCAGTCTTATCAAATTGTTAGTGGGTGAGCAGTTGCCAGACAGTGGCAATGTGTGGCGTAGTCCCGCCTGTAAAATTGGTTATTTACAACAAGACCTGCCAGACCGAGAAGATCTGTGTGTGAGTGAATTGGTGGCCATGGGTATGGGTGAGGTCTATGACCTGCGCCAACGCCACGAAGTCATCGCCATGGGTGACCTAGATGATCAAGCCATGCGTGAGCTCGAGGTGGTTAGCCACCGTATTGATGAGTTAGATGGCTGGCAAATGGAACCTAAAGTAGAGCGTATTTTAACCCGCCTACAGCTAGACGGTACACAATTGCTGAGTCAGCTGTCTGGAGGCTGGCGCCGCCGCGTAGCTTTGGCGCGAGCCTTAGTGTCAGAACCTACGCTGTTGTTATTGGACGAACCCACTAACCACTTAGACATACTCGCCATTGAATGGCTCGAAAAGCAGCTGTTAGACTTTAACGGTGCCATTATCTTTATTACCCACGACCGTAGCTTTTTGCAGGTTCTGGCGAATCGCATTATTGAGTTAGATCGAGGCAGTCTAAGTGCTTTCCCGGGCAGCTACGACAAGTTTTTAGAATACCGTGAGCAGCAATTAAAAGACGAAGAGCGCCATAATGCGCTGTTTGACAAGAAGCTGGCCCAAGAAGAAGTTTGGATTCGTCAGGGTATTAAGGCGCGCCGCACCCGTAATGAGGGCCGTGTCAGAGCCTTAGAATCGTTGCGTAAAGAACGTGGCGAGCGGCGCGAGCGCCAAGGCAATGTTAAGCTGCAACATGCCCAGGCGGCTAAGTCTGGAAAACTGGTGTGTGAGCTGGAAAATGTGAGCCACGGCTACGGTGAGCAGCAGTTGATTAAGAACTTTGACCTGAGCTTGCTCAAGCATGACCGAATTGGTTTAGTGGGTGCTAACGGTGTAGGCAAGTCGACCTTGTTAAAAATTCTGCTGGGTGAGCTGATTCCCAATTCCGGTCGAGTACAACAAGGCACAAAACTAGAAGTGGCCTATTTCGACCAATTGAGGGACCAGTTAGACCTCACTAAGACGGTCATGGATAACCTAGCCGAAGGTCGTGAGAGTATTAATATCAACGGCAAAGAACGCCACGTTATGAGCTACTTGGGCGACTTCTTATTTTCGCCTAAACGCGTGCGTAGTCCGGTCAGCAGTTTGTCCGGTGGCGAGCGTAATCGCCTGTTGTTAGCTCGTTTGTTTAGTAAGCCTTCAAATATGTTGGTACTAGACGAGCCGACCAATGATTTGGATATTGAAACCTTGGAATTGTTGGAAGAAATGTTAGCCAACTACCCAGGTACGGTACTGCTAGTGAGTCACGACCGCGCCTTTTTGGACCGGGTGGTAACTTCATGTTTGGTGTTTGACGGCCAAGGCCAGATTACCGATTCGGTAGGCGGTTATTCAGATTGGGTCAGACGTGGTGGCCGGTTACAAGCGCCTACCGCACAGGGGCATAATAAACCTACTGGTATGGCAGCAACCCCCGTTAAGGCGGCTGTAAAAGCCAAACCGGCGAAAAAGTTGAGCTACAAAGTGCAACGCGAGTTAGACCAGTTGCCTGCCCTAGTGGAAACCATGGAAGCTGAAATAGCCGCCCTGCAGGAAGCCATGGGCCAAGCCGACTTTTATACCCAAGACCAAGCCAAGGTAAGTGCTAAGCTTGCTCATATGGAAAGTTTGGAAGCCGCATTAGAGCAGGCCATGGATCGATGGCTCGAACTCGACGCTGACTAAATTCGAACCGCTAGCACATCGCAAGTGGCACCATGCAAAATGCCATTTGAGGTCGAGCCCAGCAGCAGGGCTAGCCCATGACGGCCGTGGCTGCCCACAACGATGAGGTCGGTACTCAGCTCATTAGCCACACGGTGAACTTCGGTTTCGATGTGGCCTGAGGTGAGTACCTGGCTCACTTCGTTAAGCTGATGCTGTTGGATAAAGTCGTTCATGCGCTGTTGTGCATGCTCGTGTAGCTGTTGTTGAATGGCTGATAGGTCCATAGGTACATCGCCCCCATAAGCATAACTTAAGGGTTCGGTGACATGGATGAGAGTCATCTTGGCACCGGTTTTCTGGCCGATTTGGTACGCCTTTAAGGCGACTTTATGGGCTTCTTCGTTGAGATCAATGGCGACTAAAATGTTATTATAAATACTCATGTGGCAGTCCTCCAAGGGTGAGTCTTACTTGAGTGTAACATATTCACGTGTGGTGTTTAGGTTGGGTCACAACCATTGTTATACGCATCATAGATAGGTTAATTACAGGAATTTAATAGATGGATGTTAAGTGGCTTATTGTGGTGGTGGTGGTGTTA
Organism: Oceanospirillaceae bacterium; assembly: GCA_003523085.1. Classification (GTDB taxonomy): domain Bacteria; phylum Pseudomonadota; class Gammaproteobacteria; order Pseudomonadales; family Balneatricaceae; genus Njordibacter. The sequence continues at coordinate 7,973 of DPHD01000098.1, read as the reverse complement.
TCACTGGTGGGTTCGGTGGCTTGGGTAATGCCAACGCCGTTGCAACGGGCGCAAGCTAAAATACGCCAATTAGCCATGTCTAAAGGCCTGCAAGTCAAGGTGAGTAAGCTGCAGGGCCCTAGAGAGGCAGGGGAAATTGCCCCCGAGAGTTACCTTGCCACCAGTTATGGTTTGCCCCGCGCAAAACCGCAGCGTGGTGTAAGGCCTAATCTAACGGCGAGCAAGAAGGTGACCTGGGAAGTATTTAAAGCCGCGGGCTTAAATACCCAAGGCCTACCACAAGGTTGGTGCTGGAACCGTGGCGAAGGGGCGCTTAAGAGCCATCAGTTAGATCAATTAGGCCCGTTGCTCGAGCAACTGCCTAGCGATGTATACGCCCTTAGTGTTAACCCTATTTCCGTCCAGGCCTATTGGTACGAACGGGCTACTCCTGCTGAGTTGGATGCGCTTGAAAGCGTGCTAAAGGCACTGGTTGGTGACCTTTAAGCTAGCCTGATGCATGACTGTTCAGTGTATTCTAGGGCTGGATAAAACTTTGACGTTGTTTTGTGGCTCCTGAGTCATGGTTGACTTTGATGCTGGCTGCTTTAAAGTGCTAGCACAGTTTCAAACAAGTGTATGAATGCCACCATTGGATAGCTTCAAACACCCGTTAAACCCACCCTAAGGAGTCCATGCATGATTTATGCAGGTAACGCCATACAGGTCGAGATGCACGACCAACAGTTAGCCAAACTCACCTTTGACCTCAAACACCAATCCGTTAATAAGCTTAATGCGGCTACATTAGTCGAGTTAGAAGAGGCGCTTACTGCGCTTAGTCGTGCTGATCAAGTGCAAGGTTTGATGCTCACTAGCGCTAAACCAGCGTTTATAGTGGGCGCTGACATCACCGAATTTTTGCAGTTCTTCGGCACCTCAGAAGAGGTGTTGATAGAGGCAAACATGCGTGTTAACGCGACCTTTAGTGCCCTAGAAGACCTGCCATTCCCAACCGTGAGTTTGATCAATGGCTTAGCCCTTGGTGGCGGTTTTGAAGTATGTTTGAGCACCGACTACCGTATTATGACGCCGGCTGCCAAAGTGGGTTTGCCGGAAGTTAAATTGGGTATTTTCCCTGGTTGGGGCGGTACTGTTCGTCTGCCTCGCGTCATCGGCTTAGACAATGCGGTTGAATGGATTTGTGGTGCCGGTGAGAAAAAAGCCGAAGCAGCCCTCAAAGACGGTGCAGTGGATGCCATTGTAGCTGACGACCAATTGCTAGACGCAGGCGTACATTTGTTAACTCAGTGTATTGCTGGCGATTTAGACTACCAAACTAAGCGCGCAGCAAAAATTGCTAAGCTAGCACTAGGACCTATGGAACAAATGATGGCCTTTGAAACCTCCAAAGGGTTTGTGGCGGGCAAAGCAGGGCCGCATTATCCAAGCCCAATTACGGCCATTAAGACCATGCAAAAGCATGCTGGTATGAGCCGAGATAAAGCCTTAGCCGTAGAAGCTAAAGGTTTTGCAACAATGGCCAAAACGCCTGTGGCTGCTAATTTAGTAGGTATCTTTTTAGCCGACCAGTATCTCAAACGCACGGTTAAAGCCTTGGCTCCAAAAGCCGCCAAGGTAGAGCAGGCTGCGGTGTTAGGCGCTGGCATTATGGGTGGTGGTATTGCCTACCAATCGGCCTATAAAGGCGTGCCCATTGTCATGAAAGACATTGCCGAACCTGCCATTCAGTTGGGTTTGGATGAAGCCACCAGTATCTTGGAAAAGCGGGTGAGCCGTGGCCGTATGAAGCCAACACAAATGGCGAAAGTGCTGAATAATATTCGCCCCACGCTGAATTACGCCGATGTCGCCAATGTTGATTTGGTGGTAGAGGCGGTAGTTGAAAACCCCAAGATTAAAGGCATCGTTTTGGCCGAAGTTGAAGGCCAAGTGAAAGACAGTGCGGTGATTACCTCAAACACCTCCACGATTTCCATTGACCTGTTGGCGACCAGCCTCAAAGATCCGAGCCGCTTCTGTGGCATGCACTTCTTTAATCCGGTACATAAAATGCCGTTGGTGGAAGTGATTCGCGGCCAGCACACCAGCGAAGCAACCATTGCCACTACCGTGGCTTATGCTAACGCGATCGGCAAAAAGCCAGTGGTAGTGAACGACTGCCCAGGTTTTTTTGTTAACCGAGTGTTGTTCCCATATTTTGGTGGATTTGGCATTTTATTAGAGCAAGGCCAGGATTTTCGCCGTGTGGATAAGGTCATGGAACGTTTTGGTTGGCCCATGGGCCCAGCTTATTTGCTGGATGTGGTTGGTTTAGACACGGCTCACCACGCTCAAGCAGTGATGGCTGAAGGTTTTCCAGAGCGTATGGCAGGGCAGGGCTCAGCCGCAGTGGACTTAATGCATAGCGAACAACGCTTTGGACAAAAGAACAAGCTTGGTTTTTTTGCCTACGAAAAGGATAAAAAAGGCCGCTTGAAAAAGCAAGTGGACGAAACCATTGTGGCTAAACTGGCGGCACTTTGTGCTAATCCCGTGGAGCTGTCAGATGAACAGATTATTGATTATTTGATGATTCCACTGTGTTTGGAAGTGGCCCGTTGTATTGAAGAAAATATCGTCGCCAGCCCAGCCGAAGCAGATTTGGCTTTGGTCTACGGCATTGGCTTCCCACCATTTTTAGGTGGCGCCTTAAAGTACATGGATAGCCTTGGTTTGCAGCACGTGTGCGACAAAGCCGATGCCTTAGCCAGTGTTAGCCCACTGTACCAGGTGCCCGCACAAATGCGCGCGATGGCCGCCCAAGGTGAAACCTTCTACGGCAAGTTACAGCCAGCCAACTAATTCGGAGATTAACATGCAATTAAACGCTAATGATATTGTCGTTGTAGACGGCGCCCGCTCTGCCATGGGTCGCTCCAGAGGCGGTGCGTTTAGAAACGTACGTGCAGAGAATCTTTCTGCAGCAGTGATTGACGGTCTATTCGCCCGTAATCCAGAGCTCAAACCCAGCCAGGTTGAAGATGTGATCTGGGGCTGTGTTAACCAAACCCTAGAACAAGGTATGAACGTTGCTCGTAACGCGTCGTTACTGAGTGTGATCCCACACACGGTGGCTGCACAAACGGTTAACCGTTTATGTGGCTCATCCATGGCCGCTATCCACACTGCGGCGCAAGCGATAGCCACCGATAATGGCGACTTCTTTGTCGTCGGTGGTGTTGAACATATGGGCCATGTGGCCATGACCCACGGCATTGATATTAACCCCGCCGGTAGTAAACATGCCGCTAAAGCCTCCATGATGATGGGTTTAACCGCTGAGCTATTAGGCAAAATGCACGGTATTAGCCGAGAAATGCAGGACGAGTTTGCTGTACGTTCACACCGTTTGGCTCATGCTGCTGCTGTAAATGGTGACTTTGATAGTGAAATTATTGCTATCGAAGCCCACGATGATCAAGGCCGGTTAATAAAGTTCAGTGCAGATGAAGTCATTCGACCAGAAACAAATTTGGCCTCATTGTCAGCTCTGCGCCCAGTGTTTGATCCTAAAAATGGCACGGTGACTGCGGCCACTTCGTCGGCTATCTCTGACGGTGCTTCAGCTATGTTACTCATGTCGGGCGCTAAGGCCATGGCACTAGGTCTTAAGCCTCTGGCGCGTATTAAATCGATGGCAGTGGCGGGATGTGACCCGTCTATTATGGGTTACGGCCCTGTGCCTGCCACTAAGAAAGCCCTCAAGCGTGCCGGTTTAAGCATTGATGATATTGGTGTGGTTGAGCTCAACGAAGCCTTTGCCGCGCAAGCCTTACCGGTACTCAAAGACCTAAAGCTCATCGACAAAATGGACGACAAGGTGAACTTGCACGGTGGTGCTATTGCCTTGGGTCACCCCTTGGGTTGCTCTGGCACACGTATTTCCGTGAGTTGCTTAACCCGTATGCATAAACAAGACGCCCAGTTTGGTCTGGCCACCATGTGTATTGGCATGGGTCAAGGCATTGCCACGGTATTTGAACGTTTGTAAGCTATAAGCGCACAAACTTCAATTAATTCAAAAGGCTGGTTTATTCCAGCCTTTTGCGTTTTTGTACATTAATCCTTGCTTTTTGCCGCAAAAAATGAAATTTTAAAAAGGGAATCGCTAATATGTGCTCACAAAAGCTTGACCTTCTGTGAGCACAGCCTAAACTTAGGCGCCTCGAACCTGCCGTAATGGATGCGGCGAATAGTAACAACTGGAATAAAATTACATGGGTAAGTCCCTCGTTATCGTCGAATCACCTGCTAAAGCTAAAACTATCAACAAGTACCTAGGTGCCGATTTCATAGTCAAGTCGAGTGTTGGCCATATTCGGGATTTGCCAACCAGTGCATCTGCATCTAGCACAGATCCCAAGGCACGGGCCGCTGAAGCCGCTAAAGTTCGCAAGATGGAGCCTGAAGACAAGGTCATCTACAAACAAGCTCGGGCTCGTAAACAGCTAGTGAGGCGTATGGGCATTGACCCCGGTAATGACTGGCGTGCCGATTATCAAATACTCCCAGGTAAAGAAAAAGTAGTAGAAGAACTACGCCGCTTAGCTAAAGATGCCGACACCATCTATCTCGCAACCGACTTGGATAGAGAGGGGGAGGCCATTGCTTGGCATTTGCGTGAGGCCATCGGTGGTGACCAAAGCCGCTACCAACGAGTGGTATTTAATGAGATTACTAAAACCGCAATCCAAGCCGCCTTTGCCAGCCCTGGCGAACTCGACATGGATCACGTCAATGCCCAGCAGGCGCGTCGCTTTTTAGACCGAGTGGTTGGTTTTATGGTGTCGCCCTTGTTATGGGCTAAAATCGCCCGCGGGTTATCCGCCGGCCGAGTGCAATCGGTAGCGGTGAAGCTTGTGGTGGAACGCGAGCGCATTATTCGTGCTTTTGTGCCCGATGAATACTGGGAGTTAAAAGCCGACGTCATCAATGGCGAGAAAAAACCACTATTTTTGCAAGTCCATAAACACCACGGTGACGAGTATAAACCCGTTAACCAAGCACAAAGTGAAGCGGCTGTTGCCGCCCTAGAAAAACAAACCTTTGTGGTGCAGCAAAGGCAGGATAAAGCTACTTCTAGTAAACCTTCTGCGCCCTATATTACGTCTACCTTGCAACAGGCAGCCAGTACCCGTCTAGGCTTTGGTGTTAAGAAAACCATGATGCTGGCACAACGACTGTACGAAGCGGGTTACATTACCTACATGCGTACTGACTCGACTAATTTGAGCAAGGAAGCGGTGTCTAATTGCCGTGACTATATAACCAGCAGTTTTGGCAAACAGTATTTACCAGAAAATCCTATTGGCTACTCTAGCAAAGATGGCGCTCAAGAAGCGCACGAAGCCATACGACCTTCTGAGGTGGCTTTAAAATCCACCCAGCTAAACAATATGGAACGCGATTCAGAGCGCCTGTATGAGCTTATTTGGCGCCAATTTGTGGCCTGTCAGATGGTGCCAGCACTCTTTACCAGTACCAGCATCACCGTAGAGGCGGGTGACTTTAGCTTACGTACCCGTGGTCGTATCATGCGTTTTGACGGTTATTCTCGGGTGCAGCCTAGTGCCAGCAAAAAAGATGAAGACTTAATTTTGCCTGACGTGAATAAGGGTGATGTACTTGCCCTAACGCAACTCACCCCTAGTCAGCACTTTACTAAGTCGGCACCACGTTTCTCTGAAGCCAGCCTAGTTAAGGAACTTGAAAAGCAGGGCATTGGCCGTCCGTCAACCTACGCCAGTATTATTTCTACCATTCAAGATCGAGGCTATGTGACGGTACAGAATCGTCGCTTTTATGCCGAAAAAATGGGTGATATTGTGACTGATCGCCTACAAGAAAATTTTGCGGACTTAATGGACTATTCTTTCACTGCGAGCATGGAAAAACGCCTCGACAGCGTGGCTAGTGGTGAAACAGAGTGGAAACGCTTATTGAACGCATTTTATAAAGCCTTCACCCGTAAGTTAAGCCTTGCCGAAGCCGAAGATGGCATGCGCGCTAACAATCCTACGCTTACTGACATAGAGTGTCCTAGCTGCGCTAAACCGATGAACGTTCGCACCGCTTCTACGGGGGTGTTTTTGGGTTGTACCGGTTATGCCTTACCACCTAAAGAACGTTGTAAAGAAACCATTAACTTAGTTTCTGGTGACGAAGTGGTGGCGGTGGATGCCGACGATGAAGCCGAATCCCGTTTATTGATTAAAAAACACCGCTGCAAAATTTGCGACACGGCCATGGATGGGTACCTCATCGATGCCAAACGCAAGCTACATGTGTGTGGTAATAACCCAGACTGTAGTGGCTTTGAGATTGAAGCCGGTGAATACCGTATTAAAGGCTATGATGGGCCGTTGATTCAATGTGATAAATGCGAAGCCGATATGCACCTTAAAACAGGACGTTTTGGCAAGTATTTTGATTGCTCCAATGGCGACTGTAAAAATACCCGTAAATTACTTCGTAGTGGTGAAGCTGCGCCGCCAAAGATGGACCCGATTCCGATGCCAGAATTGGCTTGTGAAAAGGTCGATGACACTTATATTTTGCGTGATGGTGCGGCAGGATTATTCCTTGCGGCCAGTAAATTTCCTAAGAATCGCGAAACTCGAGCACCACTGTTGGCCGAAATTCTACCCCACAAAGCGGTGTTAGATCCTAAGTACGCATTTTTGTTGAGTGCGCCAGTGAAAGACCACGAAGGCAATCCATCTATTGTTCGTTACAGTCGCAAAACTAAAGAACAGTACGTCATGTCTGAAATTGACAAAAAAGCATCCGGTTGGCGTGCCACCTTTGTGGGGGGTAAGTGGGTAGAGGAAGTGCCGGTTAAAAAAGTAGCCAAAAAGGCCACAAAAAAGGCAGTCAAAAAGCCGGCTAAAAAAGCGGCTGCGAAAAAGTAGTATGCCTCAGCCAAAAAGCGTCGAGCATTGGTTGCGAGCGAGTCAGCATCGCTGGGGCTTTGCCCAAACTCAATGGCGCGATTTGCAGCAACACTATGGCAGTGCCGATAACCCAAATTATTGGCGTCAGCGTCAGCAACGCATGGCGTATCAATACGCCATCGTTGAGCACTTATTGGCGGCTGCCAACAATATGGCTCAAGCAGTGGTTAAGCAGCTGGCTAATACTCGGTTTGATGATATTGGTAGTTTAACTTGGCCGCAAATTGAATCCTTATTGGTTGAGCAAGAGTTTTTGTCACCTGCGGCACAAGAGTTGTTGGTGCAAATACAAAGCGGGGATTGGGCCGATTTGTTTGAATTACAAGCTCAGTCTGATTATAGCTTGGTGCCCTCTAACGAAAACCCGGTTGCGTCTAATGTTATTGCTATGCAAGCAAGCGAAGATTTTTCTAACCCGGATCATTGGCCGGTACAACGCTGGTTACGTGATATGCAGCACTTGTTCACCCGCATACGGGACTCTCTTCAAGAGTTCTAAACTTTCATTGC
>DPHD01000098.1:0-163 GCA_003523085.1 Oceanospirillaceae bacterium | reverse complement strand
CGAAGGCGAAGCCTGTGGCAATCTATCCTTTTCAGTTCTTTAAATGGTTTCGCCCTTGGCGAGTGACTTTTTCTTTGCTTGCTCAAAGAATAAAGTAACCAAAAAGAAACAGCAGCCGTTCCGCACCCCTGCGGGGTACCTTGCGCTTCTCGCTCTGGTCGGG
>DPHD01000059.1:1089-8626 GCA_003523085.1 Oceanospirillaceae bacterium | reverse complement strand
CCCTTGGATAGCTCTGGCATTTTTATTGCAGGATCGAGCGAGGCCATACGTAGGTGTAGGATAGAGCCTTCGGCCTCCCCAGGCACAATGGCGTAACTCAAATCCCCTGCACCGCGGCCAGCGGCTACCGGAGGTTTGCATACGCCCGTTTTAGTGCTCATGGGTAGTTCAGCTTTAAGCGTTAAACCAGAGGTGTGTGCTAAGCCTGAAGGATTGTGACAGTGGCCACAGTTAATGTCCAGATATGCCCTTGCTCTTTGCGGTAAGTTGTTAGTTTTTATATCGTCCCAGGCCGCTACTTGAGGCCTTTGGTTGGGGTCTTCGGGTAATCCTGTAAGCCAGCCTTTGTCTGCCAGTTGTTGAAGCTGGTTAGAGTGGTTGAGCCATTTGCTGGCTAAACCAATGGGTTGCATTTGTTTACCTTGTTGGTGACAACTACCGCATTGGTTTTGGTTAGGCACTTGGTAATGCCAGTCTGTACGTTTACCTTCGAGGTTAATACTTTGAGGTACTAGTGCGCCGCCCACATGGAGTTTGGGAACACCATTGCTCCATAAGTAAGGCAGTCCAAACCAGCCCGATTGACGGCGAATGAGCAGGCGCGTTTCAACGGCTTGTTGATTGCTCGGGTTGACAAAAGTTTTACTGATAATAGTGCCAATAGGTGCCGTCAAAGGCCCGCTGGCGGTATAGGTAAGCGCGCTGTTGGGCGGTAGATAAAGCGTGCGCTGTTTTTCCATATAGTCAGAAAACAGTGGCATTTTCAGGTCGTAACGGTAACCCAATGAGGCCGTTAAGCCGTAGTCCGACAGGCTAGGGCAGTCGGCTTCTATGGCTTGCCAATTAACGCCCTCCACTGGGTTTTTACACAGTTTTATATGCTTGATTTGGGCCAGGGTTTGAACTGCGCTAGGCCAGCTATCGATGGTGATTGGCGGTAAGCTTTTGCCCTGACATTGGTATTGAGGTTCATTGTACAAAGCCGGACCAGAGGGTAGCCCAAGCAGGTTAGTATTGCCGCTGCCTAGGTTCATGCTGCCCACCCGAATAGGGCCTTGTTTGGCATTGGTGTTATTGGAGAAGCAGCTTTGGCCTGCCTCGGCCTCGGCTTGGGTGTTGTAGCTCTTGGCAATGCCGTCCAGAATAATCTCTGGAGGGTCCATATCAAATAACAAGTTGGGCAGTAAGTTAAAATCGCTGCCGTCCAAATACCAACGGTCTGGTTTTTCAAAGCGGTTGTCGTGTACCCACAGTGATTCAGGGTAAGGCTCATAATTGGCATCGGTGACAGGGATTTCTGTGACTAGGTAGCTCACCACCACTAGGCTGGCTGTGCCATGATTGCGCACCAAATTGCCAAAGATTTCAATTTCATCGTTGGCCATCACCATTAGACCCGTACCCGAGGGTACTATGCCGACGATATTGCCTTCTGGGGCGAAGTTTTTGGTGCTGTTATCAAATACCACGTTGTTAAATACGCGGGTATTGCGGCCGCCATAAACGGGTAGGTTAGGGAGGTCGAACACTAAAATGCCAGCCGTATTGTAGGCGGTCCAGTTGTCGTATACGTCGGCAAAGATAGAGTTTTCAATTTCGATACCAGCCACGTTGTATTCCACGGTGTTGCGGCGCACCACAATGTTACTGGACTGGCCCACATAAATGCCCGCATCGGAGGCACCCATCACATGGCTATCTTCAATGACGATGTTTTTACTTTGTACTGGGTATAAACCATAAGCGCCATTGAGCGGACTGGGACCATTTTCCCATGCCACTTTGGTGCGTTGAATCAGTAGGTGGTTGATACCTTCTGTCTTGATGCCATCGCCGGGCGCATTCACCACGGCTAAGTCTTGAATGCGTAGCGCATCGCCTAAACCCAAAATGCCTTGTGCTCCAGAGGCTTGGTTGCTGAAGTCGAGGGTGGTTTTCAACATGCCTTGGCCAGCCAGAGTGATATTGGACTGGTTGATGATTAGCTCGTCGTTAAATTCAAAACGACCTTCTGGTAGCACGATTAACGTACCGGGACGGGCCTCTATAACGGCCTTTTGTAAACGAAAAGCCAGGTCTTGAGCGGGTAGTAGGTCAATACGATATTGGCTTTCTGGTAGCGGCTGTGGCTGGCTTAACTCGGCCGCAAAGGGTTTGCTAGGCTCGGGCAGCCAGTCTTCTTGCTGCAGCCAAAGGTAAGCGAGTGCGGCGGCAGCGCCAATAATGAGCAGCATGACAAGCTTTAGTATCCATACAAGTAATTTTATTATTGTGTGTGGTTGCCGTAATGCCATTTGGTCCCCGTTTTCTTTTTTCAATAGTCAGCCAGTGTGGAGTTGGTGGCTAAGAAATGCAAGGTGGGCCACACAAAGAGTTGACTGCTTTGTACTGAGCGGCCAGATTGTAGTAACATTGCTACAATTAGTTTAGTGGGAGTTGTTATGATGCATACTAAAGTTTCCAGTAGAGAATTTAATCAAAACGTGAGTAGTGTTAAGAAATCTGCCGATATAGCCCCCGTGTTTATAACAGATCGTGGCCTCACGGCCCATGTGTTGATGAGTGCAGCCCACTACCACGACCTCACCTCAAAGCAAGAAGATATTGTTGATCTTTTAGCCATGGCAGCTGATATTGATTTTGAGCCAACTAAAACTACAGTCTTATTTAAACCTGCTGATCTTTCATAATGTATTTACTCGATACCAATGTGGTTTCAGAGTTACGTAAAACTGCCTCTAATAAGGCCGATGAAAACGTAGTAATCTGGGCTCAAAGTGTGGCAGCTAAACACCTTTATTTGTCGGCCGTGAGTGTGATGGAACTCGAGATGGGTGTGTTGTTAGTCGAACGGCGCGATGTTGCTCAAGGTAAGTTATTACGCAACTGGCTAACTAGAAATGTATTAAGCGCCTTTGATGGCCGAATATTGCCAGTGGATACGGCGGTGGCATTGAAGTGTGCACAATTACATGCGCCCGACCCTAAGTCTGAAAGAGATGCCTTAATAGCCGCCACGGCTTTAGTCTCGAACATGACGGTGGTAACGAGGAATAGTCCTGACTTTAAGTACACCGGCGTACAGTTGGTCAATCCTTGGTTAAGTATAGCATCATAAAAGTCAGCAAGCTTGTGCCTAGTCTCAAGTTTACGTATAATGTGCCATCACATTTTTAGGTGTGATTTTCCTCCTTGCTTTAAGGCTACAGTTCAATAACGAGTTGTCAGACACTTGAGGCTATTTAACCCATAAGGAGCAGCAATGCGTCATTATGAAATTATGTTTTTGGTCCACCCTGACCAAAGCGAACAAGTTCCCGCTATGATCGAGCGCTACACCACGACTATCGAAGCCGATGGTGGTGCGATTCATCGTTTGGAAGATTGGGGCCGTCGCCACTTGGCATACCCAATTAACAAAATCCACAAAGCTCACTATGTACTAATGAACGTTGAATGTTCAAACGTTGCATTGGACGAGCTAGACAGCAACTTCCGTTACAACGATGCCGTTATCCGCAACATAGTTGTGCGTATGAAAGGTGCCGTAACTGAAGATTCTCCTGTTAAAGCTGCCGAAAGCCGTGAAGACAAACGTCGTCAAGAACGCGCCCCTCGTGCCGAAGCTCCTCAAGCAGAAGCTAAAGCTGAAGAAGCACCTGCTGCTGAAGCAGCTGCCGAATAATTAACTGGAGATATTGACATGGCACGTTTTTTTCGTCGTCGTAAGTACTGTCGTTTCACCGCCGAAGGCGTTGCACAAATCGACTATAAAGATATTGAAGTTTTAAAAGGCTACGTATCTGAAACTGGCAAGATTGTACCTAGCCGTATTACTGGCACCAAAGCACGCTACCAGCGTCAGCTTTCTACTGCCATTAAGCGCGCTCGCTACGTGGCTTTGTTGCCATACACTGACGCTCATCAGTAAGCTGCATTAACCCATGCGCAGACTCGCTCAATTCGCCATGAAAGGCGGCAAACAAGCAACCTTGGTTGCCGTTGTATTTGCCATTATTCCGGTGTTGTTTTGGATTAGTGCTGCAGTTGTGGCCCTGGTGATCTTACGAAAAGGTTATCAAGCGGGTGCGCAGGTGTTTATGTGGAGCCTATTGCCTGCCTTAATGTGGTGGTTCAATGGCGATCCAACCCCGGCGTTAACCTTAATTGGAGTGGCCGGACTAGCTAGCGTTTTACGCTACAGTGCCCATTGGACCTATGTGTTGGTTGCCAGTATGTTGGTGTCCATCATATCTATGCCTATTTTGGCGAGCTACTTGCAAGAGGTGATGCTCACTTTTGCCGAAGCTGGAATCCAGCTGCAAGCAACGCAGAGCCTACCCGATGAAGTATCGACCGAACAAGTGAAAGCCCTTATGGAGGGTGTGCTAGGTGCTGTACATTTGGCTATTTTATTAGCCTGCACAGTGTTAGCCCGTTGGTGGCAATCGGTATTGTTTAACCCCGGTGGTTTTCAAACCGAATTTCATCAACTGCGTTTGCCGGTATGGCTCACGGGTAGTTTAGCTTTGGCTGTGTTTGGTTTAAGCAATATTGCGGATATGACGCAATGGTTGTTTATACTGGCCATACCTCTGTTATTTGCAGGTTTGGCGTTAGTGCATGGGTTGGTTGAGCAAATGAAATTAGGCCGCATGTGGCTCATAGCAACTTACTTAGGGTTGTTGTTTTCCAGTGCATTGGTCTTCTCTCTGCTGGCGTTGTTAGCCACTCTGGACAGTGTGTTCGGGTTGCGTAAACGTTTGCCGGTTAGGGTGAAAAACTAGAATTAGACTCTCCATGTATACATGTTGAGCAACTTAAGGAATTGAACATGAATGTAATTCTTCTTGAAAAAATTGGTAAGTTAGGCTCTTTGGGCGACACTGTTTCTGTTAAAGCAGGCTACGGTCGTAACTTCCTAATTCCAAATGGCAAAGCTGTACCTGCCAACAAAGCTAACATCGAAGCCTTTGAAGCACGTCGTTCTGAGCTAGAAGCTGCTGCTGCTGAAAAGCTAGCTGCTGCACAAGCTCGTGCTGACGCCATCGGCGAATTGACCATCACTATCGCTGCTAACGCTGGCGACGAAGGTAAGTTGTTTGGCTCTATCGGTACTAACGAAATTGCTGCTGCCCTTGTGGAAGCTGGCCATGCCGTTGATAAGACTGAAGTACGTTTGCCAGAAGGTGCTTTGCGCGCCTTGGGCGAAACTGCTGTTGCTATCCAGCTTCACAGCGACATCACTATTGAAGTGACTGTAGCGCTTGTAGCTGAGTAAAGCTTTGCTTTAGGGATTGCCTCGATCCTACACGTAGCGTCATTGCGAGCGCAGCGAAGCAATCCATAAAAAGCCCCTCATTAAGGGGCTTTTTTGTGTCCCCTATTTTATGGCCTTGCTAAAGGTTATCATGGGGTCGATTTCAGCCTTAATAAACGATACTTTACATGCAATCAGCGTCACATTTACTCAAGCCCGATCCACAACTGGATGCTCTTAAAGTCCCGCCCCAATCCAAAGAGGCCGAACAATCCGTTTTGGGTGGTTTAATGCTGGACGAAATGGCATGGGACCGAGTTTCTGAAGCCGTGGCCGAGGTTGATTTTTATCGTCAAGATCACCGTTTAATCTTCCGCGTAATGACCAAACTGGTGGGCGACTCTCGGCCTATCGATGTCATCACACTATCAGAAGAGTTGAGCCGTATAGACGAGCTGGAAAATGCCGGTGGCTTAAGTTACCTAGGCGAGTTAGCAAAAAACACCCCTAGTGCTTCTAACATCACCGCCTATGCCAATATTGTGCGCGAACGCGCGGTATTGCGCCAATTGATTGGTGTAGCTAATGAAATTGCCGACTCCGCGTTTCATACTGACGGCCGTTCATCGGGCGACGTGCTCGACGAAGCCGAACGCAAAGTATTTGAAATTGCCGAAGCGCGACCCAAAGAAGGTGGGCCACAGTACGTTAACCCTATTCTTAAAGGCGCTGTAGAACGTATTGATGAACTGTTTCGCTCGGACAGTGCCATTACTGGCATTAGCACAGGTTTTACCGACTTAGACAATAAAACCGCCGGCATGCAAAAGTCAGATTTGATTATTGTGGCGGGTCGCCCATCCATGGGTAAAACCACCTTTGCCATGAACATCGTAGAAAACGCGGCGGTGATTGGTGATGCGCCCATTTTGGTATTTAGTATGGAGATGCCCGCCGAACAGTTGATGATGCGTATGCTGTCGTCACTTGGGCGGATTGATGCCACACGTATGCGTACCGGTAAGCTCGAACAAGACGACTGGCCTAAACTTACCGGTGCCGTGAACCTGCTCAAAGACAAACCGCTGTACATTGATGACAGTGCAGGCTTAAGCCCCACAGAAATGCGTACCCGTGCCAGACGTATTGCCCGCGAACACGGCAGTGTGGGCATGATCATGATTGACTACCTACAGCTGATGCAAATAAAGGGGCATACAGAAGGCCGTACCGCCGAAATTTCGGAAATCTCTCGCTCCTTAAAAGCCTTGGCCAAAGAGTTAAAATGCCCAGTTATTGCGCTGTCTCAGCTGAACCGTAGTTTGGAAAACAGGCCCAACAAACGCCCGGTTAACTCTGACTTGCGTGAATCGGGCGCCATCGAGCAGGACGCCGACGTGATCATGTTCATCTACCGTGATGAAGTGTATAACGAAGACAGTGAAGACAAAGGCAAGGCCGAAATTATTATTGGTAAGCAGCGTAATGGCCCCATTGGCACCTCCCGCCTTGCCTTTATTGGCAAGTACACCCGGTTTGAAGACCTCGTGCATAGCTATGACGGTTATGACGACATGGAATAACCTGAAGGGTTAATTTTATGAGTGATTGGTTTGAAAGCGAAGATATAGAAGCTACTGCCGCGGTCGCGACGTCTTTGCTCGACCACTTACCACTGGGCTACGAGCTAGTCACCACGGCCCATGATTTGCGCCTCTATGGTGACCACAACATTGATTTGATGCAGTCCTTGCACTTAGCCGGTGGTCACTGGGATCCAGACCTTCTAGCCTACACCATTCCCTTAGGTCGCCAGGCACAGCTTGAGCACGCGCTAAAACACTTCGCTAAACAACAGCAAGGCATGATGGATACCATGAGTATTTTGGCCGCCCACATGGCGCCAGACCAAGCTCAAGTGGAAGAACAGCGCCGCAAGCGTGCCGTTGATCAACGTATTAAAATCATTGTGGGCCGCTATCATGCAGGTGATTTACTCAAGGGTCAGGAAATCATCACCTTGGGTCGGCACTGGCAGGAGTTTCCTGGTTCTCAGTGGCAAGGGGTGGATAAAGCCAAGTGTGCGCAGTGCGAAAAATATACCCGAGTTTCCGCCACCAACGAATGCCAGTTGTGTGACGCCAAGCGCCATGGCGTTGAGCCGATCACCTATTGCTATGCTTATTTCGATTAGCTCCACCGTAACCGTCTTCGCGTACCCAAAGCAATCGTTGCGCTCATGGGGCAGGCCCAGCGCAGCGCGGCGATCCAAGTCCA
>DPHD01000059.1:0-842 GCA_003523085.1 Oceanospirillaceae bacterium | reverse complement strand
GCTTTTTCGGCTTCCATAAAAGCACCCACATTCGCAATGTCGTGGCGATACTCGTCAAAATGGGTGATCTGCAGACTGTTCGTTAAACACTGACCTAATATGTCGCCTAAGGTGTGCTGAAACCAATAGCTAGGAGACGTGATAGTAGCGCTAGGGTCCATATAGTCCGCATCAGGTTCTGTCTCGTGGAAAGGGCTGCGATCAAAGTAGTCTTCTACCACTAATAAGCCGGTATCTTGTTCAAACATAAACATGGCAGGGTGCATTTCATACATGAATAATTGCCCCCCGGGCCTCAGCATGCGCGCCAATAACTTAAAGTAGTTAGCTAGGTCGGGTAGCCATCCAATGGCGCCAACGGTCACATAGACCACATCAAATTGCTGGTCGTATTCCGAGCCTATGTCGAATAAATCTGTTTGTACCAGCTCGATTTCCACATTGCCTGCCTGGGCCAGCGCTTTGCCTTGGGTAATAAACTGGTCGCTAATGTCCAAGCCTAAGCAACGCCCTGCGCCGGCCTTTTTTACTGCAATAAGTTCACGTGCGTTATTGCATGAGGGCTGCACTACATTTTTGCCGCACAAATCGATTTGCGCAAAGAGACGTTTTTCAACCGCGTCAAAGGTGCAGTAATCGGGCGCACTTATTCTAGTTAATAAGTTATCCACATAATTGTTTTGGTGCACTGCCGCAGTTTCATTCCACATAATGCGGTTGGTTTGGGTGAATTCTTCACGGTTTTTCATGTTTTATTCCTAAACTCAATAATGTGTGATTCTGAATTTAATTCAGAATCTCAGCAATCTGGCAGGGATTCCGGCCTGCGCCGGAAAGACGAG
>DPHD01000062.1:23649-23933 GCA_003523085.1 Oceanospirillaceae bacterium | reverse complement strand
GATTCAAGGGTTCGATTGCACTGCCTTATGAAGGCACTAACAAGGCTGTCTAACGCGTACCGACCGTCGAGTAGTTCAGCTTTGCTGCATCTATGCTTGAAGGTGAGTTGGTCAAAAAGGACGAACAGCATCGGATACTCTTCTAAATCGTCTGGGATGGTGCTACGTTCGCCGCGCTCCAGAAGGCGAAACGATTCCTGGCTTAATCGTTGAATAAGTATGGAATTTTCTTCTATATGTTCATCGTTATGGAATTCGCCTCTAAACCTGGCTGAGGCGTAATG
>DPHD01000062.1:23190-23390 GCA_003523085.1 Oceanospirillaceae bacterium | reverse complement strand
CTCTCTTCCCTGATTGCACGCTGCCAGCGGACATACTGGACGGCCACTCGTTCGATTAGTATGCGCTCTGTTATGGTCTGTGGAGCATATTCGAAGGTGAGTTCGTCATACATCTGTTGGTAGATCTTTTGGTCTGTTGACGAGGTGATGCTTTGGCTGGTGAGTCCGTGGGTGAGGGCGTTCTTAGGGGTCTTGGTGTT
>DPHD01000062.1:1063-22776 GCA_003523085.1 Oceanospirillaceae bacterium | reverse complement strand
ATTTAAAGGTGCGATAAATGCCGTTATCATGTGTTTAAACAGCCGCAGCTATCGGCTGAATACGTGCTACCTCTTCTCCTATGGCTTGCTCAGCCACCTCTAGCTCATAATGGTGTTGTAGGTTTGTAATCCCCCGTAAATTAAGATCAGTTTTAAGTAGGATTTTCTCGTACACTAAGCGAAGGGATTACCAACTGATCCTTACCGGGCGTTCGGTCCCTGATGAAATCTCAGTTTAAGTAAAAATTGGCAGTTCGAAAAGAGCTAGGCAGTGGGTGGGGCATATTGCTAAAACAGGCCAGGTGGTGATCAGTCTGTAAAAAACGTGCGAATATCAGACAACAAAAAGGCACATTTGATGTGCCTTTTTGTTGGTTAAATGGATGCTGTTCGCTTTAGAGGTCGCCTGGCAGCCATTTAAATGCTCTCAGGGATGCGTGCGTTACAGATTAAGTATTGAGATTATTGAGTTTTAGCGCAGAACTCGCCTACCAAATACTACAACCATGCCAAGAATACACCCTAATATAAATGCTAAGACGGCCTTTAGCATCACCCTTAGGGATAAGTTACTAGACACATTTTCCTGAACACTCCCGACCAGATCAAACAACTCGCCCCTGTCGTCCAGATTACTTAAGTTTGACACTTGGATAATACCAAGAAGGGCAGAATGTATTTCTTTAAGTTCTTCGTATGAACGGGTAATCAAATTAGAAATTTCTTCAGTAGATATGCTTTCTTTGTCGCCAGTAGGCTCATCGAAATCATAGAAGTCAATTTCGGTAATGACCTTTTGTAGTTCGGTTGAAATGTCAATTTTTTCTTGTAGCAGGCTTTTCCTATATTCTGGATCAGACATTTTAGAGCCTAGTTCCATAAGTCGATTAATGACATCCTCACCATACTGTGGAGAATATACAGTCGTTCCAGAACTGCTTTCCCCCTGTGATCTTAAGCCCTCAGAAGAACCATACTGTTGCTGATTAAATTCAATCAACGCCTGCTCATAGACATCAACCATTCGCTCAAGACTCGATCGTTCACGCTCCAACTTACCTAAGCGAGCATCCCTAAATCCTCTATACCAAGATTGATTTTTAACACCTATGCCGCTCTTAACGACAAGTTCTTTAAGTATTGAAATCCTATATTTACTTTCCAAATCTAACTTATAGCGTAAATCCGCAATTGACATGCCCGACGCTGGGTCTTTAATGGATTTGTTGTCTAGTGAGCCCGATAAACTAGTAACAGCTTTATGTAATAAATATTGGGTGTCGCCTAATACATTGACTTGAATGAGTAATTCACCAGAGTTAATGCGCTCATCTAGCGTACTGATTGTAGGAGAAAACATGACCAAAACACCACGATCTTCAATGGCATGCGTAGCCCATATCTTTGGAATACTGTGCAACAGATCGCTTGATTTTGTAAGGTTCCCATCAAACAAATTCAGGTCTATGGTTAGGATCACATTTTTTTTAGATTGGTTAACAATTTCGGTTGTATACTCAGAAACGGCATCACTATATTCTTTATTGGTTAATCCCTTTTCTTTTGACAACAACCCAGTCACTACAGACTCTAGTTCGTCAGCGCCATTGAAATCAGGTGTCACATTGATTGCACTAACTAGGTCAGCATAATCGAAACTTGGGCTATCAATATTTCTATAAACCTCAGACAGGACTGACCCTGAGATTAGTTCCTGTGGTGAGAATTTTTCACCGTTTGGGAAAACCCCGTTTTCAACGCCTTGAAAGTTAAAATGAACTTGAATGCTCGCATATCTGCTTTTGTCTACGATAAACCCACCCAGTAAATAGACTAGAGTAAGAGATAAACAAATTAGACCAAATAACAAAATACGGTATTTCCCCTTCCACAAAGGGATAAAAATATCTCTTAAGTCAATTTCATCGCCAAAATTCTGCTCAACTGGATTAGGTACTTCCTTGTTCATTTACATCTCCGGATCACTGAATACAGTGAGTTAATTACAATACTAAATATGGCATATCCAATCAAAGACAACTCAATATTATGAAAAGCAATGGCAATGATCAGCACTTGGAATATATGAAAAATCAAGAATAGAGAGGCTCTGTTCCAGTAAAGAAGGCTGGGGTAGAACAAAGTGAGCGTTCTTGCCAAGACGATACACCCTTGGTGCGTGTCGCGTGTCGCGTGTTTGGACATAGTTCATCACGTGTACCCTTATAAATTCTTACTCAATCACATTGGGGTGGTAGCCGATTAATACCCGCTATGTGAGCAAGTTCTTCCAGTGGAATGGTAAGGATTTTCGCATATCTCTAACTGTTACACCAAAATTCTCAATAATTATCAATTATAACCATAAATCGAACATAGATGCCTATAAGAATACTGCCTAAAAGACACTATTGTGATTTTTAGTCGAAAATTCAGAATTGTTCCTAAGTTTTGACTGATGTTAAAAATGGGGGAATTACCCTCATTCTCGATTTAAATGGCATTAACGTGACTTGGGATGTAGAGGCGGTGGGACAAAAAATAGTGTTACTGTCGCAATCCAAGCTTGATGAGGCTGATCTTGCTCAATGGCTTCGGCGAGTTTGTGTAAATACTGGGTCATAATTGGATGCAATCTAACACTCCTGAACCCATTGCGGTTTACGGTCTTAGACTCAATTAATCATCGGTTGACTGAGGTGACGGTTTGGCTAACAACACGCGAGCATCAATTGCCGAACCTTCTGAAGACAACCAGCTTTGGATGTTGTTCATATCAACGGTTTGTAAGTGTACAACGTCTCTGGCTTGTTCAAGGCACTGTAGATCATTCCAATGAATGTAACTGGCCAGTCGATCTTTGACGCAGTTAGTTGCACTGAGTAATTTGAACACGCCACTGTCAGTTGCCATATGCACAATGCCTTCGTCGACAACATGTTCATCGCCAATCATTAACGGTGCCGTTGGAAACTCGATGGTAAATTCGCAGTGGGGGTTTACAAAATATTTGTGTCCTGCCCCACGATTGGTGAAGCCAATGGTGTGTAACGCAGTGATGATCTTCTTTTTGTCGGAGTAACTGATGTCAATGAGATCCAAGTCTTGTGAGACCCAGCGCTCGTTAGAGTAAATAGAGACACAGGACCCGCCGGAAAGTACGGCATCGATGCCGTGGTAGGTGAGGGTTTGGCCAATGAGTCCTGCCAGTTCAATGCGAGTTAAATTGGATACGTTCATTACAATGGCTTACCAGAACGCCGTGGGCGCCTTCGGTTGAGGAGTAATTCTTGCTGTAAGTCTTGTGGCAAAAACGACAGAGCTTTTTTGCCTAAGGCTTTAACTTCGTTTACGAAGGCAAATCGAGGGTTAAATTGGTACACTTTTGTGCGGCCAACACGTTCAAACACAAGCATGCCGTCACGCTCCATTCGCTCAAGTTGGTTTTTTACTGGGGTGACATCGGTATCAAATGTTTGAGCGATTTCACGGGCATACCCTGATTGACGGGCGGCCATGAACAGCAATACTTTTTCAGCACTGGCATTGCCGACGATGGCTTGCAACATGATTGAGTTCCTTAATAGACTAAATTATAGTTAATATAGACCAAATTATAGTTTATGGCAAATAGTATTATTTCCATAATAAGCTGATCAT
Source organism: Oceanospirillaceae bacterium (assembly GCA_003523085.1). Taxonomy (GTDB): domain Bacteria; phylum Pseudomonadota; class Gammaproteobacteria; order Pseudomonadales; family Balneatricaceae; genus Njordibacter. Next base: position 19,116 of record DPHD01000062.1, on the reverse strand, counting down.
TCTCGGGCGCCCGGTCCCTGATAAAATCTCAGTTTAAGTCAAAATCGGCAGTTCGAAAAGAGCTAGGCAGTGGTGCGGTAAGTGACGACAATCTGTATTCTGAGAGTTTATTTAAGACGCTAAAATACACTCCAGCCTACCCAGAAAAGCCGTTTGAAGACATACATGCAGCACGCAAATGGGTGTATAGGCCACTATGACAAAGCCTTTGACTTGGCAGTACAGCGCCATCCCATACGGCAAAGTGTACTTGATTTAGAAGAAGACTCTGACAGCCAACCTCATTGTGCTGAAGATAGCGAAAACCGAATTAAGGAACTTAAATTAGATTCTGGTGGTGACACCTTGCCCTGTTCTGGTTTTAACACCAACGCCTTGTACTTCCGCATTACCGCATTGTCTTACAATTTATTCGCGCTGAGGCGATCTCCAATGATCAACATCGCACGGCATCGATTGAAGAATTAAGACAGAGTCTTAAGTCCCGTAAGGCAACCACCCAGCCGGTACTGGATTATTTGAAAGACAAATGAGCTTTTTATTACTATCGGTTGATCACATTATTGCGATTCATGATGAGGTGTTAGAGCCCAATGAGTTTCAAGGCATGGTTGGCAGTAAGTCACTTGAAGGCGCGTTATCAAAAGTAGACAACCGGCTTAACTATGGCCTCATAGCGAATATTTATTCGCTGGCAGCGCCCTACGCAACAGCCATTTCTCAGGCTCATTGCTTTAATGACGGCAATAAACGAACAGCATTTCAGGTGATGGACCTCATTCTCGATTTAAATGGCATTAACGTGACTTGGGATGTAGAGGCGGTGGGGCAAAAAATAGTGTTACTGTCGCAATCCAAGCTTGATGAGGCTGATCTTGCTCAATGGCTTTGGCGAGTGACTGTGTAAGTACGTAACATCTCTTAAAACACGATAATTACCCTTATCGCACCCTTTGGCTTCATGTATCTTATTGTATATGAAAGGTATTTCTAGACATCTTTGATCAAACGGTGTTTACTCGTTAGTGTAGTAACTTTATATAAGTTTGAAGGAACAAACCGCATGAAAACAGCTCTTATCACTGGCATTACTGGTCAGGATGGCTCCTATTTGGCCGAATTTCTCCTAGAAAAAGGCTATGAAGTTCACGGTATCAAACGTCGGGCTTCTTCGTTTAATACCGACCGTATTGACCACATCTTTGAAAACCCAGACATCAATCAAGGGCGTTTTCACCTTCACTATGGCGACCTTTCTGACTCGTCTAACCTTACCCGTATTATTAAACAAGTGCAGCCAGATGAGGTGTATAACCTTGCGGCTCAGTCTCATGTGGCGGTGTCTTTTGAAGCGCCGGAGTACACAGCTGATGTGGATGCCTTGGGTACCTTACGTATTTTAGAGGCCATTCGTTTTTTGGGCTTGGAGAAGAAAACCCGCTTTTATCAGGCGTCTACCTCCGAGCTGTATGGCTTGGTGCAAGAAACCCCTCAAAAAGAAACCACGCCTTTTTACCCTCGTTCGCCTTATGCCGTGGCAAAAATGTATGCTTATTGGATTACTGTGAACTACCGTGAATCTTATGGTATGTATGCCTGTAATGGTATTTTGTTTAACCACGAATCAGAGCGCCGTGGCGAAACCTTTGTTACCCGTAAAATCACCCGGGCTTTGGCGAATATTTCACAAGGTTTGGAAGAATGTTTGTATCTTGGCAACATGGATGCCTTGCGCGACTGGGGCCATGCCAAAGACTATGTGCGTATGCAGTGGATGATGCTACAACAAGACGCACCGGATGATTTTGTGATTGCCACGGGCAAGCAGATATCTGTGCGTGATTTTGTGCGTTTGTCGGCTGCAGAGCTAGGCGTGACTTTGGCGTTTTCTGGTGAAGGGGTAGATGAAATTGCCACCATTGCTGCTATTGATGGTGATAACGCGCCTGCGCTGCAAGTAGGTGATGTTATTGTGCGCGTTAATCCACGCTACTTCCGCCCAGCAGAAGTGGAAACCTTGCTGGGTGATCCTACGAAAGCAAAAGAAAAGTTAGGCTGGGTGCCAGAAATTACAGTGGAACAAATGTGTGCAGAAATGGTGGCCAATGATTTGGACCAGGCTAGGCAGAAAGCCCTATTGAAAGAACATGGCTATCAGGTGCCAGTGGCTCGGGAGGATTAGTCCATGACTAAGGTATTTGTCGCGGGGCACACCGGTATGGTGGGTTCTGCTATTGTGCGGCAGTTATCTGGCCTTGCTGGTGTTGAACTGTTGTTAGCACCTCGAGTCGAGCTAGATTTGTGTAATACTCAGGCGGTTGAAAACTGGTTTGCGGTAAATAAACCAGACCAAGTGTATTTGGCAGCGGCAAAGGTGGGGGGGATTCATGCTAATAATACCTTCCCCGCTGACTTTATTGCGGTTAATTTACAGATTCAGAATAACGTAATCCAAAGTGCCTATAAGCATGGCGTGCAAAAACTGGTGTTTTTGGGTAGTTCTTGTATTTACCCCAAGTTAGCTGCGCAGCCAATGCTAGAAACATCATTATTAACAGGCCCATTGGAACCGACTAATGAACCCTATGCTATTGCCAAGATAGCGGGCATTAAGTTGTGTGAGTCGTTTAATCGGCAGTATGGGGTAGATTACCGTAGTGTAATGCCTACTAATCTTTATGGTGAAAATGATAACTTTCACCCTCAAAATTCCCACGTGATTCCTGCCATGATGCAGCGTTTCCATGAGGCCAAAGAGTCAGGGGCTGACAAGGTTTTCGTTTGGGGTACGGGTAAACCCATGCGAGAGTTTTTACACGTGGATGATATGGCAGCAGCGTGTGTACATGTCATGAACTTGCCTAAAACAGAGTTTGAACGAGCTGTGCCAGATGCTATGTGTTCGCACATTAATGTAGGCACGGGTAACGACGTGACGATTGCCGAACTGGCACAAACCATGGCTAAGGTGGTGGGTTTTGATGGGGCGATAGAGTTTGATGCCACTAAGCCCGATGGCACACCGCGCAAGTTGTTGTGTGTGCGGCGGTTGAATGATTTGGGGTGGGCCTATTCCGTTGAATTGGAGCAGGGATTGGCGGCAACGTATGAGTGGTTTTTGAGTCATTTGGATGAACTTCGCCGTTGAGGTTATGGATTGCCGCGCTTGGCTCGCAAAGACAATAACAATATGGAATGTATAGATATGGATAAGTGTTTTAATCCCGTGGTGATGGCAGGTGGTGTGGGCAGCCGATTGTGGCCGCTTTCACGGGCTTCGTTCCCTAAGCAGTATCAAGTGTTGGTGGATAACCCAGAAGGGTTAACCATGTTGCAACAAACCTTTGCTCGTTTGGGTGAGCTGAGTTTAGGCACTAGCCAAGTGATTTGTAATCAAGATCATCGCTTTTTGGCGGCTGAGCAAATTAAGGCTTTGAACATTAAGTCTGATTTAGTGTTAGAGCCCGCTGGCCGAAATACTGCACCTGCAGTGATCATAGCGGCCTTGCGTTTGATTAATAGCGGTAACGATGAACCCATGCTGGTGCTGTCGGCTGATCACGCGATTGCAGATGAAGCTGCATTTAGAGCTGCGCTATTAACGGCACATGAATTTGCTTTAAACAGTCAACTTGTTACTTTGGGTATTAAGGCTACTTTTGCTTGTACGGGTTACGGCTATATTCGTTGTGGAGAAGCGCTGGCTTTATCCCTTACTAAAGGCACGGGTTACTCTGTAGATCAGTTTGTAGAAAAGCCATCTGTACAGGTGGCAGAGCAGTATTTGGCTAGCCAAGAGTATTTGTGGAACAGTGGCATGTTTGTTATGCGGCCCAGTGTGCTTATAGCTGAAGCCCAGCAACATTGTGCTGCATTGCTGGCTTGTTGTGAGGCTGCGCTGGCTTCCTCAGTAAAGGACTCAGACTTTATTAGATTGGCTGAGCAACAGTTTGGTGCCTGTGAAAATATTTCGTTAGATTATGCCATTATGGAGCATACCCAGCGAGCAGTGGTTGTGCCAATTGATTGTGGTTGGAGTGATGTGGGTGATTTAAATGCCCTTTGGCAAACTAACGCCCAAGATGTCCAAGGTAACGTTTGCCAGGGTGATACCATCATCCATGAGAGCAGTAATTGCCTTGTGAAATCGACAAGCCGGTTAGTGGCTGCACTGGGTGTTGAAGGTTTGGCCATTGTTGAGACCAAAGATGCTGTGTTAGTCGCTCCTTTACAGCAAGCACAGCAAGTTAAAGCACTTGTAGAGCAGTTAAATGGCCGGAAAGAGTTAGACCACCAGCGGGAGGTTTATCGCCCATGGGGTAGCTACGACAGTGTGGATTCAGGCCCTAACTACCAGGTTAAACACATCACTGTAAACCCAGGAGCTCGTTTAAGCTTGCAAAAACACCAGTTTCGAGCAGAGCATTGGGTCGTGGTGGAGGGCATAGCTAAGGTGCATGTTGATGGTGCTAACCTTGTACTTAATGCCAATGACTCTGTTTATATTCCTCCAGGTGCGGTACATCGCTTAGCTAATGAAACGAATGTGCCTTTGGTTTTGGTGGAGGTGCAGTCTGGTAGTTATCTTGGCGAAGATGACATAGAACGATTTGAAGATCTTTATGGTCGTAAGTAATTTATAATTGTTAGTTATCATTGTTTAGAAAATGAGTAAGTTGATCTTTTGAAAAAAATTACTATTGTAGGCATGGGCTATGTTGGTTTGTCTAACGCTGTATTGTTGGCACAACACAACCAAGTAGTATTGCTAGATATCGATGACGATAAAGTGGCGCAGCTAAATAATGGTTGCAGTCCTATTAGGGATGCTGAAATATCTCAATTTTTGGAGCATCACAGTCTAAATCTTTACGCTACTACAGATATAGAAAAAGCGTATGACAATGCTGATTATATCGTCATTGCTACCCCTACTGATTATCATGTAGAAACTAATAGCTTTAATACATCTAGTATTGAAGCTGTTTTGGATGATGTTATTCAAGCCAATTCTAAAGCTCTAGTTATTATTAAATCTACTGTTCCAGTCGGCTATACAGAGAGCCTTCGTAAAAAGTATGATTCCAATAATATTGTCTTTTCTCCAGAGTTCCTGCGGGAAGGCAAGGCTTTATACGATAATCTTCATCCCTCTAGAATTGTAATTGGTGAAGAATCCGAGAGAGGATTGGCTTTTGCTAAGTTGCTGCAACAAGGAGCAGTTAAGGAAAATATAGATATCTTATTAACTGGTAGTACTGAGGCTGAGGCAATTAAACTGTTCGCTAACAGTTATTTAGCTATGCGTGTTGCTTATTTTAATGAGCTAGATACCTACGCTTGTGCTAATAATCTGGATGCTCAACAAATTGTAAAAGGCGTTGGTTTGGATCCGCGTATAGGTAATCACTACAACAACCCTAGTTTTGGTTATGGCGGATATTGTTTACCAAAGGATACAAAGCAGCTATTAGCTAATTTTGCAGATGTACCAAGCAATATGATGCAAGCGGTAGTGGATGCCAACGAAACTCGGAAGGGTTTTATTGCCCAAACTATCGTTAATAAATCCCCTAAATTAGTTGGCGTTTATCGGTTAGTCATGAAAGCAGGGTCGGATAATTTTAGGTCGGCCGCTATTCATGGGGTTATTGAAAGGCTTACTGATCAAGGCCTGCAAGTGATTATTTATGAACCGGATTTTGAAGGAGATATCTTTGGCAAATGTCCGGTGGTTGGTGACTTACAGACCTTTAAGGCATCCTGTGATGTTATTGTGGCAAATAGACGCGAACCAGACTTGATGGATGTTAGCGAAAAAGTATTTACTCGCGATATTTTTGGTACGGATTAGTTAATAGTTTTTAGTTAAGGTTGTATTGATGCAGTTGAAAAAAGTATTGGTAACTGGCGGCGCCGGTTTTATTGGTAGCAATCTTTGTGAAAGGCTACAACAAGAGGGCTGCTATGAAGTCGTGTCTTTAGATAACTACTTTACAGGTTCCAAAGCCAACCATGTGCTAGGCGTAGAGTATATTGAAGGTAGTGCCGCTGATGTTGATAAACTTGTGAATTTTGTTCCCGATTATATTTATCACCTAGGCGAGTATTCTCGTGTGGAGCAAAGTTTTGATGACATAGAGCTAGTCTGGAAGTACAACAAAGAATCTACTTTTCGATTGCTACAATTTTGCCGCAAGCACAAGAGTAAGTTGATCTATGCTGGCAGCAGTACCAAATTTGGTGATGGTGGTTTGGGGCGTAGCCAGAGCCCTTATGGCTGGAGTAAGTCAGCTAACACAGAATTGGTAGAAAATTTTGGCCAATGGTTTGGGCTAGAGTACGCTATAGTGTATTTTTATAATGTTTACGGCAAACGTGAGATTTCTACTGGGCGCTATGCAACGCTTATAGCTTTGTTTGCGGAAAAAATGCGCAATCAACAAAACCTTACCGTAGTTAGCCCTGGCTTACAGCTGCGCAATTTCACCCACGTAGATGATATTGTCGACGGTTTGGTGTTAGTTGGTGAAAAGGGTAGTGGTGACAAATATGGCATTGGGTGCTCCGATGGTTACTCGGTTTTGGATGTGGCTAACTTGTTTGGTGGCAAAATAGAGATGTTGCCAGAGCGCAGGGGTAACAGAATGACTGCCGATGTTATTACTGAAAAAACAGAAGCGTTAGGCTGGCAAGCCAAGCGTTGGTTGGCAGACTATATAGAAACGTTGCGCGCTAACAATTGGCAATTGCCAAATTAATAATATGATTAAAAAATTGTTGCGTCTTTTTCAGCAGCGTAGTGCTTTTAGCCAGCCCATAGTTTTGATTAATACAAAGTCTTTTGGGCTTGCTGCTCAGCATAAGGGCACATGGGCGAACGTATTGGGTAAGACAGAATTTGTACTACCTGGGTTTTACTATTGGCTGTTTTTTAGGCGTGTAAAGGCCAATGAGTTAGTTTGGGTTAAGCTCACATCTAGGTATAAGGTTGGTAAAAAATCTAACTTAGATTATTTTGTACGTTATGCGCTACCTTATATTAATCAGCCATTTAGGCTTATTACCACAGATGGGGATTCTTCTGTTCCAGGTGAGCTTCCTCAAGCTCTCGTATCGAGTCTTTTAAACAATCCGTATCTTGTTACTTGGTATACACAAAATTGTTCTGATGTTTTGGTTAGCAAAAAATTTAGAGCTATTCCTATTGGTTTTGATTTTCACACTAACCGGTGTGGCAAGATTGGCTTAGAGTTGGTTAGTTTGCTTAATCAAATCAAAAACGGGGCTAGTGATGCAAAACCAAGACAGGAACAGGTATTTTGTGATGCCTTGTTAAATAAAACTTCTACAACGCGTGCAGAACTGTTTGAAAGTATTGCAGCTAATCCTTTATACAAGGTGCCCACAGAACGTTTAAATCAGCTTCAGCTTTGGCAGCAATACACTCAGTACGATTATGTACTAAGCTTGGAGGGCAATGGTATAGATTGTCATCGTACTTGGGAGGCTTTGTATGTGGGCTGCACTGTGGTAGTACTAAGCTCTGAATTAGATCACCTGTATAAGGGGTTGAACGTATTTATATTAACAGATAGGAAAGCACTACAAAGTGAAGATCTGGCATCAAGATTACATCATTTTAGAAAAGACTTTGCTAACCACGAATATCAAAATCAGTTTTTCTCAACTGATTATCACCTAGAGTGAAATGATCGATGAACCAAATCACCAATCGCCCTGCTGATCTAGCCATGGGTTTGGGTATATTTTGTGCTTTTGCTATTGGTTTAAGCAGCCATGGATGGTTTGGGATAATTAGCTTCGGGTTGATTTTGGTCTCTATATATTATTTGCTGCGATATCGACCTTTATTGGCTTTGTCTAAGTATGAGCGCAGTTATGTATGGGCGTCTGTTTTATTTCCGGCGGCTATACTGGTAAATATGTATGCTCATGACAACACGACGTGGCAATATTTTGATAACCCTAGTCGCCTAATTTTGGTGTTACCTGTTTTCTTTGCGGTACGCGCAAGTAGCGTTAAAATTGATTTTTTGCATTGGGGGATAGTTGTCGGTGCTATTGTTCTTGGAGCTACGGCTATCTACCAAAGGCATGAGTTGGGCATTGGTAGAGTGTATGGGAACATTTCAAACCTAAATTTTCCTATTACCTTTGGTAATATTTCATTGACGCTTGGTATCTTGTCGTTGTTGTGCACTAGCACTGTGAAAGCACGTCTGGGTTGGTTAGCATACCTAGTAATAGTGCTAGCTTGTGGACTTGGAGTCTATGGGTCTTTGCTGTCGGGCACTCGTGGTGGTTGGATTAGCCTTCCTTTTTTAGTAGTGATCTTATTGGGAATGCTTGAAGACGTTTCTATTAGAAAGAAATGGTTGATAGCTATTTCTCTATTGTTTATTTTTATACTCGTAGTTATGTTGGAACCAAGCGTAGCTAGGCGAGTAACGACTGCTTGGAACGAGATACATAGCATTGTGTTTGAAGGCACAATGACCAATTTCTCTGTTGGGTTGCGATTGCAAATGTGGTATGTGGCTTTTCATGGCTTTTTGCAAAGCCCAATGCTTGGGCTTGGATTAGGAAGCTATTGGGAGTTCAAAGAGGCGTTTGTTGAACAAAATGGTTTCTTCAAACACACTATCGCTTTTCAATATGCTCATAGTGAACCTTTGCACTACCTATCTGTACTTGGATTAGTTGGTTTTATCCCATTAATGGCCTTTTACATCAGTGGTTTTGCTTTAGCATTTTCTAAACGTAAGCAAGCTAGGCAATTGGCTGGTATGCTTCTGTTAATTGCCGTATTTCGTTTTGATATTGGTTTGACACAAGTCCAGTTTATTTACCACATTACAACTTTGTTTTACGCTATGCTGTTTGCTATTGTTGCTGGTTATATGTGCCGCCCAGTACCCGAATTAGAGACTTGAGATGGAGTTTGATAAATTGTTAGCTGGCTTTATGACATATGGATTACTGTAAAGTGCGGAAAATCGCTAAAGTAGGCATAGGTTGTGGCATGGCTAAGCACTAGAATTCGATCAGCTTTAAATCCAGGCTTACTAAGCCATTTTGTTTATTCAGAAAGCTTATTGAGGGCTAGCATTGACTATTTTTGTTTAGCTACCGCACCTAAAAATAAGCCCAAACGTAGCTTCCAAGAATGAGGTAAGCGTAACTTGCGAGAGTGGGGTGGATTGCTGCAGTTTAGCAAAGCTGGGTTTATAAATATTTTATTGCCATTTTTCTTTATGCCTTTGTGAAAGTTTACGTGTTCACAAATAGCAGTTTCTCCAGCGTATGCCGAATACCTTTGACCGTTAATAGCCTGTTTTTTATAGATAGCTAAGCCTGCAAAGGCGGAGTCTACTTCTATCCAACCTGATTCTGCCGGTATGGTGATCATGCGGGAATATATGGCCGAAAATCTTGCAGCGTAACTACGCCAACCATGTTGACGTAAAAACTGATGTTCTTGTAGGCAATCAACTGGACACCATTGGGGGTGTCGTAAGGCCCAAATGTCATAATAGGGGCCTTGGGTATTAGCACAGCATACGTCCCAGTCGGTATTGTTAAAGCATGAATCCAAAGCTGTTGTAGTGAGTATGTTGTTGATACCATCTAGGTCAGCCATTATCACAAGATCTGTTTCTTGATATTGTGGGTTTGTATCAATCTCTTCTAAATAGGCGTTGCGGCAATGAGCGATCCGTTCTGTGCGTTCTGGTATTTGTTTATCAAGATTACCTAAGCCTAGATAACCAAAGTTAGATATATCCTTACTTAGTTGATCTAGCGTTTGAATAGTATTATCTGTACTGTCAGACTCAATCAACAACCATTGCACTGTATCGATATGGCCTGAAGAATTTAAGATGTTGTGCAGTCGCTTCACTTCAGTGGGGAGCGTTCTGGCGACGTTGCGAACGGTACCAACCACTACCACATGGTAATGGCATGGTTGATTATGGGTTGTTGTGTTGGTCATTGTACAGCAAGTCCACGATGCGTTGGTTCAGTTTACTCAGCTTCAGGGCTATAGCCTTGTTTTTGGTCATAGCTTGTTTTTGTTCTTCGCTAAGTGCTTGGTCGATGTTGAGTATAGCCTGTTTTAGTTCTGCTTCGGTTTCACAAATGATTAAACCCTTAGTGTCAAAATACTCGCCAATATTTGGGCAGCCCCAATAAATCGGCATAGTGTTACACAGCATGCAGTCGAGTAGCTTTTCTGTGTAATATTCTTTTTCTTGGTTGTTTTCAATTATGATGGAGTGATGATAAGGGGCTAAACCATCTTCTTTCTTTTCAAATGGTTGGTAGGCTTTGCCTAGCAGCTCAATTGTAGGTGAATGTTCTTGGCACCAGTCTGCAATGCGGTGACGAAGTCTATGGCCTTCAAGGTTCTTTTTAGCGGAAGCAATCAATGAACAGCTTTTTGTTTTAACCACGGAATTATTGATTGCTTCGTCACTTACCCAAGTTTCAATCACTTGCATAAGTAGCACATTGCTGTGTGTTTTTGCGTATTCTGGATAGCGGCATATGACTCGATGAAACCGGTTGCGAATTAAGCCCAAAGTACGATAATACTTGGCGTGGATAGCTTTTGGTTCAGTAAATACCAAGCTAACTTTACAGGCCAACTTAGGGCGTGCTTTGTAGAATATACCGGAATTGGGATATACCACTATTTGGTCTTCGGGGCCAAGCTCGCCCACTGTATTCACCTTGGGGATATTTTGACTAGGCCAGTCAAGGTTGCTTATAGGGCAGCTTGGTAAGTCAATTTTCCTCAACTCCATAGGTAAAATGCCAATGGCCATAGGGTGTTCACATCCTGTATTGAAAATTTTGTTTGCTAGCTAATGTTTATAGGGCAGCCAAATACGTTAGGTGTTTCATTGTATCACCAGTAATACGCGCATACTGGTATAATTGTCCGGTTTCTGTTCAAAGAGCCAAGTATTACTTTGATTTATCGCCGCGAAATAGATGGCCTTCGCGCTGGCTGTGCTTCCCGTCATCCTCTGCATCAATTAGGGTGTTTTAGTGAGGCTCAGGTTGAGGATTTGTGGGCTACGTTTGATGCAAGTTTTAGTGCGGTTTTACGGCTGGAGTTGGCTAAGAAGTATGGGCGGAAGTGAGTGGGTTTGGGCTGCCGCGTCGCTTCGGCCCTCGGCAATTGCTCCTGCATTGCCCTGCTAAGCTACATCCATGTAGCGATCGCAGAGACGATGGTTGGGTGTGGGGTTGGAGAGTGAGTGGTGAAGATTAAGGATGATTTGTTGGCGCTGTTGGTAACGGAGTTGGCGGTGCAGCTGGGCTCTCGTGGTGAGGCTGTTACGCCTAGTGTTGAGGAATTGGCTATTGATTTGGATGCTACTCAAGCTATGGTGGCGGCTGGTGAGTTAACTCAAGAGCAAGGCAGCCTTCATAGGCGATTACACTTGAACGCGTTTAAAATGAGCCTGTTGTCGGTTGAGGGCGTAAATGATATAGCTCTTGAACGTACGCTAATTGGGTTGGGCAAGGTGGTTAGGCGGTTTTATGGAGTTTAGCCTATGACCATTATCCACCACGGTGCTGTTAATGGTGTTACGGGCTCATGTCATGAGCTAGTGTATAAGCCTAATGCCAGTGTATTGGTGGACTGTGGTTTGTTTCAAGGAGCGGAGACCTCTGGGTCTGGCTCTACTGCTAATAAACTAGCTATAGACTTTTCTATAGATGCTGTTCAAGCATTGATTGTTCCCTATGTACATATTGACCACGTGGGGCGTAGGCCGGAATCTAGAGGCCCTGACCTGCGTCAGGGCGACGGGGTGGTCAGGGTGACGGGGTGATCAGGGCGACGGGAGGTTTTTAGTTAAACGATCCAATGGCAAAGTCAGAGAGCAACTCCACCCCAGTTTTGGTAATGCGTACTTGTTGCTCTAACTTAACGCCTTCTTTTTCGCCGATGCCGCCGGTGTAAGATTCTACACACACCACCATGTTTTCATGAAAATGGCCGTCGTAGCCTACTTTGTCATAGTCCTGCGGGTGGTAAATGCAGGGGTATTCGTCGGCTAGGCCAACACCATGTACCGAGCAAGAATATCGGTTGGGGGCGAAGCGGTCGGGTAGCTTCCACGATTGGTCTACAAAGTCCCTAAAGGCCAAACCATCTTTGAGTAACCCCATGTTGTAGGTGATGTGCTCCATGGCAATGTCGTAAATTTCTTGCTGAGTTGCTGAGGGCCGTTCGTGGCCCGCAATCCAGGCGCGTGAGATGTCGGCGCAATAGCCGTAGGGGCCAATAAGGTCCGTGTCGAAAGACACAATGTCGCCTGTTTGGATAAGGGCGTCAGAGCTTTCGCGCATCCATGGGTTAGTGCGCTCGCCCGCAGAAAGGATGCGAGTTTCAATCCACTCACCGCCGTTACGAATGTTTTCAAAGTGCAAATGAGCCCAGAGCTCGTTTTCGCTAATGCCCGGTTCACAATGATCCCACATGCGCTGCATACCTTTTTGGCATACGGCAATGGTCCACTGCATTAACTGTAATTCTTCGGCCGACTTAATAAGCCGCGCGTGTTCCATATATTTCATGCCGTAGAGGGTTTCGATACCGTGTTTATGTAGCTGCGCCATGCCCAACTCTTCACAAATATCCACTGCAAGGCGTTGGTTGCCTCCGCCATATTGTTTCATTAGTGAAGCAATGTCATTACCCCAACGTACGGCCTGTTCTGGGCCGCGTTCTCCAGCCGCAAAGTAAGCCCAGGCAATCGCAGGTCGAATTTCGTCCACCGTAAGCTGGCCGTTCGGCAGGCGTTTGTCGTCGTGTAAATGGCCGCAATTGTGGTAATCAAACAAGATGGCGGGGCCATCGGCAAAGATTAGGGCATAACGCGAAGGGTTATGCATGGTCCACAGCTGCATGTTGGAGGTGTCGGTAGCGTAACGAATGTTTAATGGGTCATATAACAGGGCAGCGGCAATGTCGTTGTCTCGTAACACTTGGCGCGTGCGTTCCAATCGGTAGGCTCTGGCCTGCCTTACGGTGGCTTCGGCTATAGGGTTTTTGAGGGCAACATCGGCTGCGCCTTGGTTAAGGTAACGCTGCTTATCGTCAATCATTACGACACTCCTACTTATGGGGCTTCTTTTAAAATCCACTGTTTAACTTGGTTGATGTGTTCAGACCGCTGGTCTGAGGGTTCCATTAATATGTAATAACCCCAAGGTTTAGGGATGCGTAACCGTTCATTAAACGGCGCTACCAAACGCTTGGTGCTAATTAAGTCTTCTACAAACTCGCTCCAGCCCAAAGCCATACCTTGGCCCGCTTCGGCGGCACTGTATAACATGGGGATATTGTTAAACTCGATACTGGTGCGAAGGCCCTTTAGCGGGCTATGTTGATCAATGAGCCAGTCTTGCCACTTAACCCAGCGCCATTGATTATCATCTAGATCGATGAGGGGTACTTGAGTTAATTGAGACAAGTGGGAGAGCTGATGTTGCTCGGCCATGGCGGGGCTACATACGGGATAAATATCGCCAGACAACAAATACGTCGACTCGGTTTTAGACCATGTGTTGTCGCCGTACTTAATAGCAATGTCGGCATCTTCGTCTACGCCGCCTAAGTGGTTCTCTGAGGTGAGTATTCTTAGGTCGATGTTGGGGTGTTGTTGGATAAAGCGCCCTAATTTGGGCAATAACCACATTTGTGCAAACGCGGTGGTGGCCGCCACGGTAACGGTTTTTATGGCAGACGGGGAGTTCAGTTGCTCCACGGCATCGGCAATTTGGCCCAGCCCAGAGGCAACCGCTTGGTAGAGTAATTTGCCTTCTGAGCTCAAGCGCAAGGACCGGTGTTGACGCACAAACAACAAGTGGCCTAAACGTTGTTCTAGGTTGGCGATTTGTTTGCTAATTGCCGCTTGGCTCAAATTGAGTTCGACCGCCGCGCGGGTAAAACTCAGGTGACGAGCGCTGGCCTCAAACATAATTAAGCTGTTGGGTGACGGAATTTGTTTGAGTCTTGATATCATAACTTTTTGTTATTCAACGCTGTGTTATTAAAAGATTGTTATGGCGCTAAAGAGAGCAAGTTAACATAACAAAAGAGTGAAGATCAATGCCTGTATAAGCACTGTATAAAGATAATTTTACCAGTCGAGATGGCGCGAATTTTTGGCACAAGAGCTAGGTGTGTAAGGGTCTAGTTAAATAACTACAGGTTATCCAGCGCATACCTTTTTGTCGTTTGACAGGCCGCCGTAGTGCCCCTAGCATCAAACACATTGTGGCTGCTAATACAGCCCTTTGTTGACTAAAATAGGGGCGTTAAAGCATGGCACCAAAAATAGGCAGTACTCATCGGCGTAGGGCCGGTGGCCGCACGGGTAAACAAAAAAACATTGAGCCGCTGCAAGGCCCTGCTTATTTAAAACGGGAAATCCCTATCTATGAAATGCTTAATGAAGAAGCATTAAAAAAGATAGAAGACAATGCCGATGCCATTTTGGAAGAAGTGGGTATTGAGTTTAAAGAAGACGAAGAAGTACTGGAAATCTGGCGTCAGGCAGGCTGTGACGTGCAGGGTGATCGCGTACGCTTTAAAAAAGGCATGTTACGCTCCATCATCAACGCAACTTCGCCCAAACAATTTACTCAACATGCCCGTAACCCCGCCCACTCTATAGAGATTGGCGGCGATAATATGTGTTTTTTCCCCTGTTATGGTTCGCCGTTTGTACACGACCTTGATCAAGGCCGTCGCTACTCCAAAAATGAAGACTTTAAAAACTTTATTAAGTTAGCCCACATGTCGCCCTGGTTACACCATTCTGGTGGCACTATTGTTGAGCCTATGGACTTGCCGGTAAACAAGCGCCACTTTGATATGGTGTATAACCACATTAAGTACAGCGACAAGTGCTTTATGGGGTCGGTAACGGCACCAGAACGGGCGCAAGACTCCATTGATATGGCGCGCATTTTGTTTGGAGAAGAGTTTTTGGAAAACAATTGCGGCATTATTAGCGTTATTAACGTTAACTCCCCGTTGACCTACGATGGCACCATGCTAGGTGCATTAAAAACCTATGCCAAGGCTAATCAAGCGGTTATCGTGACGCCCTTTATTCTTATGGGGGCCATGGGGCCTGTGACCTTAGCGGGAGCTTTGTCTCAGGTATTGGCCGAAGCGATGGCAGGCCTAGCCCTCATTCAACTCATTCGCCCGGGGGCGCCTGGGGTGTTTGGCACCTTTACCAGTTCTATGTCTTTAAGGTCTGGTGCGCCTACCTTTGGTATGCCTGAACCTGCTCTTGGTTATATTGCCTTTGGCCAATTAGCTAAACGCTTAGGTGTACCCTTACGTGGTGGCGGCTCCTTAACCGCCTCTAAAATCCCCGATGCCCAAGCCGCCCAAGAAAGCGCCGATACCTTGTTTCCTACGATGTTGGCAGGTATTAACGTGGTGTTTCAAGCGGCCGGTTGGTTAGAGGGTGGCCTCACCATGGGTTACGAAAAGTTCATTTTGGATTGTGACCACTTGGGCATGATGCACACCATTGCCAAGGGCGTCGACATGAGCGACAACGGCCTGGCCTTGAGTGCTTACCACGAAGTGCCACCTGGGCATCACCATTTAGGTACGGCGCATACCATGGCCAATTACAAAACCGCGTTTTATGACTCCAGCACGGCCAACCACGAATCCTTTGAACAGTGGCAAGAAGAAGGCAGTTTATCGGCTGCGCAGCGGGCTAACCGCATCTATAAGAACATGCTCAACGACTATGAGCTACCGCCGTTAGATGCAGACATAGATGCTCGCTTACAAGACTATATGCAACAACGCAAAGACTCATTCCCAGATTCTAACGTTTAAGCACCGTGGTATTGGGCTGGCGCAGGATTCTCGTCATTCCGGCGCAGGCCGGAATCTAGAGGCCCTGACCTTCGTCAGGGCGACGGGGTAGTGGTCAGGGCGACGGGGTAGTGGTCAGGGATACGGGGTAGTGGTCAGGGATACGGGGTAGTGGTCAGGGATACGGGGGTTTTGCGTCATTCCGGCGTAGGCTTTGTGTCATTCCGGCGCAGGCCGGAATCTAGAGGCCCTGACCTTCGTCAGGGCGACGGGGTGGTGGTCAGGGCGACGCGGGGGTGGTCAGGGCGACGGGGTGGTGGTCAGGGCGACGAGGGTGGGGTGGTGTTACCCCAATGTCGTAGTTTCAGCGAGGTTAAGTTACGCTACTATGGGATTAATATTAATCCGTATTAGTTGAGCCATTGCCCATGAGTTACGCTGCATCTTATCAACAAGCCCTTACTAACCCAGAACTGTTTTGGCAACAACAAGCCGATTGTTTACCGTGGTTTAAGGAGCCCACACAAATGGTTGATACCAGTCAAACAGCCACTGGGCGCTGGTTTACCGACGGCGTAATGAATACCTGTTACATGGCCCTAGATCATCACGTGGCTAACGGCCGTGGTGATCAGGTGGCGATTTATTACGACTCACCGGTAACTAACACTCAGTCTAGCCTCACCTATAGCCAGTTATTGCGGCGGGTGTGTCTGTTTGCCAGTGCTTTGCGAGACCAAGGCGTGAAAAAAGGTGACCGAGTGGTGATTTATATGCCCATGGTGATGGAAGCGTCTATTGCTATGTTGGCCTGCGCACGGTTAGGCGCGGTACATTCGGTGGTGTTTGGCGGTTTTGCAGCGGCGGAACTGGCGGTACGTATCGACGATGCGCAACCGACGGCCATTATTAGTGCCTCCTGCGGTATCGAAGTGGCCAAAGTCATTGCTTACAAGCCCTTGTTGGATGAAGCCTTGGACCTAGCTCAACATCAAGTCAAAAGCGTGGTGGTATTGCAGCGGCCACAGCTAAAGGCCGATTTACAAGCCGGGCGCGACCACGATTGGGTCAGTTTAATGGCCCAAGCAAAAATTAGAAATGATGTGGTGGAGGCAGTTTCGGTACTCGCCACCGATCCGCTGTATATTCTCTATACCTCCGGCACTACGGGCAAACCCAAGGGTATTGTGCGCGACAACGGCGGCCATGCGGTGGCCCTCAACTACACCATGAAAGCCATTTACAACATGGATGCGGGAGATGTATTTTGGGCCGCCTCCGACGTGGGTTGGGTGGTGGGCCATGCCTACATTGTTTATGGCCCATTGATTGCTGGCTGCACCAGTCTTTTATACGAAGGCAAGCCAGTAATGACGCCTGATGCGGGTGCCTTTTGGCGGGTCATTGAAGAGTACAAAGTGAAAGCCATTTTTTCTGCACCAACGGCATTTCGTGCCATTAAAAAAGAAGACCCACAAGGCGAGTTGCTCAAAAAATATGACATTAGTAGCTTACAAACCGTATTTATGGCGGGTGAGCGGTTAGACCCCCCAACCTATGACTGGGCGGTAGCAACCATTGGCCGTCCGGTAGTGGATCATTGGTGGCAAACAGAAACCGGTTGGTCCATTTGTGCTAACCCGGTGGGTCTGGATGATTTAGTCGCCAAGCCAGGTTCCTCTACGGTGCCTATTGCCGGTTACGATTTACATGTGTTATCTGATGCAGGCGAACCTGTAGGCGCCAATGTAAAAGGCAACATCGCTTTAAAATTACCGTTACCTCCAGGTTGTTTAGTCGGTATTTGGGGCGACGAAGGCCGTTTACACGACTCCTACCTTAAAGAATTTCCGGGATACTACACCTCCGGTGACGGTGGCTACCTAGATGACGATGGTTATGTGTTTATTATGGGCCGTACCGACGACGTTATTAATATTGCTGGCCATCGTTTGTCTACCGGAGAAATGGAAGAAGTTGTGGGCGCCCATGAATTAGTGGCCGAGTGTGCTGTGGTGGGTGTTCAAGACCCATTAAAAGGTCAGCTGCCGATGGCGCTAGTCTTGCTCAAGGCGGGTGCAGAAATAGAGGACCCGCAACTCGGTAAAGAACTAGCAGCCATGTTACGTAAGACTATTGGCCCTATTGCGGTACT
>DPHD01000062.1:539-823 GCA_003523085.1 Oceanospirillaceae bacterium | reverse complement strand
ATTGCTAACGGCGAAGACTATGTGGTGCCTTCCACCATAGACGACCCAGCCAGCCTAGATGAAATTAAGGTGTTGGTGACTAGTCAATAAAGACCTTAGGTGCAATGCTGGTCGACCAGCGCTTGTAATAGGTCTACGAAGTGGGTGAAGGGGTAGGTTTGTAGGTCGGCCACTTTGCCAGCGTCGTCCAGTAAGCGCACTTGGATAATGTCTTGCAGGTGGGGGTTAGCCTCGAACTCTAGCACTTCGGTGGCCGACATGGGGCCGCCTTGTAACTGTAGCGA
>DPHD01000062.1:0-344 GCA_003523085.1 Oceanospirillaceae bacterium | reverse complement strand
GAGAAGTATTCGCTACGGGTGGCACAAAGATAACGCTTGGCGGCCACATGATGACGTACGCATTGAGTCACTGCTGCTGGAAAAAATGGCGCTAGCACCTTGGCACCAAACACTTCGTGTTGCCGGTCATGGGTGTCGGTCATGGCAAAGGTGCCAAATTCACTGGTGAAATGGCCAATGTCATGTAACAAGGCCGCCGCAATCACCGCGTTAGAAAGACCTTGATGCACCGCAAGGGAGGCCCCTTGTAACATATGTTGCGCCATGGTGACCGGTTCACCTAAATATTCTTCGGCCCCACAGAACTCAAAAACATCCCCCAAATGGGCCACAATATTGCTGGC
>DPHD01000097.1:5225-19899 GCA_003523085.1 Oceanospirillaceae bacterium | reverse complement strand
AGGCATGCTGGCAGACGATACGCCGGTTGAGTTTACTCGCTCCTACTTCCCCGGCGACAGTTATGACTTTGTGACTGAAATTCGTGATCCCATACTTAACTAAAGCACTGAGTTAACTGCGCGACTGCTTAAAATAATCAATCAAGGCGTTAGTCGAATCATCGTGGCTGTGACTCACAGCACCATTTATTTCCTGCAAAATGCTCTTAGCCAAGGTTTTGCCTAGCTCCACTCCCCACTGATCAAACGAACAGATGTCCCAAATGACCCCTTGAGCAAAAATCTTGTGCTCATAGAGGGCGATCAGGGCACCTAAATTGCGCGGATCGATCTGCTTTAACAGCAGTGTATTGGTGGGTCGGTTACCTTGATGAACTTTGTGCGGTAAAAGCTTTTCAACCTGTGCTTCATCTAAGCCTTGCTGGCGTAATTGCGCCTCTACTTCAGTGGCGTTAATGCCATTCATCAAGGCTTCTGTTTGCGCAAAAAAGTTAGCCATCAAATTTTCGTGGTGGCCGCGCACTGGAGTGGAACTGGCCAAAGAACCAATAAAATCGGCCGGCACAATGACGTTACCTTGGTGCAACAGTTGGTAAAAAGCGTGTTGCCCATCGATGCCCAGCTGGCCCCAAACTACAGACGCAGTGTGATAATCCACGGCCTCACCATGGCGGTCAACGTGCTTACCGTTGCTTTCCATATCAGCCTGCTGAATGTAGGCGGTAAAGCTTTCTAGTGGCTGGTCGTAGGGCAAAATGACTTGGCTTTGTGAGCCATGTAACAAGCCATTCCAAATGCCAACTAAGGCCATGATAATGGGAATATTCTCGGCCGCTTTAGCATCTCGAAAATGCAGATCCATATCGTGGGCGCCGGTCAATAATTCCTCAAACTGGCTAAAGCCTAAATACAGCGCAATGGGTAAACCAATCGCAGACCAAAGGGAATAACGCCCACCGACCCAATCCCACATGGAAAACATAAAGTCAGCTTTAATACCAAAGGCTTGCACCGCCTCAGCATTAGAAGACACCGCCACAAAATGTTGCTCCACCGCACGTTCATCAAATGCCGATGCCATCAGCCAGTTACGTGCCGTTTGGGCGTTAGTCATGGTTTCGCTGGTGGTAAAGGTTTTTGAGGCTACGACAAACAACACTTGTTCGGCGTTGAGTGGGCGCAAAATTTCTGCCACTTCTACGCCGTCGATATTGGAGATAAAATGCACATTAATGGTTGAATCTGCATATGAGCGTAAGGCCTGAGTGACCATTTTAGGGCCTAAATTAGAGCCCCCAATACCAATATTCACCACATCGGTAATGGGTTTACCCGAATAGCCACGCCACTCACCCGAGCGCACCTGATCCACAAACTGGCGCATGTGTGACAACTCACTGTTGATCAGGTCCATGACATTGCTTTGATCAACATATACGGGCGTGTTACTACGATTGCGTAACGCGGTATGCAGCACCGCGCGGTCTTCGGTAGTGTTGATTTTGGCGCCTCGATACATACGTTCGATGGCGCCCGCCAGATCCATGTCGTCGGCCAAGCCAAATAATGCCTGCATGACCTCTGGGGTGACGCAGTTTTTAGAATAATCTAATAATAAACTGGGCAACTCAATGGAGTAGTCAGTAAAACGATTACCCGGCTCGGCAAATAAATCACGCAGGTGAACCTGTTGGTATTTAACCGCCAACTGCTGTAGCTGCTGCCAATGGCTTGATTGTCCGAGTTGTAACATATTAGCTCCGTAGTGTTTGCTCTAAGGCAATTGCGGCCCCTTGTAAGCCGGGTTGTTCGGCTTTACAAAGGTATATTGGAATGTCTTGTAAATAACTGTTCAAACGGCCTTTTTGGGTGAAATTGAGAGCAAAATCACTGGCCATTAAAAATTCTTCTATACGCGGCAAAATGCCACCGGTTAAGTACACACCGCCCACAGCCCCATATAACAAAGCTGCATTAGCTACGCAATGGCCCAGCATGCTGCAAAACACCGACAGGGTTTGTAGCGCCAAGGGGTCTGGCGTAGCGCCTTGGGCACGTTGCACTAGGGTAGCCACGTCAGTTAGGCTTGCTGGCTGGCCCGACACGTGAGCCACGGCGTCATACAGGCCCATCAAGCCCGATCCCGACAACAAACGTTCTGCCGATACGTGTTCGTATTGCTGCCACATATAACTCAAAATTTCGCTATGTTGAGCGTTGCCAGGCGCAAATCCAACATGCCCGCCTTCGCCCATCACCGGCAACCAAGCATCGCCGTGGGCCACTAACCCGGCCACACCAAGACCGGTTCCAGGCCCCATTACCAAACGATTACCGCGACAAACGTCTGTGCCTGGTTTAATGGTGACTAAATCTGACGGGCTGATTTGGGACATGGCCCATGCTTGGGCAGTAAAGTCGTTAACCCACAGCACCTCAAGACCTAACGCGGCATGGACATGGGCCTTATGCACCTGCCAATGGTTGTTGGCCAACTTAAAAATGGGCTGATGTACGGTGCCGGCGATGGCAATACAGGCCGCCCTTACTAACGCCTGAGCATTCTCCTGCGCTAGATAAGCCAGCATGGCCGATTCCAGATTAGGGTAGTCTGCACAAGGGAATATAGCGATCTTGTGTAGTTCTCCCATATCTGTAACCAGGGCAAAACGGGCATTGGTGGCACCGACATCGGCGACTAAGGCATACTCACACATAGGTTATAGCTCTAATAGCAACTGCTGGCGCCTAATTCGGCGGCACTGACATGTTGGCGCATATTGGAAAATAACTCTCGGCCCATGCCTACACCCAAACCTGACTGTTGCTCGGCTGGTGGCCGGCTGGCTAATACCTTGGCATCAACTAAGAGTTCCAAGCTGCCATTATGGCAGTCTAGCTTTAACAAATCATCGTTTTCTATTTTGCCGATGACGCCACCGGCTTTGGCCTCTGGGTATAAATGTATGGCTGCAGGCACCTTACCCGAAGCGCCCGACATGCGGCCGTCGGTGACTAGGGCCACCTTAAAACCCCTGTCTTGCAGCACACCTAAATAGGGTGTCAACTTGTGAAGCTCGGGCATGCCGCAAGCTTGTGGGCCTTGGAAGCGCAATACTGCAATAAAATCTTGCTCCAACAAACCTTGTTTAAAGGCCTGTTCAAAGTCGGCTTGGTTGTCGAACACCTTAGCCGGTGCTTCTACCACCCAGTGGACGCTCTTAACAGCCGACACTTTGGCCACGGCACGGCCTAGATTACCTTCTAAGGTCACCAAGCCTCCAGTGGCAGAAAACGGTTCGCTGACTGGGCGTAGCACATCCTGGTCGGCGCTTATATCGGGTGCAGGTTGCCAAACCAGCTTGCCTTGGTCTATTTTTGGCTCTTGGCAATAACGCGTTAAGCCATGCCCCATCACCGTCTCTACGTCTTCATGCAACAAACCATGCTGCAACAAGGTTTGCACCAAGTACGGCACACCACCTGCGGCATGAAAAACGTTAATATCTGCTTCGCCATTGGGATATATACGCGTCAAACTAGGCACCACATTGGACAAGGCAGCAAAATCGTCCCAATTGATAATAATACCCGCAGCCCTAGCGATAGCCACCAAATGCAACGTATGGTTAGTTGAGCCACCGGTGGTCAGCAATGCCACTATGGCATTGACAATGGTTTTTTCCGACACGATTTGGGCCAAATTCTGATGTTGCGATGCGTGGGTTAACTTGACCGCTTGCTGCGCAGCTGCCGTGGTTAAGGCCTCTCTTAAGCCCCCTTCGGGTGGTACAAAAGACGCACCTGGCAAGTGTAAACCCATCACTTCCATGAGCAGCTGGTTGCTATTGGCGGTGCCATAAAAAGTACAGGTGCCGGCACTATGGTAAGACGCAGACTCACACGCTAATAATTCATCACGGCCTACTTTGCCTTCGGCATACAGCTGCCGGATGCGTGCCTTCTCGGCATTCGGTAAACCCGAGGGCATAGGACCAGCAGGTACAAACACCACCGGTAAGTGGCCAAAACTCAAGGCGCCAATCAATAAGCCGGGCACAATTTTGTCACACACACCTAAGCACAACACGGCGTCAAACATATTGTGGGACAGGGCCACGGCGGTAGACATAGCGATAATATCGCGACTAAACAAACTCAACTCCATGCCTGGTTGGCCTTGGGTCACGCCATCACACATGGCCGGTACACCGCCGGCAAATTGCGCCACGCTGCCCATAGCCCGTACCGCTTGTTTAATTAACTGTGGGTAGTTTTCAAACGGCTGATGCGCCGACAACATGTCATTGTAGGCCGACACAATAGCCACATCAGCTTGATCCATCATGGTTAAGCGATCTTTGTCTGACTGCGGGCAGGCGGCAAAGCCGTGGGCCAAATTGCCACACGACAAATTGGCGCGGCTGACCTTACTGCCCCTCGCTGCATCGACTGCGAACAAATAATCACGTCTGGTGCCTGTACTGCGATCAATTATGGCCTGTGTGACCTGCGCTACAACTTCATTCATAATCTAATCCCTAGCGTATAATTAAGTAATATTAACAAATAAAAACACGATATAAAACCTATATTGTAAAATATTATTTGATATGTGTCATAAATGTTTGTAATATTACTAACATAATATGATTTTCAGGAAATATCCCATGAGCATACGCATCGCTATTAACGGCTTTGGTCGCATCGGTCGCAATACACTTCGCGCACTCTACCAACAACAAGCAAATACGCCTTACTCAGAGCTAGAGGTCGTGGCCATCAACGACCTTGGACCACCTCAAACCAACGCCCACTTGCTAGAATTTGACAGCGTCCATGGCCGCTTTGATGGCACCATAGACAACGATGACGAGCATCTCTACATCAACGGCGAGAGCATTAAGCTCTACCAGCAACGCGACCCAAGCCAACTGCCGTGGAAAAAACTAAACATCGATTTAGTGCTCGAATGCACCGGCTTATTTACCCACCGCCAGCAAGCCCAAGCACATCTAGACGCGGGCGCAGGCAAGGTGCTTATTTCGGCGCCAGGCACAGATTTGGATGCCACCATCGTCTATGGCGTTAACCACAACTCCCTCACCGGCAACGAACGTATTGTCTCTAACGCTTCCTGCACCACTAACTGCCTCGCTCCTGTGGTGAATATATTGCATCAAGCGGTAGGCATCAGCCAAGGCCAAATGACCACCATTCACGCCTATACTAACGACCAACTGCTCACCGACGGCCTCCATTCAGATCTTTATCGAGCGCGCTCTGCAACGCAATCCATGATCCCCACTAAAACCGGTGCGGCGGCGGCCGTGGGCCTAGTATTGCCCGAGTTAGCGGGGCGCTTAGACGGCATGGCCATACGCGTACCCACCATCAATGTCTCTTTAGTCGACCTCACCTTCATTGCTAAGTCTCAAACCAGCAAGCAAGAAATCAACCAAGCCATACAAGCCGCCATACACCAAGACCCGCTACTAGCACACATCATGGAGTATGTTGAAAAGCCACTGGTGTCAGTTGATTTTAATCACAGCTCAAAATCATCTTGTTTTGACAGCAACCACACCCAAACCCAAGACAAGCTGGTTAAGGTAATGGCTTGGTATGACAATGAATGGGGCTTTTGTAATCGAATGCTGGACACTAGCTTAGCGCTCATGCACCATTAACCTATCAACTCGGAACCGAAGCTCCGCACCATCAAGGATAAGATCACTTTATTATGCAATTACGCCGCACCAAAATCGTTGCCACTTTAGGCCCCGCCACCAGTAGCCCAGAAGCACTAAAAGCCATCATCGCCGCAGGCGCCGACGTGGTGCGCCTTAACTTCTCCCACGGCAGCCCCGCAGATCACAAACAACGGGCCGAAACCGTGCTCGAGGCCGCTCAGCAAGCCGGCCGTCACGTTGCCCTGCTCGCCGACCTACAAGGCCCAAAGGTGCGTGTAGCCCGCTTTATCAACAATAAAGTGCAACTTCAAGAAGGCCAAGACTTTGTATTGGACCCCAACATGGACTTGGAATCGGGCACCGACCAGGCGGTAGGCCTAGATTTTCCACAGCTAGGCAAAGACCTACAAAAAGACGATATATTATTATTAGACGATGGCCGCATCGTCCTCAAAGTGCTCACCGTCGAACAAGGTAAAGTACATACCAAAGTAGAAATTGGCGGACCACTTTCCAATAATAAAGGCATCAACTTACAAGGTGGCGGCCTGTCTGCGCCCGCACTCACCGACAAAGACCGCGCCGACTTAATAACTGCGGCCCAAATTGGAGTCGACTATATTGCCATCTCCTTTGTGCGCAACGCAGACGACATGCACGAGGCACGCGCCTTATTGGAACAAGCCAACAGCAACGCTAGCCTAATAGCCAAAATCGAACGCGCAGAAGCCATCGAGCCAGAGGTGCTTGAGGGCATTATTGAAGCCTCCGAGGGCATCATGGTGGCACGTGGCGATTTGGCCGTAGAAATTGGCGACGCATTGTTAGTGGGTGTGCAAAAAGACATTATTAAACACACACGACGCCTCAACCGCATCGTTATCACGGCTACGCAGATGATGGAATCCATGATCACCAGCCCCATGCCGACTCGCGCGGAAGTGTCGGACGTCGCCAATGCGGTTATGGATGGCACCGATGCGGTGATGTTGTCAGCAGAAACTGCTGTGGGCGATTTTCCAGCGCAAACCGTAGCCGCCATGGCGCGAGTTTGCCTCGGTGCAGAGCAACACAAAAAAGCTCACAAATCTTCCCACCGCATAGATATTAGCGTCCACAGTATTGATGAAAGCGTTGCCTTAAGCGCCATGTATGCGGCCAACCACTTGAAAGGTGTTAAAGCTATTATTTGTATGACCCAAACCGGCCAAACCCCGTTACTAATGTCACGCATACGCTCAGGAATCCCTATTTTCGCCTTCACTCCACAAGCGGACACCCAGCGTCGCGTATGCCTTTATCGCGGAGTGATTACTCACCCCTTTGATTCAGAAGTCCTCGACAACGACAAGGTCAACCACATTGCCGTGGAACAACTTAAAGACCTAGGCGTAGTTAAAGATGGCGACATTGTGCTCATCACCAAAGGCGATTATGTTAAAGCCCACGGCGGCACCAACACCTTAAAAGTGGTCAGAGTGGGCAATCATATTCAGTAAAGCTAACATTTAGGCCCTCAGTTAGCATAACTATCGGCTATTGATTCAACCTAAACGCCACATACAGAGGCCTACCTTGGCGCACAATGCGTAACGAGATTGAGCGGTGTAGCGGTAACTGCGCCACCAAACCGACAATTTGCTCTACGCTGTCTATACGCTGGTTGGCAAGGCTAGTGATCACATCGCCTGCTTGCAAGCCCAGTTCTTGAGCTACGCCTTGATCGGCCTCGATGATTTCCACGCCATGGCCTATGCGCCAGGCTTTGGCTTTTTCGGCCGGCAAAGCGGCTACCCGCAGGCCAATTCTTGCAAGGTATTGGCCTTGCTCGGGTACGCCAGGTGTAGCTGAAACTTGATCGGGCAAGGTGCCGATGATCACCTCGATATGGATAGCTTCGCCACCCCTAACTATACCAATAAGCGCAATTTCTTCGGGTACCAGGGCCCCAATAAAGTGGGCCACTTGTGCCGACAAAATAATTTCGTGACCATTGACCGAGGTGATCACATCGCCCGCCTGCAAACCGGCATCCCGAGCTGGACTGCCTTCCATAACTTGTGCAATTAAGGCACCCGCGGCTTTTTCTAAACCAAAGGACTCCGCCAAATCTTGACTAACTTCCTGGATTTGTACACCTAGCCAACCTCTGGACACCGCACCATGGTCGCGTAACTGGGCCACCACAGAGGTTGCAGTGTTACTTGGGATAGCAAAACTAAGGCCCATAAAACCGCCCGAACGGGTGTAGATTTGCGAGTTAATACCCACTACCTCACCGTCGAGATTAAACAACGGCCCGCCAGAATTACCTGGATTAATGGCCACGTCTGTTTGAATAAACGGTACGTAGGTTTCACTACGTAAACTACGCCCCTTAGCACTAACAATACCTGCAGTTACCGAATGGTCAAAACCAAAGGGTGAACCAATGGCTAGTACCCATTCGCCCACTTTCAGTTGATCTGAATCAGCAAGGGTTAAATAGGGCAACTGATCAGCGTCTATTTTTAACAAGGCTAAATCTGAACGTGGGTCACTTCCGATTAATTCAGCTTGCATCTCTCGGCGGTCACTCAGGGCCACGATAATTTTATCTGCACCTTCAATAACGTGGTGATTGGTTAACACGTAGCCATCGGCGCTGATTATAAAACCAGATCCGAGTGACTGAGGCTTGGGATTTTGACCTTGCTGACGGGGCTTTTGCTGCGGAAACTGGCGTTCAAAGAAATGTTTAAAAATATCGGGTAGCTGATCTTGATTAGGCAAGCTGAACTGCTTTGCTGCCGGTTGCTGATCAGCAGTACGACTGGTACTAATATTCACCACTGCCGGTGCGGCCTGCTCCACCAGCTGGGTAAAATCGGGGAGTTGTGCAGCACGAGCAATTGGAGACACCGCTAACAACAACAAGCTGGCCCATAAAATGCTGGCTAATGATGGTTTGAACGCAGGCATTATACGCATAGCGTATTCCTCTAGTAGATGAATGGCGTGGTTTAATATACGACGAATTGAGGCCACTAGAGCCAACAAATTGCACCCTTTACACAACATTGCACAGCGACCTACTCGCTAAAGCGCAGCGCCTGTACATCTTCAGCCTGGTGCTGACGCAAAATGACGGGCTGCCATTGGTTACTTGTAGCTGCATTGTTAGAAGCACTTAAACTGCGACTATAGAAACGCACTAAGGCCAGACCTAACCCCAACCCCAGCAATGCCGTCAATGCGATAACGGGCTCTGAAGCCGATAAGGCCTGGGCCATGATGGCTGTTATTAACATCACTACCAACGGCATAGCAAAAGTCATCAAACTGGCCTTGATAAAGGCCTTTTGGGGTACGCCCAACACCACTTCGTCACCCACTTGGAGTGACAAGTGTGAAGGTATGGGTAATTGAATACGAGAACGCTTACAGTCGGTGGCTTGATTCATGAGCCGTTGGCCACAGCCGCTTTTCATACTGCAGGAGTTGCACGTGCTCAAACGAACAGTGTCTAACCAGACAGAGGTTTGATCAATGGCGTGGACTTGTGCCACTTGTTCGATCATGGATTCAGCGTCGTGCATAACGGTGCTCGTGGAAAAGCTTTATTGAGCTTTTAAGGATACCACAGAGTTGGCCACTTGCTCAGCTTGCGCCAAATTGAGTTGTCCCACTAAGGTCACAAATACTGGTTCGCCATCATTATCCAACGACTGACCCAAGACTAGATTAGAACCCGCATAAGCATGGCCTTCGGCAATGTCACGGCCATTAAGCGCTTCTACATAAAGCGTGAAACTAGCGTCACCATCGCTATAGGTCAATACTTCGCGTGGAGTTTGAGTGGCGTCATCCAAACTACGTTGGGTAAGCACAAAACCGGCAGGGGAATACTGGGCTAACCATTGGCCATCGGTGGCATTCACGGCCTGTGTAGGTGCAGGCAAACGAATGATTTGATTGGTGTTGGCTACCGATACGGTAGTGTTAGCCGAGTTAGTACTCGCCAACTCAATACCACGATTGCTGTTTCTAGGTTCTAACAAAACCACGCCCTGTTGGGCTGGAATAATACTGGGTTGCGATGCGACACCCATACGTTGGGCGCCCATAACCATCACCACAGTGACACTAGCTGCCACGGCCAAACCCGCTACGGGCTGCCAAAACTGGCTTAGCTTGTGCGCCAAATTGCTAGCTTTAGACACCTGCAGGGTAGCTTCAGACTCCAGCGCAGTGCGTACACTGTCGGCCAAGCTCAAAGGAGAACTGGTACTGGTGGCTTGCCGCTTTAAGGCTGCACTGGCCAACTGATAACGCGCCCATTGCTCGCGCACCTGACTGTCATCGTGGCTCGCCTTTAACACCCGCTGCAATTCCAAGGGCTGTGCAGCATCATCCATAAGCGCCGATAATGATTCGCGTACTGAGTCTGCTGTGGTTTGTGTTGGTTGCAAAATATCTATTCCTAAAGTGGGCTCATGGGGGAAAATTCAAAACCACGAGCTTCAAAGTTACTGCATTGGACGACTAATATTGAATTTGGTTCAATTTATTTCTAACCACCAGAACTAACCCATGAGCTTAGCCACTTCTTTGTCGATGGCATCGCGCGCCCTAAATATGCGTGAGCGCACGGTACCTACGGGACACGCCATCACTTGCGCAATTTGTTCGTAGCTCATACCTTCAAACTCCCTCAGTGTGAGCGCAGTCCTTAGGTCATCGGGTAGTTTTTCTAAGGTGGCAAACACCTTGTCTTGTAATTGATCACGGGCCATGAGATTTTCCGGCGTCTCAACATCGGCCATGATATCGGCACTGCCATAATCGCCTTGTTCATTGGCTTCCACATCAACGTCTGGTGGCCTGCGCTTACGTGCCACCAAGTAATTTTTAGCGGTGTTAATGGCAATGCGGTAAAGCCAGGTATAAAACTGACTGTCGCCCCTAAAGTTGGCTAATGCACGATAGGCCTTGATGAAGGCTTCTTGGCTCACATCCATGGCTTCGTGGTGGTCGTTAACATAGCGGCCGACTAAACTAATTATTTTGTGTTGGTACTTAAGCACCAACAAATCGAAGGCACGCTTGTCCCCTGCTTGCACACGCTCAACCAATTGTTGATCTGATTCTACTGTTTTGGATTCTGTACCGGGGTTGGGCACTTAGGTGTCCTTATCGAGACGATTACTGTACGCCATGCTATTTGAGTGAGTGATTGACTCTATTAGAGTACAACAGATTAGATCGACTCGCACCAATTTCGCGCTCAAGTTATAATACCTTTTTCTTTGCTCTTATTCATACTCTGCAAATACTGACTCAGTGTGGCGCAGCGAGTTCCCATAACATGCAACAAGATTTTACATACGACGTTCTAATCATTGGTTCGGGTGCGGCTGGCCTTAGTTTAGGTTTGCGCTTAGCCACCCACCGGCGGGTTGCGATCCTGAGTAAAGACGAGCTTAATGCCGGCGCCTCCGCCAAGGCTCAAGGTGGCATTGCCGCGGTGCTGGATCACAAAGATCAGTTAGAAAACCACGTTCAAGACACCCTCATCGCCGGCGCTAACCTTGGCAATCCAGAGGCGATTCAGTTTACCGTAGAGCAAGCTAAGCAGAGCGTTGATTGGCTCATAGAGCAGCGAGTGCCCTTTACCCAAGACCCCAACGACGCCACAGGCTATCACTTAACCAAAGAAGGCGGCCACAGTCATCGGCGCATTATCCATGCCGAGGACCGCACCGGTTTGGCAGTGACAAGCACCTTACTGGAACGCGCTGAGGAAGCCGAGAATCTCGACTTACTGAGCCATCAAGTGGCTATAGATCTGATTACAGATACCAAACTAGGTTTGCCAGGCAGTCGTTGTTTAGGCGCCTACGTGCTAGACCAAACCACCGGCCACGTTAATGCCTACCAAGCCAAGGCGGTCATTTTAGCCACCGGCGGCGCCAGCAAAGTGTACCTTTATACCAGCAACCCAGACGGCTCATCTGGCGATGGCATCGCCATGGCTTGGCGCGCTGGCTGCCGGGTGGCCAACATGGAATTTAACCAATTTCACCCCACCTGTTTGTACCACCCTCAAGCCAAGTCATTTTTGATCTCCGAAGCCATACGTGGCGAAGGCGGTAAGTTAATACTGGCTAACGGCGAAGCCTTCATGCAGCGCTTTGATGCGCGTTTAGAACTCGCCCCAAGAGACATTGTGGCCCGCGCTATCGATCACGAAATGAAGCGCTTGGGTGACGATTGTGTGTATCTAGACATCAGCCACCGTGGCCGCGAGTTTGTACAATCCCATTTCCCAACTATTTACCAACGCTGCCTAGACTTGGGCATCGACATGGCCACCGACCCCATCCCAGTGGTGCCCGCTGCGCACTATACCTGTGGTGGTGTGATTACCGATCAAAACGGTATGACCGACATAGATGGTTTATACGCTATTGGCGAAACGGCCTTTACCGGCTTGCACGGCGCTAATCGCCTGGCCAGTAATTCACTGCTTGAGTGTTTTGTGTATGGTCACGCTGCAGCGCACCATATTGAGAGCCATTGGCAAGAGAGTAAAATTGACGTGCACATCCCAGATTGGGACGAAAGCCAAGTCACCGACTCCGATGAAGATGTGATCATTTCCCACAACTGGGACGAATTACGGCGCTTTATGTGGGATTATGTAGGCATTGTGCGCACCGATAAGCGCCTCACGCGAGCTCAGCATCGGGTAGAATTGCTACTCAGTGAAATCAACGAATTTTATAGTAACTACCGCATAAGCGCAGACTTGATTGAATTACGTAACCTAGCATTAGTGGCTTCAATCATTATCCATAGCGCTCAAAAGCGCAAAGAAAGCCGAGGTTTACACTACACCTTAGACTACCCCCACACCCAAACTCTTGCCCGCAACACGATTTTAACGCCGTCTAACTTCGATTGGCATTAGGCGGCTCTTGCTGATGCCAACGCCCAAACACGCGTAATTTACGCAAGCCGTCGGCAGGGCCACTATCTGCCATCAAGGGCCACCAATATTTACCCCCGTCAATGGTGCTTAGGTGGAGCGTAATAAACTGCGGATTAAAGGCCGACTTGGGCAAGATAGTACCGCTAACTTGCTCACCATTAGCCAAATAACAACATAGCTCTTCTGGTGTCCAGCTCACGGCCACCACACTAGTGGGGTCCTTAAGCCACGCATAGCGCCACAACCAAAAACCAACCACAAAAGCGGCTAACAGGGCGTAACTCAGGCTCAGCCACGAGCCACCGGCAACAGTATAGGCACAGGCACTCAAAAGCCCCCACACTAACACGCCCACGCGGGTTAGTTGGGCAGACGGCTTAAGCTTAAATTTGGCCCGACTGAGCATAATCTTGTACCAAGGCCACCATGGCCGCTAATTCTTTATCGTCACTCTGTTGGTGACCCATAAACCAAGCAAATAAATCTGGGTCTTGCTGGCTCAACAAGCGCACATACACTTGTTGTTGCGCTGCGCTTATCTGTGGCAGCGCATGGGTAGCAAACGGGCCCAACAAGACATCCAGCTCTAACATGCCTCGGCGGCTGTGCCACACTTGGCGCTTTAATTCTGTTTCGTTCAACATTGAAATCCTCGGCCGCAGCCCATACCATATACCCTAAGCAAACATATTAACTCAATCCGGCCTTTTGCGCCTGTCAGCCATCAAGATATTGACTATGAACCCCACTTATTATTGTGCTTTAGACCATTTTGGCAGCCTTAGCCTAACCGGCCAAGACGCCACTGCCTTTTTACAAGGCCAAGTGACTTGCGACCTTGCCCTTGTCTCAACCTCACAGGGGCAAGCTGGGGCTTATTGCACACCCAAAGGCAACGTGATTGCCAACTTTGATCTAGTGCAGCACCAACAAAGCTTGTTATTACACATGCCTGTGAGCATGGTAGAAACCGTACAAAAAGCCATGGCCAAGTACATCGTTTTTTCCAAAGCCGAACTCACTAACGCTAGCGAGCAATGGTGCCGCTTTGCCATTTGGGGGCCCGAGGCTGCCCTATGTATTGCGCAACTCACCGACAGTCCCACTAGCCAACGCAGCATTAGCACCTTTGATGACGGCTTTGTTTGGGCGGCGGACAGCGATGGGAATACCTTCATCGTCTACTGTTTAGTCGATGCAGCCCAGCGTGTCACCGATACTTTAGCCGAGGCTGCAAAAGCAGGTGCGGTACAAGACTTTGAAGCCACACAAATCAACCTAGGCATAGCCTACGTCACCCCAGAGATTAGCGACAGTTACGTACCACAAATGCTCAACTTACAAGCCACAGGTGCTATTGATTTTAAGAAGGGTTGCTACACAGGGCAAGAAATCGTGGCCCGCATGCAATATCTAGGTAAGCTCAAGCGCCACCTATTTATTGGCGAAGTCGCCACTGGCCAAGCACTAGAAGTAGGCCAACAAATTGATGCCAGCAAACGTAAAAACGTGGGTAAGGTAGTTAGTACTGCATCGCTTGGCAACAACCGCTATGCCTTTACTGCCGTCATTAATCGCGCCGAAGCCACAGAAGATCAATTACATTTGCATGAGCAGGAAGACGCCGCCATCACCATAACACCCCTACCCTACGACATTGACCCGCAAGTGTTTGAACGTATTAAACTTTAGTTTTTGTCTGCCGCCACGCCAGCATTCGGGTTGCAACAATGATAGGCACGGCATTAACTATAATCAGCACACTCAAAATCAGACGCATCAAGTCGCTACCATCGCGGTAGTGGCTTTTGTTGCCGCTTAGATAGGCTTGATAACAATGATCAGGGCCATCCAGCGGGTAAAAACAGTAGTTAATCAACCATTCGAGAAAACGCCAATACTCACGGGTGATTGGGTTCGAATGACGAGCGTTATACCCCACCCGTGCAGAAATAGTGGAATCGGCGTAACCGCCCGACAAGGCATTACCCAACTGGTCTATGGCAAT
>DPHD01000097.1:4649-4970 GCA_003523085.1 Oceanospirillaceae bacterium | reverse complement strand
TAAACGTCTACTGAGCTTAGCAGGTTTTTACAACAATTGAATTTGGCTCGGCTCGGCTTCTATAGGTGTGCGCTGCCAATCGATAGGCGTCTGGCCCTGTTGTTGAATATAGGCATTGGCTTTAGAAAAGTGGCCACAGCCAAAAAAACCACGGTGCGCAGACAATGGTGAGGGGTGCACCGACTCTAAAACGAGGTGTTTTGTGACATCTATGAGTTGGGCTTTTTCCCGTGCGGGTTTACCCCACAGCATAAACACCAAACCCGAACAGTGTTCATTAAGCGCAGCAATCACATGGTCTGTGAGTTGCTCCCAGCCCTT
>DPHD01000097.1:0-4341 GCA_003523085.1 Oceanospirillaceae bacterium | reverse complement strand
ATATTACGTAATGAGGGTGGTGTTTTAACACCTTTATTAACCGAAAAACTCAAACCATGGGCTTGGGGCTGACCTTGCTCAAACCCGTGGTATGGGTCTTGACCCAACACCACTATCTTTACCTGATCCAATGGCGTTAATTGGAAGGCATTAAACCAGTCTTGTTGGTGAGGGAGAATGTCGACCTGTTGATCTAACTGACCTTGAAGAAAACTCGTCAATGATTCTAGCTGAGGTGTTTTAAGGCAAGGCAGCAACACCTTAGCCCAGCCCTCATCGAGCTGGTCTAGGTGTGCTTGGTGCCAAATGGACTGAGCCATTTTGGGGCGCCCGGTAAAGCTACTTAGCTTCTGGACGCATGTGGGGGAACAACAACACGTCACGGATGGAAGGTGCGTCGGTAAACAACATCACCAAACGGTCAATACCAATGCCTTCGCCCGCTGTGGGTGGCATGCCGTATTCCAGGGCAGCGATGTAGTCTGCGTCGTAGTGCATGGCTTCATCATCGCCAGCGTCTTTTTCGGCTACCTGAGCCAAGAAACGCTCGGCTTGATCTTCGGCATCGTTGAGCTCAGAGAAACCATTGGCAATCTCACGGCCACCTACGAAAAACTCAAACCGGTCCGTCACAAACGGATCAAGGTCGTTACGGCGAGCTAAAGGTGAAACCTCAGCAGGGTAATGGGTGATGAACGTGGGCTGGTCCAAAAGTTCTTCTACCGTCTTTTCAAAAATTTCGATTTGCACTTTGCCCAAACCATAATAAGGCTTAAGCGGAATGCCCAGACCTTCGGCAATAGCCCGTGCGCCAGCTTCGTCGGCTAGCTCTTCGGCTTTAATGCTGGGGTTGTATTGTAGGATAGAATCAAACACCGAAATGCGCGTAAACGGCTGGGCGAAATCAAACTCACTGCCTTGATAGGTTACTTTGCTGTTACCCAGCACAGACTCGGCAATGTGTCGTAACATGCCTTCGGTTAAGTCCATCAAGTCGCGGTAATCGGCATAGGACCAGTAGAACTCAAGCATGGTGAACTCTGGGTTATGGCGCGTAGACAGGCCTTCGTTACGGAAGTTACGGTTAATTTCGAACACCCGCTCAAAACCACCCACAACCAAACGCTTAAGGTAAAGCTCTGGCGCAACACGTAAATACATATCCCGATCTAGGGCATTGTGGTGAGTGATGAATGGACGCGCTGATGCGCCGCCAGGA
This sequence comes from Oceanospirillaceae bacterium, assembly GCA_003523085.1. GTDB lineage: Bacteria > Pseudomonadota > Gammaproteobacteria > Pseudomonadales > Balneatricaceae > Njordibacter. The sequence goes on along the minus strand of DPHD01000097.1, from coordinate 3,122 downwards.
ATCACTTGCATCATGGGCGTTTCCACTTCCATGAACTCACGACTAATTAAGTACTGACGAATAGCCTCCACCACACGGGTACGAATAACAAAAGTTTTACGAGACTCTTCATTAACGATAAGGTCCACATAACGCTGGCGGTAACGCATTTCTTGGTCAGCAAGGCCGTGGTGTTTGTCTGGCAATGGGCGCAAGGCCTTGGTTAATAGCTGCGGCTCTGTCATATCAACAAACAAGTCACCTTTGCCCGACTTTTGTAAGGTTCCGGCAATACCGACGATGTCGCCCAAGTCCCAAGTTTTGAGTTCGGCCAACTGTTCTGGTGCTAAACCTTTACGGTTTACGTACAGCTGAATGCGGCCAGATACATCTTGGATTTCCATAAACGCACCACGATTACGGATAATACGGCCTGCAACTTTAACCGGCAGGGCTAAGGTTTCTAACTCGGGTTTATCTTTTTCGCCGTGGGCATCTTGCAGATCTTGGGCATAGCTGTCACGGCGAAAGTCATTAGGAAAGGCATTTCCCGCTTCGCGGCGCAGGGCCAATTTGGCGCGACGCTCAGCAATGAGTTTATTGTCGTCTGGGATTAAACTGTCGTTAGTATCATTCATAGGTCTGGGTTCTACACTTGGGTAATAATTTTCTAAATTTTTTAGTGAGCTGGGTTTATAAACCGGCTTTAAGGCTGGCTACAATAAACTGATCTAAATCGCCATCTAACACCTTATCACAACCACCGGTTTGAACGTTGGTGCGTAGGTCTTTAATACGTTGATCATCCAACACATAAGAGCGAATTTGGCTGCCCCAACCGATATCAGACTTGGTGTCTTCCAAAGCTTGAGAAGCGTCTTGGCGTTTTTGCATTTCTTGTTCATACAATTTGGCGCGCAACTGCTTCATGGCCGAATCGCGGTTTTGGTGTTGCGAACGTTGGTTTTGACACTGCACTACAATGCCCGAAGGGGCGTGGGTTAAACGCACGGCAGAGTCGGTTTTGTTAACGTGCTGACCACCGGCACCACTGGCGCGATAGGTATCAACCCGCACATCGGCAGGGTTAATTTCGATATCAATGTTGTCGTCAATTTCTGGGGACACAAAAACTGAGGCAAAGGAGGTATGGCGGCGACTACTGGAGTCAAACGGCGATTTACGTACTAACCGATGCACACCGGTTTCGGTACGTAACCAACCAAAGGCGTAATCACCTTCAAACCGAATAGTGGCGCTTTTAATGCCCGCCACATCACCATCACTGACTTCCATGAGCTCAACTTTAAAACCTTTTTGCTCACCCCAGCGTAAATACATGCGCAAGATCATGCTAGCCCAATCTTGGGCTTCGGTGCCGCCGGAGCCCGATTGGATGTCCAAAAAGGCGGCGTTAGGGTCCATTTCACCGGAGAACATACGTCTAAACTCAAGTTTTTCTAAACTCGCCGTTAAGGCATCTAGCTCGGGTTGTACTTCGTTGAGGGTGTCTTCGTCGTTTTCTTCGACGGCAAGGTCGAGCAAGTCGCGGGCATCCACGAGGCCTGCATCCATTATATCAATGGTATTCACCACCCCTTCTAGCAACGAGCGCTCTTTGCCCAACGCTTGGGCGCGTTCGGCGTCATTCCATACATCTGGCTGCTCTAGCTCACGCTCGACTTCAACTAAACGTTCTTGTTTGCCATCATAGTCAAAGGTACCCCCTAAGCACATTAGTGCGCTGCGCAAGGTCTTTCATGGAAAGGAGGTAGGGATTGATTTCGAACATGTTTCGATACCGCAAATAAGTACGCAAAAATAGTGGCCGAATTATACCTGAAAGCGAGGTTTTATGGGTAGATTTTTGCACCCCCTTAAGCAACCACTATGATGTTAAAATGACTTGAAATATGACTTAAAAACACCATTAACTAGGTCTCACTAACGACACCCCATAAACACTTATGAAAATCCCAAAACGAATACGCCCGCTGGTTGAGAATGGCTTAGTTGACGAAGTGATCGGGTCTTTAATGAGCGGCAAAGAAGCCGACGTTTTTGTGGTGCGCTGTGGCGCCGAAATTCGCTGTGCGAAGGTTTACAAAGAAGCGGGCAAACGCGCATTCAAACAAGCCGTAACCTACCAGGAAGGACGAAAGGTTCGCAACAGCCGCCGTGGACGCGCCATGGAAAAAGGCTCCAAATTTGGCCGCCAACAGCAAGAAGAAGAATGGCAATCTGCCGAGGTCACTGCGCTCTACACACTGGCCAACATTGGTGTTCGTGTACCCCAACCCTACGGCTGCTTTGATGGGGTATTGCTAATGGAGCTAATCACTTACGACGGCGACCAAGTTGCGCCTCGCTTAAACGATGTTGCCATGACCAAAGACCAAGCACTGGAGGACCATAAAACCCTGATGCACGACATTATGCGCATGCTCTGTGCGGGTTTGGTTCACGGGGACCTATCACCCTTTAACGTCCTCTTAGACGATTATGGCCCAGTGATTATCGATCTTCCGCAAGCTGTTGATGCGGCCTCGAATAATAATGCCGAAAAAATGCATCGCCGAGACGTGGAAAACATCACCAATTACTACGCTCAATTCGCACCCGAACTAAGCAGCACCCGCTACGCCCCAGAAATGTGGGCCTTATTTGAAGCGGGCGACCTACACCCTAATACGCAACTCACCGGGCATTTTGCAGAAGATACCGAGGCAGCAGACGTTGACACTGTATTAGAAGAAATCAGCCAAGCCTTTATGGAAGAGCAGAGCCGACTGGAACGTATTCGTAAAGCCGACATGGGGGATTAGACTGTAAGATGCTTACCAATAAGGCTAGGATTTCTACGTTCAGCAAGCACCGCAACCACCTGAACCGACTGATCTACCAAGTCGTAGTAAATTGAATAAGGAAAACGGTGAGACGACATTCGATAGTAGCCAAATTGTTTCACATGAACGCCACCATGCACATGCAAGGACTCGATATCGGAGACCAAAGAATCCCAGAAATACTTTCCTAAACCAGCTTCTTGTCGTGAGTAAAATGCTCGAGCTTCGAGCAAGTCTTCCTTAGCCTGATCGAGAATCAACACCCGATTAACAAGCATTAGCTCGATGCCATTTTTA
>DPHD01000087.1 GCA_003523085.1 Oceanospirillaceae bacterium | reverse complement strand
AAGGAAGGCCACAATAGGTGCAGCGCAATTTCTACGGCAGTCGCCACAATGGCAAAAACAAGCCCAAGTTGGTTTGCCCTCACTGACATACTGCACATGGCCGCATAAGCAGTGGCCGTTTAGTGTTTCACTCACAAGCATTCCTCTACATTAACGTTGAAGCAGGTTACACACCTTGCAACAACATAAACGAACCATAGTCGATGTCGCTATTGTTAACTCGGTGGGGTTTGATGGCTTGGTAGGCTGGGCTTTCTATGGCTTGTGTTGCTTGTTCTAGGCTTGGGAATTCTACGATCACGTAGCGGTCACAGTGACGCCCTTCATGGTGGCTGGTAGTGCCCGTACGGACGATAAACTTACCGCCAAATGGCGCAAATGCGCTTTCTACCTTAGCGCCGTAGTTGGCCGTAAAATCGTCTTGATTGGTGATTTTTACCATCCCAATGAGGTAGCCTTTAGGCATGATTATAACTCCTTATTTACAATTGAGCGCCGTTACACCATAGGCTAGATGACCATATCCTGACATGTTGGAGCAATCTAGTCTAGTGTGGAATGAGCTCAAAAAATAACTAAGGCTCACGCTTATCCTGCAACACCGTGACCCGTTGCATGTGCCTCACTTTGGGCAAATAGTCACACACAGCATAGTGGTGAGTGATGCGGTTGTCCCACATGGCAATGGTGTTTTTGCGCCAGCGCAAGCGCACCTGAAACTCGGGTTTAGCCATGTGCTGGTAGAGGTACTGCAGAATGCGGTCGCTCTCGCCCTGGATCTCACCCACAATATGGCGCGTAAACGACTGGTTAATATTGAGGTACTTCAAACCGCTTACGGGATGGGTGTCTATAATTTTATGTACTGCAGAACCGGTGCTCTTAAGGCCCTCGTTCACTGCTTCTATGCCGCCTTTACGATACAAGTCATTTCTAAAGGTGCCTATGTCATGCATGGCTTCCATGCCTTCAAGGTGGTCTTGCCATACTTTTGGCAGCGCTGCGTAAGCCGCATTGGTGTTAGACCACAAAGTATCTCCACCCACGTCGGGCACTTCTATGGCATGTAGTATGCTGGTGAAGGGAGGGCTGGCTTTAAAGGTCAGGTCTTTATGCCAGTCGTTGGTGTCTGGCTTGCTGCCGGCACCACTTTTTAACAACACAATCTGTTCATAACCCTCTATGCTAGGGTAAATAGGATGCGGCGGCTCTGGCTCACCAAAACTTTTGGCAAACGCCAAATGTGCTGCTGGCGTTATATCTTGGTCGCGAAAAAAGATAACCTTGTGCTCAATCAGTGCCTCATAAATATCGTCATAATCTTTGGCGGTAAGATTATTTAAGCAAATATCAGATAGTTCGGCACCAATGGCGGGGGTGACTTGTTCAATTTTCATCTTGCGTAATACTCTAGCATTGTTGTTCTGGGCATAGGTTTTGCTATGATTAGATTTTACCGATTTTAGACCCAAACAAAGGCGCCTAGCAAGGCTGAAACCTAGCTATTTTAACCATACACGAGACCCACACATGGCATTCGAAACAATCACCCTGCCCGCCGCGAGCGTAGGTAACCAAGCTCAAATTCATTTACACCGTTTTGGCCCCAGTGGGGGCAAAAAAGTCTATATACAAGCGGGTTTACATGCCGACGAGCATCCTGGTCTACTTGTGGCGCAGCACTTGCTTAAGCATTTGCAACAGTTAGACCAACAAGGCGCACTCAAGGCAGAAATAGTATTGGTGCCCTTTGCTAATCCTATTGGTTTACGGCAGCGATCTTTTGGTCACATAATTGGTCGTTGCGACTGGCACACCGGCCAAAACTTTAATCGTAAGATGGCCATCAACCCTGGGCAAGTCATTGCTGCTTTAGCCACGTCATTTGGTGATGACCCTCTAAAGAATGATCAAGTTATGCGATCGGGCCTAAAAAATCTGGTCAACCAGAGAACAGATGACTTTGAAATAAGCTCATTACACAAAATATTATTATCGCATTCGATCGATGCGCATTACGTGCTCGACTTACACTGTGATGATGTTGCATTGCCCCATGTATTTTATGGCACGCATCAACAAGCAACCGGTACGGCGTTGGCCAAGGCACTAAACTTCGAAATTTGTTTGGAGGAAGACGTATCCGGCACCGTTGCATTCGACGGTACGCACACCCAACCTTGGGTTAACATGGAAAACCATTTAGGCAGGAAGGTATTTTCTCAACCCTGCTTTGCCGCCACGCTTGAATTACGCGGTAATAAAGATGTGTGTCCTACATTAGCAGAGCAAGATTGTCAGGGGATTTTAGATTTCCTAAACCACGAAAACCTAATCAACCGGGCACCTAAACCGGCACCAACACAGCCCGTTGCACTAAAACAGTTGGATGTAGATCAGGTGAAATTGGTCGTCGCCTCACTATCCGGCATCGTGACCTATCGGTCAAAGCTGGGCGATACGTTTAAGGCTGGTGAGGCATTGGCAGATATAGTGCTGCTCGATAACCCTACGGCCAAATCCATACCTATATTAGCGCCTTGCGATGGCTATTTGTTTAGCATCACTGGTCATCACTTTGTGACTAAAGGGCACACCATCGCCATGCTTGCTACTAATGAACAACAGATTGAAGCAGGTAGCCAACTGGCCTTTTAAACCAAGGCCAAGGTTACTGTTTTTGCCAAACAATGAGTTGGTTATTGGCGGGCATCGCATTGTCTTCTTGCAATGTTAGGCCTGCATCCATAGCCAATTGATTGAGCTCCTGGAACTCTCTAATACCCTGATGGGGCACTTGCTGCTGAAGCCACGCATCAAAGCGAACGTTAGATTGGGCTGCCAACACTCCGTGATATTTCATCGGCCCATAAAGGCAAAACACACCACCCGATAACAGCCGTTCGCCTACACCAGCAAACATGGCAACCACCGCTTGCCAAGGCATGATGTGAGCGGTATTGGCAGAGAAAACCGCGTCGTAACACGTTGTTGGCCAGCTGTCGCTAAGTACGTCTAGAGCGATAGGAGCGAGTAAGTTGGGCGCAGGGTTGTCTTTAATCCAATGCTTGATACCCGCGTGGTTTTGCGCTCTATCGCTCGTCTGCCAATTGAGATGAGGCATATTTTTAGCAAAATACACGCCATGCTGGCCCGTACCGCTGCCCACTTCGAGTGCATTTTTCTTATCCGCAAACACGCGTTCTAGTACTTCGCAGATGACGGTTTGGTTATTGGCGCAGGCTTGGGAAAATGGCTTTTCCATGGGGGTTTTTACCTTCTGATTTGTTGATACGGCTTACATCGTTATACGGGCACACTAAGCAATGATACGGCGTATCGTATCGTTTCTTTTCTTTAGGTCGTAGGATCGCGGCTTTCCTGCCCAACAGTACAAGTCTTGAAATAGGTGGTAATGGATGGCTTTTAGATGGGAAAAATCGAAGCTCTGGTTAATCAAATTCCGTTGTTGTAGGAGCTCTATGGATCTTACGAAGGAAATATCAGACTCTTTTTCTTGAAGCTCTTTGGCGTTAGTCAGCCCAAGAAAATTAATAAATGTAGCTGCGTTCAGCCACGTAACATTTTTAGAATATCAGAACTGTTTAGAGAACCGTCTGCCAAAGCTCGCTCCACTAGCTTAATCACAGCTTCTGATAGCTTGAGTGATTCTAATGTTATATTTGCTAACCCTTCGGTTACTGCATTTTTATCGGTGATCTGCATGAATGAAACCCCAGACGGTATTGAATAGAATGGAATTATATCCCTATCCACAGGTTCATTCAACGCTAGGCATAGTCATCCGTCGTAAGCCACAGCTAGGGTATATGCAGATTGCTTGTGCATGGCCCAATAAGCGCTTTGTAATTTCGAAGTTAAGGCGCCTATGTCGCCAGACCCAATCACATGATCATCCACTTGGGTGATTGGCATAATACCACCAGCTGTACTAGTGGCAAACGCTTCGTCGGCAGTTCGCAACGCGTGTGCAGACACGTCTGTGCATACGACTTGAATACCTAGTTGATGAGCTATCTCAATAGTCGTATGTCGAGTGATGCCCAGTAATACACCTTCACCTGGCGTGAGCAGCTGGTTGTTTTTAATCACAAATATATTGAAGCCTGGGCCTTCTTTTATATTGCCACTGGCATCCACCACGGCGGCTGTTTCGGCACCACGGTCATAGGCCTCAAACTGCCCCATCACTAGGTCTAACCAATGATAGTTTTTAATGGTGGGGTCAACTGATGCCGTAGGAATGCGTTGTTGCTGGCTAATGGCTAGATGTAACCCTTGGTCTGGCTGACCGATCCACACAAAAGGCACCACAAAAGCAAAAAACTGATTAGTACATAACCGAGGGTCTCTAGATCCTGGCTCTGGCTGGCCACGGGTGGTGATCATTTCCACATAGGCATTACGTAACCCACTTTGTGCCACCAACTGTAATAACAATTGGGTAAGCTGGGTTTTGCTAAATGGTATGGTCATACGCAGCTTTTCCATGCCGGCATAATAACGCTCCACATGATCGGACAAGCGAAAAAAGTGGCCGTCCCACACATGGGCCACGTCATAAGTGGCGTCTGAATGTAAAAAGCCCCAGTCTAATAGCGAAATTTTTGCTTCACTAATGGGAACTACTTCACCATATATATGGGCTAAACCTTGAGATGACATGGGCTTGACTCTATCGATGTTAAACACTGATTATTGCTTAACTTTGGTGTCACGTATACTGTTGGCCTTTACTTTGAATTGATCAACTTATGACACCATCTTGCTCGTTACACATACCCACCATCCTTGTGCAGGCTAGGGCCCAAGGTAAGGTGCTCTATGGTGCCGAAGGCCTTAGCTTTTGGGGTGGGGTTGATCCCCAAACCGGCATCATCATCGACGCCCACCACCCAAATCATGGCGTGTCACTGGCAGGCCACGTTGTGTTGATGCCCACCTCTCGCGGCTCTTGTAGTGGCAGTGGCGTGTTGTTGGAACTGGCTCGCAATGGCAATGCGCCTGCGGCCTTGGTATTTCGCGAAGCGGAAGACATTCTTACCCTTGGCGCCATGATTGCAGCACAGTTGTTTGATCGCCCTATTGCGGTGTTGCGCTTGCCAGCCGATGTATTCAACAAGCTATCGAACGCGCCCCACGCAACAATTAGCCACAACACGCTGGAGTTTGTTGGCCAGTCTATCAGCTTGGTACAGCGTAGCGCCGACCAACTCGACCTCACCGACACTGATCAAAATATGCTACAAGGGCAGCAAGGCAAGGCACTTAAAGTGGCCATGGAAGTCTTGTGCCGTATTGCGGCTGCACAAGGGGCTAAATCATTAATCGATGTTTCACGAGCCCATATTGACGGCTGTCTCCTAGCCCACGATGCCAACCTAGATTTTGCAGAAATGATGCTCTCCATGGGCGCTAAAATACGTATACCCACCACTATAAATGCCATTTCGGTGGACCGAGAACACTGGCAAACCCAAGGCGTGCCACCTGACTTTGGCCACAAGGCAAGCCGCTTGGCAGATGCCTACGTCACAATGGGTGCACGCCCGACCTTTACCTGCGCACCCTATTTGCTTGAAGAACCGCCGCGCTATGGGGAGGACATTGGCTGGTCTGAATCCAACGCGGTAATTTTTGCCAATTCTGTACTAGGTGCCAGAAGCGTAAAACACCCGGACTACCTCGACTTGTTTATCGCCATGACCGGCCGCGCGCCCAAAACCGGGGTTTACCTTGATCAAAACAGAGCTGCGCAGCGTGTAGTTCATATTGATGTACCTACGCACTACGATGATGCCCTATGGCCCATGCTGGGTTGGTTGACGGGGGTGAAATCTCCAGACCGGATCCCCGTTATTACCGGGCTTGAACACCACAGCATCACCCAAGATGACCTAAAAGCATTGTGCGCAGCCTTTGGCACCACGTCTGCAGCACCCATGCTGCACGTTCGTGGTCATACGCCCGAAGGCGATATTGCGCCTACTCTAGGTGCAGATCGCTTCGTTATTGGAGTGATTGATTTAAAGCAGGTATGGCACAAATTCAATGCCGCTGGCGCACAAATCGACCTCGTCGCCATAGGTAGCCCTCACGCATCGCTTACGGAATGTAGGTCGTTAGCCGACTTACTGGCAGGCCAGCGCTGTCACGTGGCCACCAACACCATCGTCACTGTAGGTAGGCATGTATTGGAACAGGCCCAAGCAGAAGGCATTGTTGCGCAGCTCAAAGACGCTGGAGTACAGGTGATACCAGACGTCTGCTGGTGTTCGATCACCGAACCGGTGTTTCCAACTAGCGCTAAAACCTTGATGACCAACTCGGGCAAGTATTCGCACTACGCCAAAGGCTTAAGTGGCCGCGACGTGCGTTTTGGCAGCCTTGCTGCTTGTGCGCAAGCGGCGCTGACTGGGCGCGCTGAGGATCAGGCACCGAGTTGGCTTAACTAAGCGTTACGGAATGATTTTTAATATTTTCCATAGGGGCTGTTTTAAAAACACTTCAAATTGGTTGATATAATCTCGGTATGGCCGACCAAAATGGGTTTCAAATGAGGTTTCAAAGCCTAATTCATCTTCGGCTTCATAATAGTCAAATAGCTTGTCCTCCCCCACGTCATTAATAAGGTAGGCGGCAAACAAGGCACCCACTCGGTAGGCAATCATTCTGTTGTTGCCATAATCAATATTGTAGAGCTTGGTACCCAATTCAAAGTATTCATCTATACGCGGTGCCCTGTGGCCTTCACAATCACCTAGTTCACAGCGAATCATATTTTTAAGGTAGCCTTGTCTAATTCTAGGTTGTCTAGAATAGGTTAAATAAGACAAGTAGGTTGCGGTGCCTTCGGTCCACCATGGCACGTCGCGGCTATGATCACCCGACCTTCTACCACGCTTAGTTTCAATTAAATCGCGGTTCTTGGTGGTAATTTGAGACAGTTGGTAAATGTGAAATGCCTCGTGCAAGATGGTGTCCCCTAAGTCATCGGAAGGGGTCCTACGGGTGGTACCGACCACCATAAAATGAAATTTGTCATTCATGCGCGATGAATTGATACCCGCACCACCATCGCGAGCATAATCCGCCAAATATCGACCACACAGGCGTGTGCTGTATGATTTTTTGCTAATTTCTTCACACAACTGGTCATCCAAAACATTGGCTGCGCTGGTACTCTGGCCAACGAGGGTAATGACGATAGGGTAATAATAGTTGGAGGCAGGCGTCTGTTTGGTAAACCAGGTCTTAGCCGCGACGTTCATCCATTTTTTGGTGTTGTTGATGGTTTTTTCTGAAACGTCGGTAGCGGCCATAATGGTGACTTTGCCCGTTGCAATCAAATCATCAATAAGCCGTGTGGGTTGCTCTGCTACAACCGCAGAAGGGGCCACACAATCGAGCCCACGATCAACAGCCTCTGCTCGGTAACCCGCATTGCTTTGATCGGATTTTAACACCCGACACAGGGTTTTATCCGACCAATTAGACCAATGACCATCGGCCACGCTAAGGGGGGCAAGAGCAACTAAAACTGCCATCAAAAACACTCGAAGCATAAAATCATCCTCACTGATATCGGGCTATGGTAAATTTTCCAGCACTATCACTCACGATAGTGGTTTAACTATACGCCGTCATCAATACAAACCGCAAATCCAGTTTTTGCACTAGGCAACATATCAGTGCTTGGAGTCCAAGGGCAATCCGCGACTCAATACAAAATGAGGAACATGACCTTTCAATAACCCCATGGCAAGGCATGCTGAACCATACCGAATGAGTGTATCTAACCCAATTGACCAAGTCAGCGTGCTTAAACTTACCTTGCATGGCACAACAGTAGACTATTGAGCAGGCTCTCAAAGCGGCCGTAATACCTTGAGCTTTAGTCATGAATTTAATGGCAGTTCCTCGCGTCCAACACTCGGCCTCATTATTCACCCATGGCCAAGCCAAAGCCGTAAAAAATCCACTAGCC
>DPHD01000096.1 GCA_003523085.1 Oceanospirillaceae bacterium | reverse complement strand
CGGGCCCGCGCTATCACATCGTTAGGCCCCACTAACACCGAGCCTAGGGGCACTCCTAAGCCTTTAGATAGACATAAAGACACCGTGTCGATGGACTGCACTAACCGGGCCGGCGGTAGGTTTTGGGCCACCGCAGCATTGAGCAAGCGTGCGCCATCCATATGTGTCGCCAGACCGTGTTGTTGGGCGCACTCAACCAATGTATCAATATGATCTTGGTCTTGAATACAGCCCGATACGGTATTTTCTAAGCACAATAGTCGAGTCACGGGACAATGGTAGTCGTTGGGTTTTATGGCGGCCGTCATTTGCTCCACTTCAAAGCGTCCAAATACATCGGTTTGTAAAGGATGCATGGCCACACTGCCCAGCACGGCAACACCCGCCGCTTCGTCGCAACTAATATGGTATTGCTCTCCCACCAGCACTTCTTCTCCTCGCTGGCAATGGGCTAACACACAGGCCAAGTTGCTCATGGTACCGCTTGGCAAAAACAAACCCGACTGCTTGCCTAACAACTGGGCGGTTTGCTGTTCTAGGGCATTCACATTGGGGTCGTCACCATACACATCATCGCCGACTTGCGCCTCTGCCATCACTTGACGCATGGCGGCGTTAGGTTGAGTCACCGTGTCGCTACGCAGGTCTATACTGATTTCAACTTGAGTTTGGCCTCTGTGTTCTGCTAAGGGGTAGTGAGATGCCATGGTTTAGTCCTTATTTGATAATGATGTTGCGAGTACTTGAGCATCGCTGACCTGTTGCCCAGCGTATGGAAGGGCCGCCACAATGTGGACCCGAGAATCTTCACCACCATTAAGGGCCGTGTGATAGCCCCGTGTATCCGTGAAATAAACTGAACCATCAGCGGGCAAGTGAGTGCAATGATGGTTAACGATAAACAAGGAACCGGGGTTAGTGAGAATAGGAATGTGTAGGCGCGGCTCTGGATCGCGGTGCCAAGAATTGCAGTTGTAGGGGTCTTTGCCTAGTACCCGCATGCGTCCGATAGGGAATCGAGCTGTCAATTGTGCATAAACTTCGGCTAGATAAGTGTCGGCAAACAGAGGGTTAAATTCACTGTAAGCCGCTTCGTCCACCATCACATCGCGAGGGACTTCGGTGTAACTATCATCGACCCGAGTCCAAAAACGGCCGCAGTTGTCTTCTGCTGTAGGTTTCTCCACGCCTGGGCGACGAGTCAGCGCCATCACATGAAAACCCGAACCTAGGTCTTCTAGCTGATGCTGCAGTTGACGATAACACTGCTGCAACTTGTCGATATCAAACTTAAGCTGCAGCTTTTGAATGCCTGGACCGGCCTTAAAACTAGCCACCGACTCAGTATCGTAGGGGCTTTGGAGCCAAGTTTGCATTTGCTCGGCATCAATTTTAGTGGAGCCAATGGGCGACATAAAACCTCCTAAAACTGTCTATCTAAGACCATAAGTAAACTACCTCGCGCGATAATGATCCACTAATGAGAAAATTGCAATTAGTCGCCCATCAATCGGCAATTATTAATCACTTCATAACAAGCGCCCATAGTGTGGTAGTCGGTTTTTCCCGCAGGGCTTTTTAGGTCGTCGTATTTGGTGTTATTACGACTGAGAATCCGGTACCAAGCGCCATATTGATGGTCAATGAAATGCTCCCAAGCGTAGGCCCACAATTTGTCATACCAGTCCCAGTAGCGCTGTTCGCCGGTTTTTTCTGCCAACAAAGCGGCTGCCGCCATAGATTCCGCCTGTACCCAAAAATATTTATCGCCATCGCAGATTTCACCATTGGGCGCAAAGCCATAACAGATGCCGCCGTGTTGTTGATCCCAGGCTTTGTCTAAGGCTTGATCAAACAGTGATTGAGCGGTTTGAACTAACCATGTTTGGGGTTGATAGCGGTCTAATATGAGCAATAGCTTAGCCCACTCTGTGAAATGCCCAGGTTGATAACCCCAAGGCCGAAACAGGTTTTGCGGGTCATCTTTGCTGTACTGCCAATCCACCTGCCAAGCCAGGTCGTAGTGTTCCCAAATTTGACCTTGTGTGGTTTGAGTCTGGCGCACACAAATATTGCGGGCTAGCAACAAGGCCCGCTCCAAGTAGCATTGTTCTGCGGTGGCTTGATAGGCAGCAATAAGGGCTTCACAAGTATGCATATTGGCGTTTTGCCCGCGGTAAGGCGACAGCTGCTGCCAATCTGCACTGGCTTCGTCGGCATACAAACCATCAGACGCCGACCAAAAGTGCTGTTCCATCAACTCAAAGGTTTGACGCAACCAAGGACTAGCTTCGGTGATGCCGGCTTTTACAGCAGACGAGTAGGCCAATAAAACAAATGCCAAGCCGTAACAGTGGTTAGTTTGGTCAACAGGCTTACCCGCTTCGATTAACCAGGCATAGCCACCGGTGGTTGAGTTCAAATGGCTTGAACGCAAATAATTTAAGCCATGGCGTGCGGCATCAAGGTATTGTTCATTATCAAACTGACGAGCGGCTTCGCAATAGTTAAAAATAAAGCGTGTGCTACTTACCAAATGGCGAGTGCTGGCATCATAAACAGTGCCATCATCACGATAAAAATGGAAAAACCCACCCTGGGGGTCGATAGCCCGCGGGTGGTATAAGTCCATGGTGGTTTGGATATGCTGGGTGAGAAAAGTAGCGCTTCTGAACTCGGGGACCGGTACTTTATTCATGGGACTACATCCCCTAGCCGAGGTAACGAACTAATCGCTCCCTGACGCTGTACTGCATATGCACCACAGGCACTAGCAAAGCGAACACTGGTTTCCAGTTGGGCTGAGTTAGTTATAAATGCTTCAAAATCGGCTGGTGTAACCTCTTGTTCGGCAAGGGAGAATAACAAGCCCCCTACAAAAGCGTCACCGGCCGCAGTGGCATCCACCATTTGCACTTTTAAGGGCACCATTTCACCGTGTCCCTGGGCACTGAAATACCGTAAGGGGTGACCACCGTCGGTAATAATGATGAGTTTGACACCCGCTGCCATAATGTTAGCTAGGGTCGTCTCGTGTGTTTCATCGCCTGCCACAAACTCTAATTCTTCCAAACTCATTTTCACTAGATCGGCATAGTCAAAACACTGCCAAATGGCGGGCATGGCTTGGTCAATATTAGCCCATAGATTAAGCCGCAAGTTAACATCAAAACTGCACAACCACTGTGCCGCGTTAGCCCGTTTTAAACCGACCAGGGTGGCGTCATACAAACCTTCACAAGTGAGGGTGTTGGAACAAAAATGAAATATACCATTACCGTCGAAACAATGGTTGGGAAAGTGATCGGAGGTGAATAACATATCGGCCGATGGATGACGGTAAAATTCGAAACTACGCTCGCGCTCTGCATCTAATGACACAAATGCCAAACCGGTTTTAGCATCTTTGGTACGACTGAGATAATCCAGCTTAACGCCTTCTTGGTACAAACAATGGGCAATAAAATTGCCAAACATGTCATCACCCAACATACCTGCAAAATAAGCATCACCACCCAAACGAGATACCGCTGCCGCAACATTGGCAGGGGCACCGCCAGGAAATTTAGCAAACGATTCAGCGCTATTATCGAACGCGTCAGCCGAGTCATTGTTGACCTTGTTGGACAACAAATCGACCAACGCTTCTCCAAACGAGATGACTTTAAACATGGATTTTTCCTAACGGCAATACAAGCTTAACAGTAACTTACCAAGGGTATAAAAAACAACTACTTAGCTCTAGGCTAGGCGATATAAGTCGTATAGATAAGGTTATTCATGCTAAGGTTTACCCTATTCATTCACTTCATTAAAGACCCATACATGTTAACGTTAATTGCTAATGCCAATGTTTTTTCCCCCCAACCTATGGGGCTTTGCCACCTTTTAATAGCGGGCGAAAAAATTGTTTATATTGGTGTTGATGCGCCGCAAATAGACGCTAAATTGAACTGTGAAGAAGTGGACTTAGCAGGCGCTTCGTTAGTGCCAGGCTTTATTGACGGCCATGCCCACATTACCGGCGGCGGCGGGGAAACAGGGCCAGCTAGTCGCGTACCTGCGGTATTTCTGTCGCAGTTCACTCAGTCTGGCGTCACCAGCGTGGTGGGTGTATTAGGCACCGATGACCTAACACGTAATACCCAAACCCTGGTGACTCAAGCCTATGGTTTGCGAGCAGAAGGCATGTCGGCCTGGTGCCATACCGGCGGCTACCATTTACCACTCACTACCCTTACCGGCAGCGCCCGTGGCGACATTACCTTTATCGACCCAGTGATTGGTGTGGGGGAACTGGCCATCAGTGATCACCGTTCTAGCCAACCCACCTTAGACGAATTTTTAAGAGTGGCAAGCGAAGCCCACGTGGCTGGATTAATGACCGGTAAAGCGGGCATTTTGCATATTCATATGGGCGACGGCAAACGCGGTTTACAACTGGTACGCGAGGCATTAGACCAATCTGAAATTCCGGCCCGGGTATTTAACCCCACCCATATCAACCGCAACAAAAACCTGTTTGAAGAAGCCCTACCCTTAGCTAACCTTGGCGTCCGATTAGACGTAACGGCCTTTCCAGCAGGCCATAGCGAACCAGGCTACTCGGCAGCGCAGGCCTTTTTACGCTACCGCGAAGCGGGCTATCCTGCCGATCGTTTAACCATTAGTTCTGATGGTGGTGGCTGTTTACCCCACTTTAACGAAGAAGGTGAGCCGGAGCGCATGGGGGTGGGTTGCGCGTCGACTTTGCCAGAAACATTGCAAGACATTCTCCACGCTGGTGTACCTATGAGTGAAGCCCTTGCCCCGTTTACGGCCAATGTGGCCGATTTACTCAAGTTTCACCACAAAGGCCGCTTGCAAGCAGGCAAGGACGCAGATATGGTAGTTTTAGATGAGCAGCACAAGATTACCGATGTCATGGCCTTAGGGCGCTGGCATAAGCGCCACGCTACAACGCAGATCTATGGCACCTACGAACAACCCTAATCATCTGTCTACTTAATCACCCATGCAATACTGGGCGCATAGTCTATAATTCGCTCAATGGGATAAACGGGGAGAACGATATGCAAGCCATGTTAAAACAATATTGTCTGGTGTTGTGGACCGCAGCCATGTGTTTGTCACCGGGTTGGGCCGCAGCAGAAGGTAGCCCAGACCTATTGGGTAACGATTTTATTAGCACCGGTGACAAAATATCCCTGAGTCACCGTGGGGTGGATGATGTGTTTGGCCTAGGCCGTACCTTTGATCTTAACTCCGCCATCACCGGCAGCGCCCATGTCATTGCCTCAGACGTGAGCATTGACGCCAGCGTTGGTAACAGCCTCTATGCCGCAGGTGATCATGTGGAGATTGCCGCAAGCATTGGCAGCGACGCTTTCGTTGTGGGCCAAACCATTGCCGTAGACGCAGCCATTGGTGGTGACCTTAGGGGTGCCGCATCGGCGATTGATATAAACGCTTCCGTAGGTGGTGATATGCAATACGCAGGCGAGCGTATTAACCTCAACGGCCCCGTAGCTGGCACCGCGGCATTGGCTGCAGAACATTTAATCTTTGGTCCTGATGCACGTATTGATGGCGACTTAATACTCTATGGTGCCGGCAGTGCCGATATTGAAATCCCTAGCCACGTTATCAGCCCAGACCGCGTTATTTACCGCGCCAGCAGCCAACTTCTAGACCAAGAGTTTGTAGAACCCGTGGGCGAACACATGGGCACCATGGGCTTAGGTATTTTTTACGAACTGCTGGTAGCGGTGGTACTAACTAGTTTCATTGTCATCATTGCCAAAAACTTCACCAGCAGTGCCTACGCTCGTGCTTGGCAATCGGTACTGGCTTCTATCGGTTATGGCTTCTTTGGGTTATCGCTATTGAGCGGCAGCGTTATTGTCACTGCCCTCACGTTTATTGGTATTCCCCTGTCCATCTTATTGGTGGTGGTCACCATAGTGGTGGTATTTTTAGGGTATTGGATGGGCAGCTATTTTATCGGCGCGCGTATTTGGTTGGCGGCCCGGGGAGAATTACCCAGTTCCTTACTTTCGATAGTGTTAGCCGTAACCTTAGGGGTGATGTGTGCAGCGTTAATTACCAGCGTGCCCATATTAGGTTGGTGGCTGGCAATGGCCATCACCTTGTTTGGCGTAGGCGCCATCAGCCCATGGCGCGGCCGACGCGTCAACAGTTAGCCTACCACCAGCTAAGTTCCCGCGTGACCATGTAGCCATGTGGGAACTTAGCTAGCAGACACCTCTGGGTCTAGCTGCAGGGCCACAGGCACGTCCTCTTGCTGCCAATAACCAATCAATATACCCACCTTGCCGGCAGCACCACTGGCACGGTGATTAAACGTCTCCTGACTCACGGTCACCCGGTTCTTCAAACCAGCGCCCCAGTCCAACATTTGTTCACTGAGTTGCGACCTAACGCCGCCGTAGCCAGTATCCCGGCCCAGATCCATGTGTTCATTAGGGTCTTCCTGCAGATCAAATAACATAGGATCAAAACCCAAACAGTGAACGTATTTATAACGCCCATCAAACAACATGGTCATGCGTGCATTGTAACTCGTACGGCCTAAGTCTTTAGCAAACCTCATGACCCCATAATCACATTCAGACACCACACAATCGCGATCAAAATCGACCTTTTGAGCGTCTAATGAGGCGTGTAAAACAGGCACTAAAGATCGCCCCTCTAGCCACTGCCACTGTGGCTCTCCACCAGCCCACTCCACAAAGGTAGGGATCAAGTCAATGGCGCAAACCATTTCATCACACTGGGTACCACGGCTGGCATTGGCGGCTGAGCTCGGGTCCATAATTAACAAAGGCACCCGCGTCACTACATCGTGGAATAGGTCTTTCTCGGCTAACCAATGGTCACCAAAAAAATCCCCATGGTCTGTAGTGAGTACAATCATGGTGTTTTGGCTTTGGCCCTGTTGCTCAAGGCTTGCAAACAAACGGCCCAAGTTGTCATCGATTTCTTTGACTAAGCCATAATAGGTAGGTAAGGCGTGTTCGCGGTATTGATCGTTACTATAGGTTTGGCTCTGAGGTAACTCCATAAAGGCTTGGTATATCGGATGCGCATTTTGTTTTTGGGCGCTGCATTTATTGGCCTGAGGCAGCTCCAAACCACGGTACATTTGGTGATAAGGCGCAGGCGCCGCCAAGGGCCAATGGGGTTTAATGTAGGACAAACTCAAACACCAATTTTGTTGGCCAAATTGAGCGATCATTTCAATCGCTCGATCTGTAGTGTAGGCGGTTTCTGAATGGGCTTTATCGACACGGGCCGGTAAATGACCGTGTTTTAAATACATGCCATTACGCAATATGCCGTTTTCATCTTCTACGGCGTTAGCCCACGTCGCCCAAGGATTTTTGGCGGCGTAACCGTTTTTTCGCAAGTAGTCGAAATAAGCCGGATCTCCACCACCTCCATATCCACCAGCCACGCCCACGGTATGTAATCCGTCATCGTGTTCGCCTTGGCTAAAACCTGCATTACTCAAAAAGCGGCCTAATTCAGATTGCGGTTCAACACCTAAGCGCGCCATGCCCGCCACATCCGGTTTCATGTGGGTTTTACCCATCAGATAGGTATTCATGCCGCAGGGATTTAAATGGTCAGCCAGTGTCAGTTCATCCACTCGATTGGGCCAACCATTCCAACTCGCCCCATGGGAGCGTACGTGACGGCCAGTATAATAAGAGGCACGGGAATTGCCGCAGCTGGTGCCCTGAATATAACAGCGATTAAACTGCACACCTTGGTGCGCCAAACGATCTATGTTGGGAGTATCGACTACAGTGTTGCCGTAACAGGACAAAGCATCAGCTCGCAGCTGATCCAGCATAATAAAGAGTATGTTTTTTTGACTCACACAATAGTCCTTAACAGGTTAACTTAATTTTCAGATTAGCTTGGCTGCTCAAAAAACGCAAGTGCATACCATGCAAACTGTAGCCACTAAACCTATTGATATTAGTCAAATATAGTCTATATTAATTAGTATCAATTTTTATGCCTATTTATTAAATATAGGCATCACTCAGGCTACCAAAGGGAAGGTATGAGCAATCTGACGGTCAACTCATCAAGTCTACAACTAGAACAAATTTTGTTAATAGACGCTGGGGCTAGCATAGTCATGGCACTGACCCCTGGCAATGCACATGAACTGATGCCTGTTGCTGGTGAGCACTATCGCCTCATACGTTACTTAGGCGATGATTCACAGCTATTGGACCAGGTGATCGCCACCCGACTCAAAGATGATTTATCCATCATGGCGGCCGATGGCACACAATTACTCATTAAAAACTACTATGATCTATGCGCAGCTGAAGAAACGACTGTAGAACAAGCCACCTGCTCAATAACCCTCGCTGGCGATGGCGCCGCAGGCTATATGCTGTCTCCAGTGAGCAGCCTCTCTGCGAGCCCATCTAATCCGGTGATCGTGTATGCCCACGGAGACCCATCCCAGCTATCATTATTGGTACTTAATGATGAAGCGGCGGCACAGGCTTTGACTGAGTTTTTGAGCCCACCAGCGCTATCCACTGCCAGCCCTGTTGCCACTCCCCTGCTGCTTACGGGTTTACTTGGTGGGGCTATAAGCTCCAACTCGACCTCAGCATCGACCCCTACCGCCAGTGCCAGCGAGACCGCACTGGCCAAAATTGCCGACTATGCAGACTCGAATAGTAATACCGCACCCACACTGCAAGACTACACCGATGCCGGAGTCACTGGCGTCAACTCGGCGTCTTTGGCACTGGTAAATACTGCCATTGACGCGGTCACTAAGACACAAGCAGATACCAAAACCGAGGTTCAAGTCCTAGTAAGCGAAGCCATTGCGCTGGCTAAAATCGCCGACTATGCAGACTCCAATAGCAATACCGCACCCACGCTGCAAGACTACACCGATGCCGGTGTCACAGGTGTCAATGCTGCGTCCTTGGCCCTGGTAAACTCAGCCATTGACGATGCCACCAAAACCCAAGCAGACACGAAATCTGAAATTCAAGCCCTAGTCACCCAAGCTAACGCGCTGGTGCCCTTATCGAAGGTGGCGGCGGGTATTGGTGGCTTTGCGATCAATGGCATTGCCTCAGGCGACAACAGTGGCTATTCAGTCAGTAGCGCAGGTGACGTTAACGCCGATGGTTATGCAGACGTCATTATCGGAGCGCCGTACGTCGACACCAATGCAAGCAACGGCGGCGCAAGTTATCTGGTGTTTGGTAAAGCGACTAGCACAACCGTCAATCTATCGGATATCACTACCGGCACCGGAGGTTTTGTCATCAACGGTATATCGGCCAGTGATTACAGCGGCTATTCAGTCAGTAGCGCAGGTGACGTCAATGGTGACGGCTATGACGACTTTACTATTGGTGCCTATGGCGTAAGTAGCAGCACTGGCGCAAGCTATGTGGTGTTTGGAAAAAGCACAACTACGGCAGTTGAGCTTTCAACTGTTGCTACTGGTAGCGGCGGTTTTGTCATCAATGGTATCGACACGGGTGATCAAAGTGGCTATTCAGTGAGCAGCGCAGGAGACGTAATGGTGACGGCCTTGATGACCTCATCATAGGCGCCCGCTATGATGATACTAACGCCACCAAGGCGGGCGCCAGCTACGTCGTATTTGGTAAAACCACGGGTACCGCCGTTGACTTATCAAACATAGTCGCAGGCACTGGTGGCTTTACCATTAATGGTGCAAACGTGAGGGACTACAGCGGCTATTCCGTTAGTGGCGCAGGCGACGTTAACGGCGATGGTTTGGCTGATCTGATCGTTGGCGCCTATGCCAATGATGCCAACGCCTCTTTAGCCGGTTCCAGCTATGTTGTATTTGGTAAGTCTGCCACCACCGCAGTGGAAGTTTCCAACCTTGGTGCCGGTGGTTTTGCCATCAAGGGCATATCTGCAAGTGATTATAGCGGCCGTTCCGTTAGTAGTGCAGGCGACGTTAACGGTGATGGTTATGACGACCTGCTAATTGGCGCCGATGGCGTTGATACAAACGGTTCCAAGAGTGGCGCAAGTTATGTGGTGTTTGGTAAAAGTGGCACCACGGATGTGGAGTTATCCAGTATCACCTCAGGCACCGGAGGTTTTGTTATTAACGGTGTTAGCACTGATGACAACAGTGGCTATTCGGTCAGTGCGGCAGGTGATGTCAACGGCGATGGCCTTGATGACATCATTGTGGGCGCTAATTATGACGACCCGAACGGCGGCCAAAGTGGCGCTAGTTTTGTTGTCTTTGGTAAGGCCACCACCACTGTAGAGCTTTCTGATATTGAACTGGGCACCGGTGGTTTTGTAATCAACGGTATCAATGCCAACGACACCAGTGGTTTTTCCGTTAGTGGCGCGGGCGATGTCAACGGCGATGGTTTTGCCGACCTGTTGATCGGCGCGCCAAACGCCGACATAAACGCCGTCGACAGCGGCTCAAGCTATGTGGTATTCGGCGGTTTGGGCAGTTCCGCCACCGTTGGCACCAGTAGTGCCGACACGCTGACGGGCGATACCGGCGTCAATCAGCTCATAGGCGGCGCAGGTAACGATGTGCTGTTAGGCAAAGGGGGGGCGGATGTATTGAGCGGAGGTTCTGGTGACGATGTGCTGGCCATTGTGGATGCGAATTTTGCAAAAATTGCCGGTGGTTTGGGTACCGACACCCTGCGTTTTGATGCCAATTTCAACCTCAACATGACTAATCTGGCAAATAACAAAGTTGATAGTATTGAAGCCATCGATTTGAATAACCAGGGCAGCACCTTGACCCTCAATGTGGGCGACATACTCAGCATAGCGGGCAGTGGCGCTGCCAACGACCTGCGCATTTTCGGTGGTGCTACAGACTCAGTAGACCGCTCAGGCACCAACTTCACCGACAGTGGCACTGATGTAACGGTCAGCAGCGTGACTTATGACGTCTACACAGACTCTAACTTGGATGCCAGCGTGCGCTTGCTGATCGAGCAAGAATTAACGGTATTATGAGCCTCAGTTCAGTCGCCTAGGGTAGCGGTAAAGGCTTAGGCCGGCCATCGCCATCAACCGCCACAAAGGTAAACATACCTTCGGTGACTTTAACGATGGTATCACTGTGATTACGCCGTACCCAAGCTTCCACATGTACAGTAATCGACGTATTACCCCGACGCTCTTCGTTGCAAAAACAACTCACGTCATCACCCACGTACACGGGTTTGTGAAAGGTCATGGCGTCCACCGCCACGGTCACCACACGCCCTTTGGCAATATGACTGGCATATACCCCGCTAGACATATCCAATTGGGACATGATCCAACCACCAAAAATGTCCCCAGCGGGGTTGGTATCGGCAGGCATTGCAATGGTTCGTAACGACGGAGTGCCTTGAGGCATGGGTGAGGACGGGGTGGACTGAGTCATAAGCTGCTACACACTTTCTAAGGCTTGTTCGATATCAGCAATAATATCACTCACATGTTCAATACCTACAGAAATACGTACTAAATCTTCAGACACACCTGCGGTGGCAAGTTCTTTTTCATTCAATTGACGATGAGTAGTCGTCGCTGGGTGACAGGCTAACGACTTAGCGTCACCAATATTGACCAAGCGTAAAATCATTTGCAAGGCGTCAATAAAACGACCACCGGCTTCGCGACCGCCAGACACACCAAAACTCAATATACCTGAAGCCTTACCGCCGCATATCTTTTCACAAGTGGCCTTATACGGACTGTCATCCAGACCGGCATAATTCACCCACTCTACTTTAGGGTGCTTTTGTAAAAACTTGGCCACGGCTTCTGCATTTTCACAATGACGCTCCATACGTAAACACAAGGTTTCTAGCCCTTGCATCAGCATAAACGAACTATGAGGCGAAATGGCTGCACCGGTATTGCGTAGTGGAATAACACGGCAGCGGCCGATATAGGCGGCAGCACCCAAGGCTTCTGTATACACCACACCATGGTAAGAAGGGTCTGGCGTATTGAGTACTGCAAATCGGTCTTTATGCTTTACCCAATCAAACTTACCCGAATCTACAATCATGCCGCCAATGGTGGTGCCGTGACCCCCAATGTACTTAGTTAAGGAATGGATAACAATGTGCGCACCATGTTCAAATGGCCGGCACAACACAGGCGTGGCTACGGTATTATCTACCATTAGAGGCACGCCATGGCGTTCGGCAATTGCTGCTAACTTTGCAATATCAACAATATTACCCGCTGGGTTACCAATCGACTCACAGAATATAGCCCGAGTACGGTCGTCTATATGCGCTTCTAAGGCCGCGTAATCGTCATGCGATGCAAAGCGTGTTTCAATGCCCTGTCGAGGCAACGTATGGGCAAATAAATTATAGGTACCACCATATAATTGACTGGTACTAACGATATTATCCCCCACTTCACAGATACACTGCACGGCATAAGTAATGGCCGCCATGCCAGAAGCAACAGCCAGCCCTGCAATACCCCCTTCCATTGCCGCCACCCGCTCTTCGAGCACGGCGGTGGTTGGGTTGGTGATACGGGTATAAATGTTACCTGCCACTTTTAGATCAAATAAATCCGCACCATGCTGGGTGTCGTCAAAGGTGTATGAGGTGGTTTGGTAAATAGGTACGGCTGCCGCTTTGGTGGTGGCTTCCGATTCATAGCCGTGATGTAAGGCCAAAGACTCTAACTGCATAAAACACTCCTGTTATTTTAAAAATATTGAACCTGCCTCAGCATATCAAGTTTGATATGCCAAAATAAGGCCTACTCCCACTTATCGTTACTATATTGGTTATATAGCAAGGTGTGGGCGTTGCATAACAAAGATTGACATAAATCATCACTATACCTAACATCAATGGTATCTTAATTTAGTGAGGGCCGTACTTATGAACCTTAGCTTAACCCCACAGCTAGGAGCTTTTGTTGGTAAATCGGCCGAATCTGGCGACTATAATAATGCCAGTGAAGTGGTGCGAGAAGTACTTCGACTTTTTAAACGCGCCACCCAAGAACGTACCACCAAGCTAGCGCATTTACGTTCCGCACTTGCAGAAGGTGAGGCCGCCATTAGCCGTGGTGAATCTCATGTGTTTAATTCTGCACAAGAGTTGGACCATTTTTTTGAGCAACTTTAAGACTTTACGCTTATCTGATCCGGCCCAGGCCGACTTACAGCATATTGCTAACTACACCGAGCAGCAGTGGGGTAACGTGCAGAAGAAGCATTACCCCGCGCTCATTAATCGTTCATTAAGCAGCCTAAGTGAGCTAGGTAATAGCGGTAAACAAAGACGTGATTTAGGATTGGGGTTTTATACAAACTGACGCCCCTGCGTTGTATGCAGATGCCTTGGTACAAAATATGGAAAATATATTATGAATCAACTAAAGGTGTGTATTAGCATTGGTTTTAGTGTTTTTGTTGGCCTTAGTGCTGGCCAGGCCTCTGCTAGTGCGTGCGCCCCGTGGCTTGATCATGACCTCAAGCAATTACACAGTGACAAACCCTTAGACCTTTGTGAAGTAACCCAAGGTAAACCTTTGTTATTGGTTAACACCGCAAGCCATTGTGGTTTTACTGACCAATTTGAAGGCTTACAAGAGTTACACGAGGAATATGCCGACCAAGGGCTGGTGATTATTGGTTTCCCTTCCGACGCATTTAACCAAGCTGCAGACAATGAAGCAGCAGCGGCTAAGGTCTGCTTTTTCAATTTTGGTGTGACCTTTTTGATGAGCGAAACCATCGAAGTAACGGGGGCCAATGCCCACCCGGTGTTCCAGCATCTAGCCCAGCAAGAAGGCCAACCCAGCTGGAATTTTAATAAGTACCTAATCGACAAACATGGTCAGGTGATTGATCGTTATCGCCAATGGACCTCACCCACCTCGTGGTTTTTAAAACGCGCTATTGATAAACTGTTGTGAGCAAAGTAAAAACATCTAAACCAAGCCTAGGCCCAAGCCCAAGCCAGTGTTATTGCAAGTCTGGTCTTATGTTTACAAACTGCTGCGAGCCCTTCATGGCAGGCAACCAAACCCCAACCACCGCAGAACAACTAATGCGTTCGCGCTACAGTGCCTTTTGTGTTCATAACGAGCCCTACCTGAAACGCACCTGGCACCCTACTACCCGCCCTGAAACGATCGATTTTGACGACCAACAACATTGGTTAGGGCTCAAAATAATTTCCAGACACGATGGCGGTGTTGCTGATTCAGTGGGTCAAGTGGAGTTTGTTGCGCGCTATAAAATTCATGGCCGAGCATACCGGTTACATGAAAACAGCGACTTCGTAAAACAAAATGGGTGCTGGCAGTACACACAAGGCACGCTGTTATAAACTCAATTATGGAGGTGCTGAAACGAGTTCAGCATGACGCTGACCACTCGTCATTGCGGCGCAGGCCACCCGTCATTCCGGCGCAGGCCACCCGTCATTCCGGCGCAGGCCGGAATCTTGAGATCCTGAATTAAGTTCAGGATGACAGCCGAGTGTGGGGGAGGTGCAGACATCCGTCAGCATAGTGGCATCTGGGCAGATACATTAAAAAGGGAAATCTGGTTTCTTGGTCTTTTAAGTAACCTTAATCATCCCAATAGCCATAAT
>DPHD01000036.1:66011-67225 GCA_003523085.1 Oceanospirillaceae bacterium | reverse complement strand
CGTCATCCTATGCTTGAACTAGTCTCCAGAAAATAGGATATTATCTGAGAGACAGGAGTAAGGGTAGAGGCCGAATCCGTCATTTGTTTTATTACAGATCAGAATGGTGGTCGCCTTACTCCGCCTTTGTGTATTCCGAACAGTTCATTGGGGCGTGACCCCGGATTAGGATGGATGGAAGTGCAAAGTGCTGTCTCCCAATCTCTAAAGGAGACCAGTGATGAAAGTAGGAATTGATGTAAGCAAGTTAACCTTTGATGCGTCCTGGGTGATCGATGGCAAGCAATCCCATAGGTGTTTCGATTACACCGATGAGGGGATCAACGAGTTGATTGCCTTATTACCCGTGGAAGCCCACGTAGTGATGGAGGCGACAGGCGTGTATCACAGCCGGTTGGCATTACGGTGCTACGAAGCCGGGTTGTCTACAAGCGTAGTGAACCCTGTGGTGATAAAACGGTTTGGGCAAATGCTGTTTAAGCGTGTGAAGAGCGACAAAGCTGATGCTGTGTTAATTCGACAGTATGCTGAAGCCCATGAGCCTGATTTGTGGATTCCGTCAAACACGGCTATTCATGATTTAAAACAAGCGCTTAGCTGGCTAGACGATTTAGTTCGCGAAAGGACCATGGTCAGTAACAGAGAAGAAGCTGTTCGCCATAATGCAGTACCCAGTGAGTTTGTTCTGGGGGAAATTAAAGACTTCCGCAAATACATAAAAGCACGAACCAAAAAGTGTGATGACTACTTGAGGGCAGTAGTAAAAAAGCATTTCCCTGAGCTGTATAACAGTTTGCAAACAATCCCCTCAATTGGAGAAAAAACGACCATCGAAATGATTGTCGTCACCGAGGGGTTTACCAAGTTTGAGAGTGATAAAGCCCTAGCAGCTTACATTGGGGTAAGTCCAACGACGTATAGTTCAGGAACCAGTATCCACGGTCGAGGTGGCATATCACGAGCGAGTCGAGGCAGGACAAGGCAGTGCCTGTACTTGTGCTCTTGAACGGCTCGAAGAACCAACCCCGCTTGTGCAGCGATGTATGATCGGATGAAAAAGGCGGGTAAGCCACCCAAAGTAATAGGGGTGGCCATTGCCCATAAACTGCTACGTCAGATATTTGCAGTAGGCATGAGCGGCCAGAATTACATGGCCGAATGTGCTTACTAAACTTGACAGCAAGCACAGTTCATTCTGAATTTAATTCAGAATC
>DPHD01000036.1:31071-65747 GCA_003523085.1 Oceanospirillaceae bacterium | reverse complement strand
CCGGCCTGCGCCGGAAAGACGAGTGGCTATTTTAGTAATTCAGCGAAGCCTGGCGGCATACGTGCGGGCTTTTGGCGTTGGTAATCAAAACAGCCCATGTGGGTTGAGCCAGTGGCAATGGGGTGACCCGTCTTTTGTTCCTTGAGCTTGTAGCCTAGGCTAAAACGCGCTTTGCCGATGTTGCTAACACTCAGGGATAGGGTTAGCTTTTGGTGAAGGTGGCCTTGCTTTAGGTAGTCTATATTGGCGCCCGTCATTATCAGCCCGCAGCCGCCCACGTCTTGCTCACTGAGTTGATTATGGCTTAGCCACTGCACACGGATCTCATGGAAATAACTCAAGATAGCGTCGTTGCCGAGGTGGTTGCCGTAGTTTAAATCGCTGACTCTAACTTGCAATCCGCAGTTGTACAGGTGAACCGGGTTGTCTTCAGTGGGTGTTGTCATGAGGCTCCGTGAAATAGGTGGCTAGGGCACGTAGCATACCTTGGCATAACAGCGCTAGGTCTTCTGGGCTCATTACATAGGGTGGCATCACATATACCAACTTGCCAAATGGTCTGACCCACACGCCTTCAGCCACTAACATTTTCTGAATTTTGGCTAGATTCACTGCGTCTGTGACTTGCACCACACCGATGGCACCCAATACCCGAACATCTTCAACGTAAGCTAGCCCTAAGGCGGGTTTTAGCTGCTGTTTGAGGGCTTGGTTTAGGGTGTTTACTTGCGCCTGCCAGTTGTTCTGTTCCAGTAAGCCTAAGCTGGCATTGGCTACGGCACAGGCTAGAGGATTAGCCATAAAAGTTGGTCCATGCATGAAACAGCTGGCCGCACCACGAGAAATGCTGGTGGCAATTTCTGTGGTGGTTAAGGTGGCAGCAAAGCTCATGGTGCCGCCGGTAATGGCTTTACCTAAACACATGATGTCCGGTTTAACATCGGCGTGATCACAGGCGAATAATGCCCCGCTGCGGCCAAAACCGGTGGCAATTTCGTCGGCAATGAGCAGTACATTATATTGTTTGCATAACTCCGCAGCAGCCTTAAGCCATGCAGGGCTATAAAAGCGCATACCACCTGCGCCTTGAACGATAGGCTCCAAAATAAGTGCGGCCAGTTCATTGTGGTGTTGTTGTAAGGTGCTTTCTAGCTCATCTAAATCGCCCGTTTCAAGGGGGCGATCAAAACCCATGGGCGGCGCGGCTATAAAGTGGTGCTGTGGCAGTACGCCGGCAAACAAAGAGTGCATGCCATTCACAGGGTCACACACCGCCATCGCCCCAAAGGTGTCGCCGTGATAGCCGTTACGAATAGTCACCAGCTTTTGTTTATTAGTTTGGCCTTTGGAGTGCCAATATTGCAGCGCCATTTTAATGGCCACTTCTACGGCTACCGAGCCAGAATCGGCAAAAAATACCTTTTCTAAACCGGCGGGTGTCATATCCACTAAACGCTTGGCCAAAGTCACCGCCGGTGTATGGGTTATACCGCCAAACATAACATGAGACATGTCGGAAATTTGCTGGGTCATGGCATGGTTAAGGTGCGGGTGGTTATAGCCATGTACCGCACACCACCATGAGGCCATGCCGTCGATTAGTTCTGAGCCATCAGCTAGTTTGAGGCGTACACCATGGGCGCTAACAACGGGGTAAGCGGGTGGCGGGTTGTCCATAGATGCGTATGGGTGCCAAACGTGTTGTTGGTCTAAGGCGATGAGCTGTTCTGGGGTCATGATGGTTGAATAATGTGCTGATTGTGGCCACATATTAACATAGCTGTGGTGTATGTTTAGGTAATTTCTACCACCTCAATACACCGTGTACCCACTCGCCAGCGTAGGTTAATGTCGGCAATATTGCAGCCGTAAATGCGCTCTGGATCTTGCTGATAGGCAGGGCGGGGGTCGTGGGCTAATACCTGTTCGATAAGCTGGGTAAGGTCTGGAGTTAACGCTAATGCCTGCTTGGCTTGATCGCTATATTCAATGGGTAAATTCAGCACTTGATCGTCACCGGCAAAACCGCTTTTTGCGTTGGGGATAGATTCCACCCAAGGTAGGTAGGGCTTAATGTCGATGATGGGTGTGTCATCAATGAGGTCGGCACCACTGACATGTAAAATAACCCCCGTGCTGGTGTCTATAGACTCAAGCTTGACTAAAGATAAGCCCAGTGGGTTGGGCCTAAAGGTAGAGCGAGTGGCAAATACCCCAAGTTTGGCGTTGCCGCCTAAGCGAGGGGGTCTAACCTTAGGTTTCCAGCCTTGCTGGGCAGTTTGGTGGAAGGCAAAGGTGAGCCAAATATGAGAAAATTCTGCCAAACCTTCTACGGCGTCTGCTAAGTTATAGGGTGCTATAAGTTCGACTTGGGCGCTAGCTGCAGGCACTAGACCGGGTTGGCGTGGCGTGGCAAATTTTTCTTTAAAACAAGAATGAATAACGCCGATGGGCTGGATCTGAATAGGCTGCATAATTACGATTTGCTGTGTAAATTGTCGATTATTGGCTGACGCCAAGGTTTAAGCTAGATACAATAGCCCTAGTTTAATCGTCTCGTTTAGGAAAAACTATGGCCCGCAAGCCTTACGTCAAAGCCAAAGCCATTCAAGGCCGTGGTTATCTCAAATCTGTTAGCACCGATGGCCCCCATGTTGAATGGCTGGGCATGCCAGAATATTACATCCACACCTTGGTGATCGAAGAGCAAGAATACGCTTATTTTTCTGCCGACAAAGCCCTAGAATTTGAAGTGGGTGCTTATGTTTGTTTTCGCTGCCGCGAATCGAAAAAAGGTTTTTACATCGAAAAGCGCTCCTTAGGCATTGCTATTGACCCGGCAGAATACATGCGTCAGCTAGAATCGGGTGGCGAGTGAAGAATAAGGTATTTGCACCGCTACCTGCCAATGACAATGGCTGTGGTTGGACGCAAGTACTAGATTACCGCCAAGCTAATAGTGCACTACAAGGTGAGCAGGTTGCCGACTTTGTAGTTATTGGTGCCGGTTATACGGGCTTGTCTGCGGCTAGAAAATTTGCCCAGCTTAATCCCAACGCCAAGGTTGTGGTGCTAGAGGCACAGCAGGCAGCAGAGGGGGCTAGTGCCCGAAATTCCGGCTATTTGGTGGATTCCACCCTCAACGATGGCCACATGTCAGACACGGGTCTGCAGCAATATCGTGACAAATACAACCTCAACAAAGCCGGTGTCGACTGTGTTAGTCGGCTGGTTGATGAGCACCAAATTGACTGTGATTGGCAGGCCCAAGGTAAATTTCATGCCACGGCGGTGCCCGCCCATCAGGCCAAATTGCAGCGCTTTAGCCAGTTGTTGGCAGAGCTCGACCTAGATCACCGTATTTTGGAAGGGTCTGATCTCAAGCAGCGTTTAGGGACTAGTTATTACACCCAAGCCCTGTGGACGGCCGGCGGCATTATGTTGCAGCCTGCTAAGTTGGCGCGTGCCTACATTGATATCCTGCCTGCCAATGTGACGCTGTATGAAAATAGCCCCGTGCTAACATGGCGTAAGCAAGGTAATGATTTTCTAATCTCTAGCCCCATGGGTCAGATTAAAAGCCCTAAGTTATTGATGGCCGTAAA
The DNA here is from genome assembly GCA_003523085.1 of Oceanospirillaceae bacterium. Taxonomy (GTDB): domain Bacteria; phylum Pseudomonadota; class Gammaproteobacteria; order Pseudomonadales; family Balneatricaceae; genus Njordibacter. Next base: position 62,142 of record DPHD01000036.1, on the reverse strand, counting down.
TGGTTTTATGGCCAGTGCTGGCGTCAAACGCAAACGTGCATTCCCGCTGACCTTAACGGCGAGTATGACGCGACCACTCACGGATGAAGAATACGCGGCGATAGGTAATCCAGAGCCTTGGGGTTTGCTTTCGGCTCAGGCTATGGGGGCAACCGTAAGGTTAACGCAGGACCGTCGCATTATGGTGCGCAATACCGCTGAAGTTCGGCCTGGCATAAATATGTCGGTTAGTGAGCTAGAAAAGCGCAAAGCAACCCATCTACATGGCCTAAAAAGGCGTTTCCCCGAGTTGCCAGCCGAGGTGTTTAATTCAACCTGGTCGGGTGTTACCTGTATCAGTGGAAACAATGGCCAAGTGTTCGATCAGCTCGATAGTGGTTTGCTGGTGGCCGGCTGCTATAACGGCGGCGGTATTGGTTTAGCCACCTTGTTTGGTGAGCAAATGGCTCACATGGCAAATGGCGAAATGACTGATTCCATCGCCATGATCCAAGCGCGGCCCAAGCCTAACGTCTTGCCGCCGCAGCCCATATTGGGTTGGGGTGTACGCTTGCGTCTAATGCGTGATCGAGTCATTGCGAGAAACGAAAACTAATCGATTAAACCACTTCTGCGATCACTAACAGGTTGTCGCCAATGTTGATGATCGATGGCGCATGCTTAATGATGACCATGCCATCGCGCTTAGCATAATAATTCTCCGGTGGGCTGCCTGTGCGGTCGATGTTATGGATTTTGGCCACCAAATCACCGGCCTTTACCCGCTCTCCAAGACCCACACAAGGCTCTATTAAACCATGGTGGTAGCAGCACAAAAACGAACGCTCATCGGGCATGTTTAAATTGACCGAAGGTGACGGGTTGGGTGTGACTTCGCCGTTAACAATGCCTGCATGAATGAGTAAATTACGCACCCCTCGCTTGGCTATTTCTATGGTGTAGGGCGTGCTGCTGCCGCCGCCTCCGAGTTCAGTGGTCACAAAAATTTTGCCCATGGACTCTACTTGCGTGTCGTACATGCTGCCGGCATCTAACTCCAGCATCTTCAGTAGGTAAGGCGCGCCAAAGGCTTTAGCGGCAGCCTCACATTGGTTTTCTTGAAGTTTGTCATCGAGCACATGAGAGGCGGCGAAAGGTAGGCAGTCTAAGGTTTTCCCGCCAGAATGAATGTCCACAACCAAGTCCGCCATAGGCACTAAGGTGCGAGAAAAATAGTCGGCAATAATCTGTGTCACCGTGCCGCAGGCGTTACCAGGGAAGGCGCGGTTAAGGTTGATAGCATCAATGGGCGACACCCTGTCTTGACTCAAAAAGGCGGGGTAATTCATGGCGGGTATAATGATTACCCGGCCTTGAATGTCATCAATGTGTTGTCGATTGGCAAGGTCAAACAATGCCGTAGGCCCCTCGTACTCATCACCATGATTGCCGCCAGTAAGCAATGCCGTGGGGCCGATGCCATTTTTGAGTTGGCAAATGGGGATCATCACCGAACCCCAAGCCGACGCATTGCTAGAATAGGGCAGCTTTAGGAAACCATGCTGAATACCGTTTTGCTCAAAATCAATTTCGGTGCTGATAGGGTTATCTTTCATAGCAGCTACTTCACTAACAGTTGGCGTGGCACATTCGACAAGCATTGGCCGCCATTAGGGGTGACCATCACGCTTTCGGTCATCTCAAAACTCCAGTCGTCAAACCAGATGGCGGGCATAAAGTGAAACACCATATTTGCCTCCAGCACAGTATGGTCATTAGCGCGCAGGCTCATGGTGCGTTCGCCCCAGTCTGGGGGGTAGCTCAGGCCAATAGGGTAACCTACGCGGTTGTTCTTTTCGTAGCCATGGCGCTTAAGGGTGGTGGTAAAATTTTGCGCAATTTCAGAGCAAGTCACGCCAGGCTTAAACAACTGTAAGGCATTCAATATGCACTCGTTAATAACCTTTTCAATGTCTAGGTACTTTTGCGTAGGAGTGCCTAGGAACAAGGTTCGTGAGCAAGGGCAATGGTACCTGTTGTGGGCGCCGGCCAGCTCCAAAAACATACCTTCTTCTGGGGCAAGGGGTTGATCGTCCCAGGTCATGTGGCAAGCAGCAGCTTCTTCACCGGCACCAATTAAGGGCACAAAAGACGGATAATCACCGTAGTGACCTGCGTTACCTTGGGCACCGGCGTGCATGATTTCTGCCACTAGGTCATTTTTACGCATGCCTACATGGGCCACTTGCATAATACGCTCGTACACCCCTTCAATCACTTTGCCGGCGCGCTGCATGTAAATAATTTCGGTAGGCGATTTTACTGCGCGCTGCCAGTTAACTAGCCCAGTTTGGTCGCTAAAGGTCGCGTTAGGTAAGGTGGCATATAGGCATTCAGCCGCCCGTGCAGAAAAATAGTAGTTATCTTTCTCCAGACCAATGGTGCATTTGGCTAGGCCTTTTGCTTGTAATATAGTGGCCAAGAACTCCATTGGATGGCAATCTGGCGTCATCACATACTCGTCTGGGTAGGCCAGAATATTGTTAAGGCTCAGGTCGGTGGTGAGTTCGGCGCCTTTAGCGTCGATGCCGCGGCCATACCAGAATAGGCTGCCATCGGTGCCAATCACCACACACTGGTGCACATAGAAGGACCAGCCATCGTAACCCGTGAGCCAGCACATGTTGGCGGGGTCGTAAATGATGAGTAGCTCAACATTGGCCGCCTCCATGGCGGCACGAACTTTGGTTTGACGGGCTAGGTACTCGCTGGCCTCAAAGCGTCTTCTGCTGGCTTTCATTTGAGCACCCCAAGGGCCTGTTCTAGGTCGGCGATCAGGTCTTCAATGTCTTCAATGCCGGTGGAATAACGCACTAGACCTTCGGGTATACCTGCAGCAGCGCGTTCTTCTGCCGTGCACTCTACGTGAGACGTGGTGACAGGCGGGCCCACAACGGTTTCTACACAACCTAAGTTAGCGGCCATGTGGGCATAATTGAGGCGTGGTAAAAAGGTTTTAATGGCCTCTAGGCCACCATATACAGAAAAGCTCAGCATGCCGCCAAAACCATACATTTGTTGTTTGGCGATGTCGTGGCCTGGGTGAGATTCAAGGCCTGGGTAGTTGACTTGTTCTACCATGGGGTGGCTTTCTAAGTAACGGGCCACAGCCATAGCGTTGTCATTTTGACGCTCCACCCTTAGCTTTAACGTTTTCATGCCGCGCAATAAGCTGTACGCGTCCATGGGAGCAAGGGTTGCGCCGTTGATTTCGCGGTAATGGTAAACTTGTTCCACTAATTCGTGGGCGCCACAAATAACACCGCCTAGGGCGTCTGCATGGCCGCCAAGGTACTTGGACGCAGAGTGCAAGACAATGTCGGCACCAAGTTCTAGAGGCAGCTGGTTTATGGGTGTGGCAAAGGTGTTATCCACCACGACTAAGGCACCTACGCTATGGGCTTTGGCAGACAGGCGTTTAATGTCGGTGATTTTAATGGTGGGGTTGGTGGGTGTTTCGAGGTACAGCACCGTGCAGCCCTTTTCGATCGCCGCTTCCAGCTGCTCATAGTCGCCCGTTTCACATAGATCCACCTCAATGCCCAGAGGGGGTAAAAATTCGTTAAAGATAACGTTAGTGCCGCCATAGCTGTCTTTAATGGAGACGATGCGATTGCCAGGCCTTAGAAAGGTGCCTAAGGTATTGCTGATAGCAGCCATGCCAGAAGAAAAGCTGGTGGCGGCCTCTGCGCCTTCGAGCACTTTAACCTTGTCTTCAAAGGCGCGCACGGTGGGGTTAGTGTTACGCGAGTAGATATGACCGGGTTCTTGGCCCAAGGCAACCTTATGCCAAGTGTCTATGTCCTTGTAAGCAAAGGACACGCTATGGACTACAGGCACTTGAGTTGAGCGTTCGTAAAGTTCGTGTTCTTGTTCGCCGCCCCAGATGCTCTGGGTGGATTTACCTATGTTGGGGGTATTGTTGCGCATAAAAACTCCTATTGGCTGCGTCTTAATAAAATTGGAGAGCTAATGCTCACCTTCTCCTATGTCAAGGCAGCGCTTTAAAAGCCTTTATCTTGAATTATCGAAGATACTCCAGATAATTGAGCAAATCAAACCTAATTTGTCCTATAGCAAGTAGGGCTTTATGGGCACGCAATCGTGGAAAGTGGCTTGTTTGTTATGTTTGTGCCGAGGCGTTATATGACGTATAATACCCGCCCTGAATTAGGCATGTGTTACATGTTATTGATTCAGGCGGGGTAATGCCCATTTCCGTGATGTCGCTAATAGTGGCGCATTGCATTGATGAATAGTAAGTGATTTCAAAACTTACACGACGTAAAGGGATCTAACGCATGGTAACCATTCGTTTAGCTCGTGGGGGCTCAAAAAAGCGCCCATTCTATCATTTAACCGTAGCTGATCAGCGCAATCCGCGCGACGGTCGCTTTATTGAGCGTGTGGGTTTTCATAACCCTGTTGCTCGTGGCCAAGAAGAAGTAACTCGGATTGACATGCAGCGCGTAGACTTTTGGATGGAGCAAGGTGCTCAACCAACTGAACGTGTTGCAGGACTGATTAAAGCAGCCCGCAAAGTAGCTGAATAAAGCTAACTTAGCATTTGCATTAACTCATTGTTGTAAGGATATTTAACATGGCTCAAGACCAACGCGTAAAGCTGGGTCGAATCACTACCGTTTACGGGGTGAAGGGCTGGGTAAAAGTGTTTTCTAGCACCGAACCAATGGCAAACATCTTTGATTATCAACCTTGGCAAACCTGTATAGACGGTGTTTGGCAAGACTTGAAACTCACTCAGGGCAAGGCCCACGGCAAAGGATTAATTGCATTACTGGAAGGTTGTGATGACCGTGACAAGGCTCGCGAATATTGCGGACTGGATATCTCGGTAGATCGTGCCATATTACCGGATCTAGAAGATGGTGATTATTATTGGCAACAACTAACTGGGCTGAATGTTGAGACTGACGCAGGGGTAAAACTCGGCAAGGTCGACCACTTGATCGCTACCGGCTCAAATGATGTGCTAGTGGTGAAAGGCAACGAAGAAAGTATTGATCGTAACGAGCGTCTAATACCTTATTTGCCAGACCAAGTGATTACAAAGATTGACCTCCTCGGAGGTGTTATTCGGGTCGATTGGGATCCGGAGTTTTAGGTGAAAGTAGGCGTAGTAACGCTATTTCCAGAAATGCTCAAGTCGTTAACCGACTTTGGTGTGGTAGGAAGAGCAACGCAGCAAGGATTGTTGCAAGTTACTGGGTATAACCCACGCGACTTTACCCAGGACAAGCACCGCACAGTGGATGACCGGCCATACGGTGGCGGGCCTGGTATGTTGATGAAGGTACAGCCTTTACGAGATGCCATCGGCCAAGCTAAAACCGAATTAGGCCAGCCTAAGGTGATTTATTTATCACCCCAGGGGCGTAGGTTAGACCAAGCAGGTGTAGTAGAACTGGCCAAGCAGGAAAGCTTGGTATTGGTAGCAGGGCGTTACGAAGGAATTGATGAGCGCTTAATTGGTACCGATATTGATGAAGAGTGGTCTCTTGGAGACTTCGTGTTAAGTGGCGGCGAACTCGCAGCCATGACCTTTATTGATGCAGTTTCACGTTTGTTACCTGGTGTATTAGGGCATGCAGAATCGGCGCAAGCAGATTCGTTTGCTCAGGGCTTGTTGGATTGCCCTCACTATACCCGCCCAGAAATGGTTGCAGGGTTACCAGTACCTAAGGTGCTGTTGAGTGGGGACCATGCCGCCATTGCCCGTTGGCGTATGCAGCAGCAGCTAGGTAAAACTTGGTTGAAGCGACCGGATTTACTAGAACAGATGACACTGACGCAGGAACAAGAGCAGTCTTTAGCAGAATTTATTCGCTTAACAGATCAGTCTGAAGAGTGAAGAACAGGAGCGTGCCATGAGCAGCAAAAACTTGATTATTCAGCAAATTGAAGCTGAACAAATGAACAAAGAAATGCCAGAATTTGGCCCCGGCGACACCGTTGTGGTTCAAGTGAAGGTAACAGAAGGTACCCGTGAGCGTCTACAGGCTTACGAAGGTGTTGTAATCGGCAAGCGTAACCGCGGCCTTAACTCTGCCTTTACCGTACGTAAAATCTCTCACGGTGTGGGCGTTGAGCGTACTTTCCAAACCTTTAGCCACCAGGTTGACAGCGTAGCTGTTAAGCGTCGTGGTGATGTGCGTCAAGCCAAGTTGTACTACTTGCGCGACTTGTCTGGTAAGGCAGCACGTATCAAGGAAAAGTTGGCTAAGCGATAAGCTTAAGCTGATTAGAAAAACCGCCCCTAGCCTTGAGCTAGAGGCGGTTTTTTTTGGTCTATAAAAAAGTTATTGCTAATGTAGTTTAAATGCATTATTCTTGCCGGAATGGAAAGTGAGTAATTAATTACTTTTATTTGTTGATCATCAGCCAACGCAACTATTAACGAGACAACCCATGGGCAAACCCAGCGAGCAGCGGCAAGAAGAAATTGTCACCAGTACCATCGAGTTATGTGCCGAACAAGGCGTGAATAAAATCACCACCCAAGTGATTGCAGATCGTGTGGGTGTGGCGCAAGCGACAATTTTTAAACACTTTAAGACTCGAGATGATGTATTTGAAGCGGTGTTGCGCTGGTTGTCTGGTCGAATGTTTAAGGCCGTAGAGCCTATGTTTAAGTCTGACTTGAGCGCGGATGTACGGCTACAGAATATTGTTCAAAAGCAGCTCCATTTTGCCAGCAATCATAAAGCTTTGCCTCGTATTTTATTTAGCGACCGGTTGCATAGTGATTCCAGTGTGCTCAAGGGCATCGTGCAACAGGTGATGGCACGCATGACTGAGGCCTTTACGCAGCTGATCCAAGACGGCATGGATGCCGGCATGTTTACTTGCCAGCAAAGTGCGCAAGAGGTGGCCAAGCTAGTGGTGAGTACCATGCAAGGCACGCTGATGCGTTGGTCTATTTATGATTATAACTTTGACCTACAAGCCGAAGGGCAGGGCTTGTATCAATATTATATGCAAGCGCTAATGGCGCAAAACCCCGCCCAGTGGCAGCCAAGAGGATAAGTGATGCGTAGTTATTTAGAACATAGTTTTGGCCGTTTAGCGACCTTTGTATTTGACCATGCAAAAAGTTTCCTAGTGTTGATGTTGGCTATGTTTGTAGTGCTAGCCAGTGGTTTGCAATACACCAAATTAGACACCTCCACAGAAGGCTTTTTGCATGCCGATGATCCAGTACGTATTGCCTATAACGATTTCAAACAACAGTTTGGCCAAGACGACCGTATTTTGGTGGCGGTGCAGGCCGATGATTTATTCAGCCCCAACAATCTAAAAAAGCTGGAGTCATTACATAACGCTTTGGCGCAGCGAGTGCCTTTTTTGGCAGCGGTGGATAGTTTGATTACCTCGCGGGTGACCACCGGCGACAGTGAAAGCCTCATCGTTAATGAGCTATTTGAGCCTTGGCCGGTAACGGCGCAAGACTATGCTGAGGTTAAATCTACGGCCCTAAGCAACCCATTATTAACTGATTTGATTGTTAATGAAGACGGCAGCTTTACCAATATTATGCTGCAGATGCAGGCTTTTGATCAGCCGCCTGGCAACGAGTCTGAATCGCTCGATGATTTGCTTGATTTAGGTAGCTCAGAAGGGGCAGATACGGCTGCAGAAGTACCGTTAAGTGACGCTCAAAAGGCCCAAATCATCGATGCCGTGACGCAGGTGGTGGCTGAATACGATAGCCAAGGTTTTACTATTTATGTCGCGGGTTCGCCGCAAGTTACAGACTCGTTACAAACTATGATGCTGGATGACATGCTGTTTTTTGTAGTCATGGTGCTGATTACAATCGTCTTGTTTTTGGCAGTACTATTCAGGCGTGCGCCTGGCGTAGCCTTGCCAATGCTAACTGTGATGATGGCCGTGACTTCTACCATGGGTGTCATGGGGCATTTGTCTACTCCCATTCAAACTATTACTCAAATCATTCCATCGTTTTTATTAGCTGTGGGTGTGGGTGCTGCCATTCATGTATTAGCTATCTTCTTTAAACAATATGATGCCAGTAGTGGCAATTTGGCCGATAAGCGCGAGGCTATTATTTATACCTATCAGCACTCTGGATTTGCCATCGCCATAACATCATTAACTACGGCAGCAGGATTGGCTTCTTTTGCCACTTCAGACGTTTCGGCGGTAGCTCGATTAGGCATTTTTGCCAGCCTTGGCGTGCTGTTGCTGTTGGCTTATGTGTTGCTGATATTACCTGCTCTAATTAGATTGTTGCCGATCAAAAATAAGCCCCGTGCTAGTGCTGAAAAAAGCCAAAACAAAGACTTAATGGACACGGTATTACACTGGTTCAGTAGCGTGTCCGTGCAGTATTACCGCAGTATTTTGGTGGGCACAGGGGTGCTGGTGATTGCAGGCGTAGCGGCCATTACGCAAATTGAATTTTCTCACAACCCACTGACTTGGTTGCCACCAGAGAATACCGGTCGTATTGCCACAGAAGTGGTGGATGCAGAAATGAAAGGCTCCATCACCATGGAGATTATTATTGATACCGGGGAAGAAAATGGGATCATACAACCGGCACGATTACAGGCTATGGACGAGCTGGCCGAGTATGCCTACACGCTCACGGGTGATACTTATTTTGTAGGTAAGGTAGTTTCTATTGCCGACGTGGTGAAGGAAATTCACCAAGCACTAAACGAAAATGACCCTGCCTACTATGTTATTGCAGACAATGAAGAGTTAATTGCGCAAGAGATTTTGTTGTTCGAAAACTCTGGCTCTGATGACCTAGAAGACCTGGTAGATTCTCAGTTTAGTTTGGCGCGTATGACCGTCAAAGTGCCTTGGGTTGATGCTGTAGAGTATGTAGACCTGTTGGATCAAGTCATGGCCAAGAGTGAAGAATTATTTGATGACCAAGTACAGGTCAGTAGCACCGGCATGATTGCCATGTTAGTTAAAACCGTAACTAGTGCCATCACCAGCACAGCCGTGAGCTACGGTCTTGCGTTTTTAGCGATTGCGATAATGATGATGGTGATGTTAGGGAGTGTGAAATTAGGACTCATCAGCATGATACCTAATTTGTTGCCCGTGATCGCAGTGCTGGCCTTGATGTGGTTGCTAAGCTTGCCACTAGATATGTACAGCATGCTCATCGGCGCCATTGTCATTGGCCTGGCGGTGGATGATACGGTGCACTTTATGCACAACTTTAAACGTTATTTCGACCAACATGGCGACACGGCGTTAGCCATAGAGCAGACCTTGCAAGGCGCGGGCCGTGCCATGCTGGTCACCACTATCGTGTTATGTGCAGGCTTTTTCGCCTACTTCTTCTCCGCCATGACTAACCTAATGGCCTTTGGTGTGCTCACCAGCTTCGCCATTGTAATGGCGCTGATAGCTGACTTTTTAGTGGCGCCTGCACTGATGGTTTGGCTACACAAAGCCAAGTAATTTACAGACAAAAGAGGATGCAACTATGAAAATTCGACTTGTTAAATGGCTGCTGCTAGGCACCTTGAGCGTAATCGCACCCGTGGCCATGGCCGCCGCTATGACTGCTGAGCAAATTGTGGCTCAGGTAGATGCGTTAGAACAGGCCAATACCAGCGCTTCGACCATGCAAATGATTTTGGTCGACAAAAAGGGCAAGCAGCGCTCGCGGACCATGGCTAGTCAAAGCAAGATGATGGGTGATGATGAATATAAGTTGCTGTTTTTCACCGCACCTGCCAACGTGAAAGGCACCGGTTTTTTAACCTACGATTATGTGGGCGAAAAAGAGGATGATCAGTGGCTATATTTGCCCGCCTTGGGTAAAGCCAAGCGTATTGCCGCAGCCGATAAAAGCGGTAGCTTTATGGGCTCCGACTTTACCTATGCCGACATGACTCAGCGTAACTTGGACGACTACAGCTATAAACTGCTGCAAGAAAAGGAAGTGTCGGGCCAGCTCACTTGGGTGATTGAAAGCACGCCAAAGTCACAGCTAGTAATTGACGCCACAGGCTATCTAAAGTCCTACCTATTTGTACGCCAGGACAACTTTGTAGTGGTGCAGGCCGTGCACCTAATGCCAGATAACTATCGCAAATACATGAGTGTAAAACAGCTCGAAAACATTGATGGTATTTGGGTGGCGACAGAAATTGAAATGAAAACCACGCAGGGTAAAACCCGCCAACACAGCACCATATTAAAGTTGTCGAACATTACTAATAACCAAACCATCAGTGACCAAACATTTAGTTTGCGCGAACTAGTGAAGGGGTTGTGAGCCACATGAACAAATTAGTGCTGCTGCCCATATTAACAACCGCATTAATGGCTAGCTCATTAGTGATGGCCAATGATTTGGATGAGTTATTGGGCGGCTTTGAATCTGACGAGTTGGTGATTGTGGCAGCCGAGCCGGCGTCTGTGGGCACCCAAGAGTCACCGTGGCAGGTTGCTGGCCAAGTGTCTTTGTACGCTAATTATGCATACGACCATGGCACTGCCAATAGCTTGCCGGCGCAAAATAACTGGTCGCGCTTACAAGCAAAAAGCAGACTGGATATGGATTATCAAAATGCCCAAGGCAGCCGTGCTCACGGGGATGTGGCGCTAGATTATGACATGGCGTATGCGCTTAATGGCCGAAGCCAATACCCAGCAGCGGCTGTAGATGCCTATGAATCTAATATAGAGCTAGGCAGCCTATGGTGGCAAACCAGCTTAACGCCAAATTTGGATGTTAAAACGGGCCGCCAAAACATGGTGCAAGGCAGTGCCGATATGTTGCGCGTGAACGACACCGTTAATAGCTTGGATAATCGCTACCCAGGTCTCACTCAGCTTGAAGATTTACGCTTGCCAGTGTTACTTACACGCTTTGACTATTATCTACAGGATTGGCAGTTAACGGCGGCCATGCAACATGAAGTGAGGGCCCCAAAAACAGCGACACTAGGTGTTGATGTGTTTCCTTCAAGTGCCTTTCCAAGTGCGCTTATGGCTAATTTGCCAAGCTTGAAGGAGCCACAATACAGTCTAAGTCATAGTCCCTATATGGTGTCTGCAGCGGGGCAGGTTATGGGTATTGATAGCAGCTTTTATTATGGTCGGGTATTAGATCAGCGTTGGCACAAACAAACCACGCCGGTAGCGGCTAGGGTGTACGGCTTGATCGATCAAGCCGGACTGGCATTGAGTTTGGCCCAGGGCAGTTGGTTATGGAAGCTCGAAGCTGCTGCGTTTAATGGTTTGGAGTACACCAATGCCAATAGCAGCAAAAGCCGTACCGACTTAATGTTAGGCTTTGATTATAACGGCTGGAGCAATGTGGGTTTAACCGTAGAATGGGCCCAGCGGCAAATCCATGGATTTGAAGCCCCTATGACGCAGGCACCGGATTTGCAAGTGGCGAAAGATATGCAGCTGGCCGTTAATCTTAAGTATCAATTTAACCATGACCAAACCAAGGCCAACATGGTGTTGACTGCCAATGGCCCAAGTTTAAGTGGAGGCGGCATGCAAAAAATATGGTTAGAACACGATATTGATCAAGATTGGGCTTTTAGTGGTGGTGTCATTAACTATTATGGCGGTAGCAATGCCGTTTATAAAGCCTTGTCGCACAGTGATAAGGTATTTATGGAGTTGCATTACAGTTTTTAGGGCTGGTACAAAGCTCCCAGAGGGAGCCTTGTAAGTGTACTACATGCCTATTGCACGCCTAGTTTCTTCAAAGTGGCTATGGTCAATTGACCGGTCGCCAAACTGTTGGCTTGCTGGTAAGCGCTCACGGCACTTAGGGTTTCCTGACCGATAACGCCATCAATTGGGCCGGGATTATACTCTTTGGCTTTAAGTGCGCGTTGCAAGCGTACGATCAGGTCGGGGGTGGTATTGGTTTCACACAAGATTTCACGCCACTCAAGGTGTGCATCACCCACCTTGGTGCGGGTGGTGATGTCTTGGAATTCAGCTGGATGGTTGGCCACTTGACCTGCGGCAGCTCGGTCTAGTTTACGTACTTTAATGGTGCCGTATTTGGCTGGATGCTGCTCTACCTTAGTGGTTTCAGCGGTAACGACGACACGCTTTTGTAGCGTTTTGTAAACCGCTGGCACGGCGGTTTCAGAAACCGATTCAGGGCTCACTAATACCTGTTTATTAACTGTGGTAAAAGTGGCAGGCACTTCGACCAAACACATGATTTCGCCGGTCAGTTGGTTTATCTTTTCAACCGGGCCACGGCCTACCTTCCACGCGTTATGGGCTGGCGTCAACATTATTTTTTCGGTTACTGTTTTATAGACGGCTTGCACCACCGTGAGTTCTGTGTGGGCTTCTTCAATTAGCACTTTTTGATCTACAGTTTTATATACAGCAGGTACCACCGTAAGGTGCTCATGGGCATCTTCTACGAGTACTCGCTGATCTTCCCAAACGTAGTGATTATCAGACGTTTGGTGATGCTGATGAGCTGGTTTTACTTCCACCCGCTGAATTTTGGTAGTATAGGTGGGCTCTACAATAACCCGTGCGTAACATGCGCCTGCCTCGGGATTGGGCGGCAGTAAACTGTTGGCTTGGGCGGCATTGGCAGCGTTGGCCTCGTGTAATTGCGAGGCAGTGAGCTTGAGTTCGTCAATTTCTGCAGCTTGGTCTAAACTAGTAGACTTGGCTAGGTCATAGGCGCTAGAAGTTGAGGCAAACTTCTCTTGCAAGGCTTTGTATTGGTCACTTTGGGTGATGTCGGGGCTTTTATTGCCGGTATTGGCGCAACCTGCGATTAGGCTAGCGACAGCGGTGGTTAATATGGCTCGTTTCATTTTTTTCATTATGGGTATTTCCAGTTGGTTTGGTTGAGGGTGCTTTAGTCAGGCATGTGGATCGTCAACTGTTATTAAAGATAGAATAGGATCCTCCATTGTCAATCAAAAAGGCTAGTAAATTTATCATAATTTATATTAATTCACTTTGGTTGGAGAAAGGTTTAAGTCAAAATACGCTGGATAGCTATCAGCATGACCTGGTAAAACTGGAGTTATTCCTGACGCTTGAAAAAAATACACTGGAGCGTGCTTCGGCCGCCGATTTAATGGCTTTTCTTGCGGGCTTGTCTATGGCGGGTATTAAGGCCAGCTCATTGGCGCGCAGCTTGTCGAGCATTAAGGGCTTTTACCAATACTTACTGCGCGAAAATCACATTGCAGAAAACCCCGCCGCTTTGATTGACGCGCCTAAACGTGGCCGCGCCATTCCCAAGTCATTATCAGAGGCCGACGTAGAGGCACTGTTGCAAGCGCCTGATATCCACACTAATATTGGTTTGCGCGACAAGGCTATGCTGGAGTTGTTGTACGCCAGCGGTTTACGGGTGAGCGAATTGGTAAGCTTGCAAATGAGCCAAATCAACTTGGCCGCGGGCGTGGTGAAGGTGTTAGGTAAAGGGTCTAAGGAGCGGCTGGTGCCCATGGGTGAAGTGGCCCAGCATTGGTTGCAAAACTACATTAAAACGGCCCGTGCTGGGTTGCTGAAAGAGGGCGCCAGCGGGGTGTTATTTCCCAGTAACCGTGGCCAATGCATGACGCGGCAAACATTTTGGCACCGCATTAAACAGCATGGAATTACCGCAGCAATTGATAAGCCTTTGTCTCCCCATGTATTGCGGCATGCCTTTGCCACGCACCTGTTAAATCATGGCGCCGACTTACGGGTGATTCAAATGCTGTTAGGACATAGTGATTTATCCACCACGCAGATATATACTCACGTCGCGACCCAGCGTTTGCAAACTCTACATTCACAACATCACCCACGGGGCTAAGTTTTACCATGCAGGCAATGACTCATAAATTATTATCTTCACTGATCCTTACCTTGGCGCTGTTGGCGACCAATGTATGGGCCCAAGGCTATACCGAAGTCGAATCGAGTTTGGCCCGCATTAACCCAGACATAAAGGCCTTAAACATTGAAGAGACGCCAATGTTTGGCATTTACGACGTGATGCTCAACACTGGCGATCGCATTTATATGAGTGCCGATGGCGAGTTTTTCTTTGCTGGCACTATGTATCAAAACAGCTTTGGCGCGGCGTTAGTCAATTTAACTGAGTTAAGCGCCACTAAGGCCAGAGCGGCGGCTATGCAGTCTCCAACAGCCCAAAAAGCGTGGGTATTTTCGGCCCAAGGCGAGAAAAAGGCCACTATTACAGTGTTTACCGATGTTGATTGTTTTTATTGTCAAAAATTGCACGCAGAAATGGCGGCCATTAATGCTTTAGGCATTGAAGTGAAATACTTAGCGTACCCGCGAGCGGGTATAGGTTCGTCCAGTTATCAGGTGCTGGTGGATTCATGGTGTGCCGAGACACCCAATGAATTTTTGACCGAAGCCAAGGCTCGGTCTCACAACAAACAAGCACCACAAACATCCCCTGAGGCGTGTGATAACCCCGTATCTGCCCACTACAGTTTGGGCCAGCAAATGGGCGTTACCGGCACCCCGGCAATCATCTTAGATTCTGGCGAACTTTGGCCTGGATATTTACCTGCCGCCGAACTCGCCAAACGTTTGGGTATTTTGTAAACCGAGACAAGCGTTATGGACTCGTTGTTTTTCTATGCCGCCAAATTGGCTTGGCTGTTGCTCGCGGTAGACAGCCTGTTGGTGTTATGGCTGTGTGTGGCCGTGTTTTGTTTGTATATGGGTTGGCATAAGGTCGCCAAAAAGCTACTTTTGAGCTTGGCTATATTGAGCTTAATTATTGCAGTATTTCCAGTGGGAGAGTGGTTATATTACCCACTAGAAAAGCAAAACCCTCCCTCGGCACTAGCCACTCACATCGATGGAGTTGTGGTGCTGGGGGGCGGGGAAAGCGTGGCTTTAACCCATGCATGGCAACAAGCCGCTCTGGGTGATGGCGCTGAGCGCTTAACCACTATGGTGACATTAGCCAATGCTTACCCAAAAGCGCCTATCATATTTACCAGTGGCTCAGGGCGTATGGTTGCGCAAGGCACCACAGGAGCTCAAGTAGCGAACGATTTTGCTTTATCTATGGGGCTTACTCCGGGGCGCATTACACTTGAGTCGGAGTCGCGCAATACGGTAGAAAATGCGGTGCTCAGCAAGCAGCTAGTGAAACCTAAAGTAGGTCAACGCTGGCTTTTAGTCACCAGTGCGTTCCATATGCCAAGATCCCTCGCGGTGTTCTGCAAAGCAGGCTGGCCAATGCTGCCTTATGCAGTGGATTATCGCGCTCAAAAAGGCAATTTGTTACGCCTGGATTGGGATTTTGCAAAACATTTAAAAAACCTCAATCAAGCCTTTAAAGAATGGCTGGGTCTGGCCGCTTATAAGCTGACAGGCAAAGCCTGTTAGGCTACAATGTTCGGCTTATTTTTATACATTAATTAGATATGCGTTTTTAGCGCAATGGGGTTTACCTTGAAACCGGTAAGAGTTGGTATTTGTGGATTTGGCACCGTCGGTGGCGGTACGTTTAACGTATTACAGCGTAACAGCGACGAGATTACCCGTCGTACAGGCCGTGCCATTGTGGTTGAACACATTGCGCAACGTCGCCCTAACGTCGACTGTGATACCGGTGATACAGCCATTACCGATGATATCTTTGCCGTAGCGAATAACCCTAACGTCGATGTATTGGTTGAGTTAATCGGTGGCCATGAGCCTGCCAAAGAGCTGGTGCTAACAGCCATTCGTAATGGCAAGCACGTAGTGACTGCTAACAAGGCGCTGATCGCCGTACATGGTAACGAAATTTTTGCAGCGGCCCGCGAACATAACGTGGTAGTAGCGTATGAAGCTGCCATTGCCGGTGGTATTCCTATTGTTAAGGCCATCCGAGAGGGCTTATCCGCTAACAGCATCAATTGGTTGGCGGGCATTATCAATGGTACTGGCAACTTTATCCTCACTGAAATGCGCGATAAAGGCCGTGCTTTTGATGACGTGCTGAAAGAAGCGCAAGAATTAGGTTATGCCGAAGCCGACCCCACTTTTGACGTAGAAGGGATTGATGCAGCCCATAAGTTGACTATTTTATCGTCTGTGGCGTTTGGTATTCCGTTGCAATTTGACCAATGTTACACCGAAGGTATCAGTAAGGTGTCTGCCGAAGATGTAGCCAATGCAGAATCCTTGGGGTATCGCATCAAACATCTGGGTGTGACTCGTCGCACAGAAGCCGGTGTAGAACTGCGTGTGCACCCAACCATGATCCCCGAGAAACGTTTAATCGCCAATGTACATGGCGTAATGAACGCTGTATTGGTAGAAGGCGACGCCGTTGGCCCAACCATGTATTACGGCGCCGGCGCGGGTGCAGAACCGACGGCATCGTCTGTAGTGGCCGATTTGGTAGACGTTGTGCGCGATATGGCCGTTGACCAAAACGTACGTATGCCGTCCTTGGCATTCCAGCAAGACGCCATGTCAGACAGCCCTGTTTTGTCAATGGAACAGGTGGTGACTGCATTCTACTTGCGTATGAGCGTCTCAGAAAAGCCGGGTGTATTAGCTCAAATTACTCACATCTTGGGTGAGGCAGGCATAAGCATTGAAGCCATTCGCCAGCAAACCCATGAGTCGTCACAGGTGCCGGTGATTATTCTTACTCGCCCTGTATTGGAAGGCAAAATGAATGCTGCCATTACGGCTATCGAAGCCCTCGCCGACGTTAATGGTGAAGTGACTCGTATTCGTGTAGAAAACTTAGACGGCTAGGAATTAACATGCGCTATATCAGTACCCGTGGAAAGGCCCCCAGCCTAAGTTTTGAAGATGTACTTCTCACCGGTTTAGCCAGCGATGGTGGCCTCTATGTGCCGGAATCATTGCCCCAGTTTAGCCATGAAGAAATTGCTTCCTGGTCTAAGCTAAGCTATGCCGATTTAGCCCACAAAATTTTACTGCCGTTTGTGGAAGAAGACATCAGCAGCAGTGAACTTAAAACCATGGTGGACGAAACCTACGCTGGGTTTAACCACCAAGCCGTGGCACCGCTAGTACAGCTCGACCAGAATGAATGGGTACTGGAATTATTCCATGGCCCAACCTTGGCGTTTAAAGATTTTGCCCTACAGTTGTTAGGCCGGTTAATGGACCATGCACTTATTAAGCGCGACAAACGTTTGGTGATCATGGGGGCCACCTCGGGTGACACGGGTTCTGCTGCCATTGAAGGTTGCAAACACAGCAAACGGGTACAGATGTTTATTTTGCACCCCCACGAGCGGGTGTCAGAAGTACAGCGCCGCCAAATGACCACCTTAATGGGCGACAACATTCATAACATCGCCGTGCGCGGTAATTTTGACGACTGCCAACAAATGGTGAAGCAAAGCTTTGCCGACCAGTCGTTTTTGAATGGTGGTCAGTTAGGTGCGGTAAACTCCATTAATTGGGCCCGCATCATGGCCCAAATCGTATACTACTTCTACGCCTCTGTGGCCCTTGGTGGCCCGCACCGTGCTGTGTCCTTTAGTGTGCCCACGGGTAACTTTGGTGACATTTACGCAGGTTACCTAGCCAAAAAAATGGGTTTGCCGATCAAACAGCTGATTGTTGCTACTAACGAAAATGACATCCTGCATCGTTGTATCAGTGCCAACCAATATGAAAAACAGGGGTTAGTTCAAACCTTGTCGCCGAGTATGGACATTATGGTGTCTAGTAACTTTGAACGGCTATTGTTCGACTTGTATGACCGTGACGGTGCGGCGTTAACCGAACTTGTCAGCGGCCTCAACAACGGCACGGCTAACAGCCTAGAACCACAACGCTGGCAGCAAGCCCGCGAACTATTTAGTAGTCACCGAGTTGATGATGAAACCACCTGTGACGTGATTGGCCAAGTGGCGCAAGAGCATAACTATCTGCTTGATCCCCATAGCGCCATTGGTGTTGAAGCCGGACGGGTATGTAACCAGCACCCAGAAGTACCCATGATCACCTTAGCCACTGCCCATCCGGTTAAATTCCCAGATGCCGTGATTAAAGCTGGCCAAGCCGCGCCAGAGTTGCCTGCACATTTATCGGATCTACATGACCGACCAGAGCGTTGTAAAGTGTTGGATAACGACCTTGATACGGTTCAGTCTTACATGATGAGCCAGCTCTAAGGGCGCCGCGCCATGTCAGTCCGCTTGCGTCTGGGCAGTTCAAATGCTGCCTTAGACGCCGCTTTTGACCCCTTGGTTGCTCGGGTTCTTGCCCACCGTGGTATTAGTACACCGGCCCAAGTCGATTACCAACTTAAGCACCTACTGCCTTATCACCAACTTAAAGGCATTGGTGAGGCCGTGAGCCTGCTCGTGGATGCCCTTGAAGCACAACAGCATATTGTTATTGTGGGTGACTTTGATTGCGATGGCGCCACTAGTACCAGCCTAGCTATGCTCGCCTTGGGTGCTATGGGGGCCCACAATGTCAGTTACCTGGTGCCTAATCGATTTGATTTTGGTTATGGCCTCAGCCCTGCATTGGTGGATTACGCAAAAGCCAGCCAACCCGATTTAATTGTGACCGTAGATAACGGCATTGCTAGCCATGCCGGAGTGGAGCGTGCCCATGAATTAGGTATCAAGGTATTGGTCACCGATCACCATTTAGCGGCCGACACCTTGCCTGCAGCCGATGCCATTGTGAACCCTAATCAGCCCGGCTGTGACTTCCCATTTAAGTCGACGGCGGGCGTAGGGGTGATTTTTTACGTCATGTCGGCCCTGCGGCGAGAGTTACAAACCCAAGGGTGGTTTGAAAAACATCAAATAACGGCCCCTAACATGGGTCAGTATTTAGATTTGGTGGCCCTAGGTACGGTGGCAGACCTAGTGCCATTTGAACACAATAATCGCATCTTGGTCGCCCAGGGTGTAGCTCGTATTCGTGCTGGCAAGGCGCGGCCTGGGCTGTTGGCCTTGCTTGCTGTGGCCAAGCGCCAAGCGCATAATTTACAAGCGTCAGACTTAGGCTTTAGTGTTGGTCCGCGGCTCAATGCTGCAGGCCGTTTAGATGACATGAGTTTGGGCATCGAGTGTTTGCTCAGTGATAATGAGCAAATTGCACAATCCTTAGCCCAAGAGCTTGATGAGTTGAACGCTCAAAGACGCAGCATAGAAGCCGACATGCAACAGCAAGCGGTGAACATTCTTGCGCGCTTAGAGGCCTCTAAAAACCAAGTCATGCCCAAGTGTGTGTGTTTATATCACCCCGATTGGCATCAAGGTGTGGTGGGTATTGTGGCGTCGCGTATCAAAGAGAAGTGGCACCGACCGGCCTTGGTGTTTGCCAAAGGTGATGATGACACCCTCAAGGGCTCTTGCCGTAGTATTTCTGGTTTCCATCTGCGTGATGCGCTGGCGGCGGTGGATGCTCAAAACCCTGGTTTAATTATTAAGTTTGGTGGCCACGCTATGGCTGCCGGTTTGAGTATTCACGCCGATCACTTGGCTAGCTTTGAGGCGGCTCTCAATGCCTATGCAGAAGAACATTTGCCAGAGGCGCTATTGGCCCAAGAGTGGCGTTCCGATGGTGAATTGGGCGCCCATGAACTACAGCTCAACCAAGCCTTTGTCTTGCAACAAGCGGGTCCTTGGGGACAAGGGTTCGAAGAGCCCACCTTTCATGGGCGTTTTATGTTGGTGCAACAGAGAATCGTAGGCGAAAAACACTTAAAACTAGTATTGGCTCACGCGCAAACGGGTGAACTGATTGATGCCATTTGTTTTAACGTGGACACCACCCTGTGGCCTAATAGTGGCGACCAAGCCGATTTAGTATACCGTTTAGACGTTAATGAATTTCGTGGTCGTCAGAGCCTGCAGTTGATGGTGCAGCATATCACCCCGGTACTTTAGTTTTCGGGTTTATAGTAAATCGGTTTGCGGTGATTGGGGTTCGGCAAAGTTAAGCTCTAGATTAACGTCACCGTTGGCCCGTGCTTGTTTGCGTTCCAGCATACGTTGGTATCGTCGAGCACACAATTTCATCACTTGCAGCTGTTGCCCAGTGGTCATATTGTGCCATTCAAAACGCTCATCCCGCGAGCGCATACAACCCTTGCAATAACCCTTGGGGCTATTTTCGCATACGCCTATACAGGGGCTGGGGGCGGCAAACAGTTCTGATTGTTCCATGGCGCGCAATATAGCAGTTTACAGCGCTTTTGTCGTTATTTTGCTGGGTCTGCAACGGGCTCTCGGGCATGATAATAGGTCATGGCATCATCCCACGATAGCGCTTTGGAAAAATAAAAACCCTGCACCATATCCACGCCGGCTTGCACCACATAGTCATATTGGGTTTGGCTTTCTACGCCTTCGGCAATGATCTTTAGCTCTAGGGTTTTGCACATAGTACAGACTTGATCGAATAAGGTTTGGCCCTGTTGAGTGTCAAGTTGCGTGACTAATGTACGGTCAATTTTAACCACATCTGCAACGCCGTTGGCGAGTTGAGATAAATTGGCATAACCTACACCAAAGTCATCAATCGATATTTTAATACCAGAATCCCTTAGTAGGGCTACATTTTCTTGGCACTCCTTAATATCAAATAGGGCGCGTTCAATGACTTCAAAACGCACCGATAAACCCTTAAACGTTGCGGCTAAATGTCGGGTTGCGGAGCTGTAAGCGAGGGTTTGTGGATTAACATTGATGGACACATAAGGCACCGCTCCTGTTTGCTCTTTAAGGGTGTTCTTTACCGTCTGGGCCACCCACCAATCAATAGTCGGCGCTAAACCAGACTCTTCAAACGTATCCATGAAGGTCGGTGGTAATATGATGCCAGCTTTGGTTTGAATACGTAACAGGGCTTCAAAACCAAGGCATCGGCCACTAGCCACACAGACAATGGGTTGGTACATCAGCATGAGTTGGTTGTTTTCGATGGTGCGTATGGCATCAAACACCTGATACCGATAATCCCAATACTCGCCACGTTTTTTCCAAAATCCAAGCCGTTCTCGATACAACAACTGTTCAACGATGTTGAAGTTGCCATGAATTCGAGCCATGGTTTGGGGGGCGCTGTTAATATGCATTAAACGGTCCACAAAGGGCCAGTACACAGCCACGCCGATACCGATCAGAGCCATTTGCAGTAACACTAAAATCCAGTTGCCACCGCTGGCCCAATACATGTTAAGTAGCGCAGGGGTTGCCCAATGTACGTTCTCGGCATTAAGCATAAAACTACCGTAGTTGAGTGCCATAGTGCCCAAACAAAAGTTTATTAACGGCACCAAAATGAAGGGAAGCCAAAGGATGCGGTTAAAAATGATGGGCAGGCCAAAAATTAATACCTCGTTAATGTTAAATATCACCATTGGCAGCGCAATACGTGTCAGATGTTTTGTTTGCGGATCGCGTTGTAAAAAAAAGAGGGCTATGAGTAGGCTTAGGCATGAGCCACTTCCGCCTAAAATCACAAATAGATTAAAAAATTGTTCGTGGCTGATGCCAGAAATATAGGTGTTGGTGAGGAATGGGCTGCCAAAAACAAAGTCATAATAGTTGGGGCCATGAAGGCCTGTGAGCCATAATAAATGGATAGAGAGAGTCCGAATCACCCCTTTGATGATATCTGGCGCCTGCGCCAGTGAGCTGTTAAGCCAGGCAACAAAGGGCTGGGAAATGGTATTGATGAACACCAATACACAGCTAGCAAAGCCAACGGCCAGGATTATGGGTACAATCGCTTTAATTGTAGAAAGGGTGTAGGAATCGATACTGACGGTCCGTTCGTCTAGGCCAAGTGGTGTCAGAATTAGTCTCAAGAAGATGATGACAGTTAGGGGGCTTAGTATTACGTTGATACCGTATTGCGCGGACCAAACGTTGGTTTCTGCGCTTAAACCCTGACTGCTGCTGAGTTGTACTATGATAAAAGTGACAGTGGCGGCGATGATCGCTTGAGGCGCCCGTACACTGTGGCTTACCGCAAAGTGCGAGGCCACCGACATACAAATAAACCATGGAAATAGCTGCGTTAGCAGGCTATGAACCTGTTTAAAGCTATTAACCAATAACCAGTTGTTATTATCAAAGATGACGTCGATACCGGTGACGCACAGGGTGATTGAGGCCATAATGACCACTAGTGGCAGGAGCTCTAGAAAAGCATCGCACAAGGCGATATGCATAATTTTTACGTGTATCCGCAGGAAGGGATACAGTTTTTTTAATGGCCAACTAACCATATTCAACCACCTTAACCGTATGATGTTGAACTCTATAACGCTAATATTAGGGTATAAAATGCAAAATACAGTAAAAATGGTATATTTAATTTAAGAGTGCCGTCCTTGGCGCTCTCAGCTCGGAGGGTAAAGTCTGTGTTTAAGGTAGTGTGAGGGTCATGGTCATCGGTAAGTGGTCAGAAATATGCCATGTGTTTTTTTGTATCACCTGAGCACCGGCAACCTGTATGTGGTCGCTATGAACAAAATAATCGATGGTGCGGTCTGGCCCAGCAATTTCCTTACGATTAGGGAAGTGGGTAAACCAGTCTTTGGCATCAGCACCATTGGCCTGTTCTATGCTTGGGATCACCTTAAACTGACCGTAGATGCGTTCAAGCTCGCTTGTGGGCTGATAGTAGCCCTTGGCATCTTCATCCATGATGTCATATTGTCCAGGTGGCAATAGGTTTAAATCACCAGCAATCACCCACGCTTCGCCCTTGGCATTCTTTGCGGCTAACAACTGCTCCATATAGGTCACTTGTTGTTGCATGGTGTCGGAGCCTTGGGCAAAGGCATCAAAGTGGGTATTCATTAGCGTGAGTTCGCTGCCGCCAGCAATGGGTAGGCTCACTTCTTGAATGGCGCGGCGGAAATTAAACTGATCCGTGACGGGGTCGGTTTTAATGGTGGCCAATTGGTGGCGTAGGGCAGTGCCTAATTTATATTTTGAAATAACCGCCAGCTTCATACCAACCGAACCCAATATTTGTGGCAAGGGTACAAAGTCGGCCTGCCAATAAAAGGTTTCGCTATAGTTGTTGTATTCCGGCGGAAGCAAGCTGAGTAAGCGCTGTAGTTGGTCTTCGTAATCCGTACGTTTGGCGTTGTCGTGGAGCTCCTGCAACAAAATAACGTCTGGGTTTTGAGCAATGATTAACTCCGCAACCTGCTTAAAGGTGGTGCTGATGTCCTCTTTACTGGCCCGAATGTCTGGACCATTACCATCAATGTGGTCATACCAAAATTCGTAATTCTTGCCCGACATATACTGTAAATTCCAACTTAACACCTTCACCTCTTGTGCTGGCTGAAGCTCAGGCGCTTGCGAGTTGTTGGTCACGGGCTCTGCTTGTAGTTGCGGCGGGTGAAAAGTAATGCTCCAAATGAGTAAAGCTAAGGCAGCGGTTAAGACAACCAAGCTAATGGCTGTCCATTTAATACTTTTGATTAATAAATTGAGCATTTTGTTTGTCTCGAAAAATTATGTCTAACACATTCACTCACAGTGTACGTGTGTGTATGGCTATTCGTCCAGTTGACGGAGATTGACATGGGGTTCAATTCAGGTAAAATCTTTTATCGAACAATCATTCAATAAAGATAAGCTCACTAGATTTGGTCTACTCTATGCAACATACTCAGCTCTATATTAACGGTGCACACCGGCCTGCCACTTCCGGCGAAACTTTTACCAGCACTAATCCTGCTACGGCGCAGGCTCTAGCTACCATAGATCAAGCAAGTCAGGCTGATGTGGATGCAGCCGTTGCTGCTGCACAAACCGGTTTTGTAGTTTGGTCCAACATGATGCCCGTTGAACGAGCGCGGATCTTGCAAACAGCAGTACAAATATTACGTGAGCGTAATGATGAACTGGCCGAGCTTGAGGTGTTGGACACCGGCAAACCTTTACAAGAAGCTAATTGTGTAGACATTGCTTCGGGTGCCGATGTTATTGAATATTATGCAGGTCTTATCAGTGGCATGCAGGGTACGCAACAAGACTTAGGTAAGGATGCCTTTTTCATGTCACGCCGTGAACCTCTAGGGGTGTGTGCCGGTATTGGTGCCTGGAATTACCCCATACAAATTGCCTGTTGGAAGGCGGGCCCTTGCCTAGCGGCAGGCAATGCGATGGTGTTTAAACCATCGGAAGAAACCCCTTTAAGCGTCATGAAGCTAGCCGAAATATTTACCGAAGCTGGCATGCCAGACGGCGTATTTAACGTCGTGCAGGGTGATTATCGTGTGGGCCAAATGCTTACCGCCCATAAGGGCATATCTAAGGTGTCTTTCACTGGAGAATCCGGCACCGGTAAAAAAATCATGGCAGATTCAGCTTGCAACCTTAAACAGGTAACTATGGAGTTGGGCGGCAAGTCTCCTATGCTGGTGTTTGATGATGCCAAGCTGGATAACGCCGTAGCAGGCGCCATGTTAGCCAACTTTTACACCCAAGGCGAAGTGTGTACCAACGGCACTCGAGTGTTTGTTCAGGCAGGCGTTTATGATGAGTTTGTGGCCAAAGTGAAGGCTCGCGCAGAGTCTATTGTGTTAGGAGATCCACTGGACCTAGATACGCAAATGGGTTCCTTAATTAGCGCTCAACATTTAGCAAAAGTACTGGGCTATATCGAAGGCGCAAAACAAACCAGCGCACGTTTGGTGTGTGGTGGTCAACGTCATAACTCCGCCACAACTAAACACGGCTACTTCGTAGAACCCACAGTATTTGCTGACTGCACCGACGATATGACACACGTAAAAGAAGAGATATTTGGCCCGGTGATGTCTATTCTAAAGTTCACCGACGAAGACGAAGTCATTGCTCGCGCTAACGCGACCGACTACGGCTTAGCTGCCGGTGTATTTAGCCAAGACATCAGTCGAGCACACCGAGTAATTAACCAAATGCAAGCAGGTATATGTTGGATTAACAGCTGGGGTGATTCACCCGCAGAAATGCCAGTGGGTGGTTACAAACAGTCGGGTGTTGGCCGCGAAAACGGGCCAGAAACCTTGCACCACTATACGCAAGTTAAAAGCGTGTTTGTGCGCTTAGACGATTTAGAATCTCCCTATTAAGGCGGGCGTTAAAATGAGCAAGAAATACGATTACATTATTGTGGGTGCAGGGTCTGCTGGTTGTGTGTTGGCTAATCGCCTGACGGAAAGTGGCGAATACAAGGTGCTGTTGATGGAAACAGGTGGCACGGATAAAAGTATTTTTATCCAAATGCCAACGGCTTTGTCTTACCCCATGAACACAGAAAAATACGCGTGGCAGTTTCATAGCCAAGCCGAAGCTGGCTTAGATGGCCGCGAAATGCACTGCCCGCGTGGCAAGGTGCTAGGTGGTTCGTCATCCATTAATGGCATGGTGTATGTGCGTGGCCATGCAATGGATTACCAGCAATGGCAAGAGCAGGGCGCAACGGGCTGGAACTATGCCGATTGTTTGCCTTATTTTAAGCACGCAGAAACTTGGCAAAACGGTGAAGATGAATACCGTGGTGGCAGTGGGCCGTTAGGCACATGTGGCGGCAATAACATGCGCCTCAACCCACTTTACCAAGCCTTTATAGATGCCGGACAAGAAGCGGGTTACCCCTACACCAAAGACTTTAACGGCGAGCAACAAGAAGGTTTTGGTGCCATGCATATGACGGTAAAAAATGGTGTACGTGCCAGCACCAGTAATGCGCACCTACGCCGTGCCCTTAAGCGTCCAAATTTAACATTAATGAAGCGTGTAACCGCCCAAAAAGTGTTATTTAAAGGCAAGCAGGCTACGGGGATTGAATACCTACAGGGTGGCCAGTTAAAGCAAGTGTATGCCCATGCAGAAGTCATATTGAGCGCCGGATCCGTAGGTTCACCACAACTGTTACAGCTGTCTGGAGTGGGCCCCGCTGAGGTGTTGAAAAATGCTGGCGTTGAAGTGTTACACGACCTGCCAGGGGTGGGTGAAAATCTACAAGATCACTTAGAAGTGTACTTTCAATACCGCTGTAACCAACCCATTAGCCTTAATAGCAAGCTAGACTATTTTAATATGGGTTTAATTGGCGCGCGCTGGCTGCTTACCAAAACAGGCCTGGGTGCGACCAACCACTTTGAATCCTGTGGTTTTATTCGATCTCGCGCTGGCCTTAAATGGCCTAATATCCAGTACCACTTCCTGCCGGCAGCCATGCGTTATGACGGCAACGCTGCCTTTGATGGCCATGGCTATCAGGTACACGTGGGCCCTAATAAGCCAAGCAGCCGTGGCCATATTCGTATCACTTCGAATAAGGCCAGTGACGCGCCAGAAATCTTGTTTAACTACATCAGCACCGAGCAAGACAAGCAAGATTGGCGGGATTGTATTCGCCTCACCCGCGAACTTCTCAACCAGCCTGCGCTAGACCCCTTTAAAGGCGAAGAAATTCAACCTGGAGCAACGGTGCAAACCGATGAGCAAATTGATGCTTGGGTGAAGGCGAACGTGGAAAGCGCTTACCATCCTTCATGTACCTGCAAGATGGGTGCAGATGATGACGCAATGGCCGTATTGGATAGCGAGTGCAAGGTGCGTGGGGTAGATGGCTTACGGGTAGTGGATTCGTCTATCTTTCCGGTGATTACCAATGGCAACCTCAACGCACCTACTATTATGGTGGCAGAAAAAGCCGCCGACCACATCTTAGGCAAGACGCCATTAGCACCTAATAACGCTAAAGTGTGGATTGCGCAAGATTGGGAAACTAGTCAGCGTACGGGCGAGCCTACACGAAGCATGGTGTAGCTTGTTTTTAAGGCAGGCAGGTGCACTTGGCATTTGCCCTTTTTGAAATTATGTAATAACGCAGACAGGCAGAGGCGCTTGCATTACAATAAGCCTTTGCCACCACGGTCACCGATCAACTACTGTTATGTCTGAGCAAAACATTTCTATTATTATCCCTGCTAAAGCCAGCGGCAATTTTATTGTAAGGCAGGTGGGTGTGCTGCTGGATTACTTGCACCAACACTGGCAAGGGCAGTTCGAAATAGTGGTGTCGCTTAACGGTGACATTGACGATATTGCTAGCAGCACTGACCTGATGCACCAGGAGTATGCTAACCACCCACAAGTGATTGTTCATCAGCACTATGCGCCTGCAGGTAAAGGTGCTTCGCTGCAATCGGCTTTTTTAAAGACCCATCACTCGCTCATTGCTTTTATCGACTCAGATTTACCCTTCGACCTTAAATTCTTTTCGCAGGCTCAGCAGCATATAGCAGCCGGAGCCAGTTTGGTTGCAGGCAACCGCCGCCTGCCACAAAGTGTGATGCAACTGCCCACTCAGTTATTACCTACGGTATTTAAACGCCATGTATTTGGGGTCATGTATAACCAAGCCGTACGCAAGTTGTTTGGGGTTGATGCATCGGACACTCAGTGTGGTATCAAACTCATGAGCCGAGATTTTGCAGAACAGCTATTTAGAACGCTCACCTGTCATGGTTTTTCCTTTGATGTGGAAATGTTTTTGTTGGCAAAAGCCCGCGGCTTAAGCGTGGTATCTGAACCGGTCACCTTGATACAAAGCCACGAAAAATCAACTCTAAAACTAGGTGGAGAACTGCTTAGATCACTTGTTTGGTTTGTTAAGTTTAAGGCTAAACAGCTGAAAGGTGAGTATAAAGAACAACCGTTACTAACGCCGGAAACCGTGGCCTTATTACAGTTCACCTCGGACGATTGGGGACTTTCACGGGCAGTCAATGACGGCATTTTGGCCTTGGCCGAGCAAGGCCTGGTTAAGCGCGTTTCTATCATGACCACGGCTGTAGAGCGTGATTACCGGTTGCGGGAATTGTTGAAGGTGCCCAATATTCAAGTAGGCTTGCACTTCAATCTCACCAACGGCCCCATGTTAGGTGATTATCCAGCAGGGTCGGAAATGGCTAAAGGTTTTAGCCTTAATGGCTTGTTGATTCGCTCTTGGTTTGGGCTAAAAACACTGTCTAAAGAGCTCATTGATGACATTAGTCATGAGTTTGAGCTACAAGCTCAAAGCCTTAAAGACCAAGACATACCCATCACCTACTTTGATGGCCATCACCATATGCATTTGTTGCCTGGGGTCTTGGCTAGTATTGCTCCCTTAGCGATAAACAAAGGCATAGGCCACACCCGCTTAGTGTCAGATCACAGTTTGTTTGGGTCGATACAGTATTTGTTGGTATTTTTATCTTGGCGGGCAAGGCCGGTAGCTCGCACAGCAGGCCTGAGCTATTTGCCTGTGTCCTACCCCAGTATGAAGGCATTTTTGAATCGTAATCGCTGGCGCCGGCAATTGGCGTCTATTAAAGAACCCACTGAAGTCATTTGCCATCCGGCCACATTAGGCGACTTACAGTGCTTGCCAGAGGCCTACAAAGATACCTATGACGGCGCTAGGGCCTACGAGTTTTGGGCCATTCGTAGTCTTTATAAAGGTTAAGGGTTTATGGCGCGCTTATTAGATAAAGGCGTAAATAATCCCTAATCACGCGGCGCGCAAAATCGGCATCAATACCGTTAGGGTTTAAGGCGCCCCTAAGCCAAATTCCATCGATCAAAGAAGCAATGCTCACGGCCACAAGTTTGGCTTGAGCGTGGGGCATACTGCGTTTTAGTTCCAACCTTAAATAAGACAAAAGGCGCTTTTCGTTAACTTGCTGTAGGCGGTGTAGGGCAGGGTCGTGCATCGATTGAGCCCAAAAAGCCAACCAAGTTTTTACCACCGCTTCATCTTGCTGGTGAGGGCCAAAGTTTTCCCCTACTATCGCTTCAATACGCCCCATGGTGTCATCTTTTGCCACCGAAGCTAAGCGCAGGCTAATACCCTTCGATAAGTCTTTAAGTATGCTACGCATAGTGGCTTCTACCAAACCACTTTTACCACCAAAGTAATGATTGATAATGCTGGGTGAAATGCCCGCTTGTTGGCCTATTTTAGCCACCGAGGCATTGAGAAAACCGACTTGGTTGATCACGTCCATAGTGGCTCGTATAAGCTGAGGACGTCTGATTTCTGGCATGCCTACTTTGGGCATAAGGGGTTCCTATTTTTGGGCGATCTAGTGGGCCACAGCTTTAGAGAATATCTGCATAATCAGCACACCCGCCAAAATAAAGCTGATGCCAATGAAGGCTGGGGCATCAAGCCGTTCGTTAAAAAACCAGTGACCAATGACTGAAATAAGCACGATGCCCATGCCCGACCATACCGCATACACCACACCCACTGGAAGTACTTTAAGGGAGAAGGTCAGTAGATAGAAGGCGAGTCCAAACCCCACAACCACAATCAAAGAGGGCCAGAACTTGGTAAAGCCCTCCGATTGCTTGATGGCCGATGTGCCCACCACTTCACATACCACTGCGAAAAATAGCAAAATCCAACTTTTCATCACTACCCCTTAAATATGAAACACTTAGGGCTAGACTGTACCTGATGATAAAGCCCCATGCTAGAAAATTAGCAATTGTCAGCAGATTTCTCTAAGGCTAAATAATTGCTGATACCTGCAATGCGATCTTGGGCATGGTGATTGACATAAATCACCGAGGTTTCTTGGGCCGCGCAGATCTTTTCTATTAAAGCTAACACCAACTGGCGATTAAGGTCATCAAGGCCCAAACACGGTTCGTCCAAGATTAATAAAGGCGGGTGCTTAACCATGGCGCGGGCAATGAGTAATAAGCGTTGGTCGCCATAGGACAGCTTGTTAAAAGGCTGGTCGCCTCTGTTTTGCATGCCCAACAAGGCTAACCATTGATCGGCAATCTGTTTTTGCCGATCGGTGCTCTTGCTGTATAAACCTATGGAGTCATAAAACCCCGAGATGATCACGTTGCGTAAACTAGTGCCTACACGGTATTCCCACTGCAGCGCCGTGGATACGTAACCTATGTATTGTTTAATCTGCCAAATGCTTTCGCCGTTACCCCGTTGATATCCAAATACAAAAATGTCGTTGGTATAACACTGGGGGTGGTCGCCGGTGATGAGCGACAATAATGCTGTTTTACCACTGCCGTTAGGCCCGCTAAGTTGCCAGTGTTGGTTGGCCTCAATGGTCCAATCTATCTCTTCAATCAACACCATGTCGGTATACTTAACACAGATATTATTGAGTTTAACCAAGGGGTCAGAAGGATTGAGGGCAGGTGTTTTGCTCTCGGCATCGGCCTCAGGAACTTGTAACTGCGTGGTTTTAAGGTGTAATAACTGATATAGCTCAGCGTAGGCTTGAGTATTTTCTCGCTCTACTTGATGGCGAAGTACCCCGTCTTCCATATAGGCAATGTGGCTCACAAAATCTGGGATTTCATCAAACCGGTTGAGCACCATAACTACGGGCGTGTGTTGTACTACCTCAGCTAAGTGATTTTGTAACATGCTATGGGTGGCGCTATCTAGGCCATCGAAGGGTTCGTCTAAAATCAATAACTGTGCATGACACGACAATGCACGAATAAGCATCACTTTGCGGGATTCACCCGTGGAGAGCTTACGGAATGAGCGCTCGAGCAAGTAGTCTAATTCGAACTTATTAATTAGGTCTCGTGCTACCGCAGAGTCTATTTCGTCAGTGAAGATAATTTCAGAAACCGGGGTGCCAAGGCTAATGACGTCGAGTATGTCGGCATCATCTTTTTTAAGTTCGGCTTGAATCAGTTCGGCTTGGGCTTCAAAAGACACCCAGCCGCACTTAGAAGGAAGGCCGCTTGTGTTGCCTGTTAGAATTTCACCATAACCTGCTAACACAGCGGCGAGGGCCGACTTACCCGCGCCATTAGCGCCGGTAATTAGCCAGTGTTGCTGCGGCTCAACCTGCCAGTTGATGTGTTTGAGTTGAAAACCTTCATCAAACTCAACACTGAGGTCAGTGAATTGAATAGTCATATATCCTCAGTCTATTAACGTCATTCTGACGCTTCCCATTCTGACGCTTCCCCTGGTCATTCTGACGCTTCCCATGTCATTCTGGCGCAGGCCAGAATCTCA
>DPHD01000036.1:2929-30780 GCA_003523085.1 Oceanospirillaceae bacterium | reverse complement strand
TGCGCCAGAATGACGTGAAGTAAGCAGAACTTAAACGATCTTCTTCATGTCGGCCATGTGGCCACGCAAGGTAGCGCCAATAGCTTCTACTGGGTGGCTGCGTAGGGCTTCGTTGACTTCGATCAAACGGGCGTTATCTACGCCGTTGTCGTCGTTGTTTAAGCCACGGCCAATCACGTCTGTATCGATGTTCTTCATGAAGTCGCCCAACAAAGGCAAACACGCGTGGTTGTACAAGTAACAGCCGTATTCTGCAGTATCAGAAATAGTAGCGTTCATTTCGTACAACTTCTTACGGGCAATGGTGTTAGCAATTAACGGTGTTTCATGCAAAGACTCGTAGTAAGCAGAGTCGGCGATGATGCCAGCAGCGGTCATGGTTTCAAAGGCCAATTCAACACCAGCTTTTACCATTGCCACCATTAAGATGCCGTGGTCGAAGTACTCTTGCTCAGAAATTTCCATGTCGCCAGCAGGCGTCTTTTCAAACGCAGTTTGGCCTGTCTCTTCGCGCCATCCTAGAAGGTTTACGTCGTCGTTAGCCCAGTCGGCCATCATGGTAGAAGAGAAGGTGCCGTTGATGATGTCATCCTGGTGCTTGTTGTACAAAGGACGCATGATGACTTTCAATTCTTCAGAAAGATCAAAAGCTTTGATCTTAGCTGGGTTAGAAAGACGGTCTAACATGTTGGTTACACCACCATACTTAAGGGCTTCGGTAATGGTTTCCCAACCGTACTGAATCAACTTAGAGGCGTAACCCGCATCAATGCCTTTGTCGATCATCTTGTCAAAGCACAACAAAGAACCGGTTTGTAGCATGCCACAAAGAATAGTTTGCTCGCCCATTAAGTCGGACTTAACTTCAGCAATGAAAGAAGACATCAATACACCAGCCTTATGGCCGCCAGTACCTACGGCGTAGGCTTTAGCTAAGGCTAAACCTTGGCCCTGTGGGTCGTTGTCTTCGTGGACAGCGATCAATGTTGGGACACCAAAGCCACGTACATATTCAGCCCGTACTTCAGAACCTGGGCACTTAGGCGCCACCATGATGACCGTAAGGTCTTCACGAATCTGCATGCCTTCTTCGACGATGTTAAAACCGTGGGAGTAAGACAAACATGCACCTTGCTTCATCAACGGCATCACGGCAGTCACAACAGGCGTGTGCTGCTTGTCTGGGGTTAGGTTGAGTACGATGTCTGCAGTAGGAATCAATTCTTCGTAGGTGCCAACGGTAAAGCCGTTGTCAGCTGCGTTTTTGTAAGACTGACGCTTCTCGTCGATAGCGGCTTGGCGTAGGGTGTAAGACACATCTAGGCCACTGTCACGTAGGTTTAAACCTTGGTTAAGGCCTTGGGCGCCACAGCCAATGATGACCATTTTTTTGCCTTTAAGGGCGTCTACACCTTCGGTGAATTCGTTCATGTGCATAAAGCGACACTTGGCGAGTTGCTCTAGTTGCTCGCGCAATGGCAAGGTATTAAAGTAGTTGTTAGACATGGGGAAGTCCTTTGGTTTGGGTCATTGAATATTGAGTGGTTTACTGGAGATTGTCTCAATCTGGCGCCATGATACGCTTTGAAAATGCTTCCGTAAATTGATATATTCGCTACATAGTGAGCCGATTTTTGCAACATTATGAGATGGTTGTGCTAAAGTTGAGTTTATGGATATTCGTAATTTAAAACAATTTATCGCCCTGGCTCAGCATCTGCATTTTGGCAAGGCCAGTGGCGCATGCCACGTAAGTTTATCGGCCTTATCTCGCACTATTCGGCAATTAGAAACTGAGTTAGGTGTAGCCCTATTTACCCGCGATAACCGTAGCGTGCAAATCACGCCCCAAGGGCAAACTTTTTTAGACTATGCGCGTAATGCCGTGAGCGAGTGGGATGCCATTCGCCACCTAGTGCGTGATGCTAACGGCCAGTTACAGGGCGAAGTGAGTTTGTATTGTTCAGTTACGGCTGTTTACAGCTTGTTGTTTGATTTGTTCCAACGCTTTCGCCAAGACTACCCAAGCATTGAGATTAAATTGCACACGGGCGATCCAGACCAAGGTATTGCACGTGTTATTTCGGGCGAAGAGGATTTTGCCATTGCCGCGCACCCTAAGGCGTTGCCGCGAGAGCTGGCCTTTAAACCCATCACCGTGTCTCCCTTGGTGTTTATTGCCGCACAGGAGCAGCCTAACTTGGAACACAGCTTAATTACGCCAAAAACTGCTCAGCAGTGGGCAGCAATGCCCATGGTTTTGCCAGAAGGGGGGCTTTCTCGTGAACGTATAGACGCATGGTTTAGGGCCATGGACATTGCCCCCACCGTTTACGCCCAAGTGGCAGGTAACGAGGCTATCGTCACCATGGTGAGCCTGGGCTTGGGAATTGGCGTAGTACCCAAAATTGTTCTGGACAATAGCCCGACCATAGAGCGCATCCAAATCTTAGACGTTGCGCCGCAACTCGAAGCCTATGACGTGGGTTTGTTGGTACTCAAAAAGAACCTGAAAAACCCGCTGGTTAATGCCCTGTGGAAATCGCAGGTTAGTTTGGCGCCAAAGCCTCAATAACAAGTTGTTGAAAATGGTGTACACCGTGTTCGCTCAAATGGCTTCTTTGGTTATCAACCACAAAACGGCCTTGGTTATAGACCAGAGAGTTCATGCCTTTCTGTACGCTTTCGCAAAGGCCAATGTCTTCTGGCTGTAATACATCGTCTAAGTAGGTAATGGCGGCTTGGGACGCTTGGCTTAACTCACTGCCTACACCATACCAATCCAATGTTTCAAGGCATTGAGATAGGCCATCGGGGTGCATTTGTAACATGCTGATATTAGCCTCGCCCGGCATCACCCAAATAGTGAGGTTAGGCCACACAAACCAAGCGGCATAACCAAAACTTTGTTCGCCCTGCACTTGATACGCTTTGCTATTGGCTTTGCTTGGCTGATGGGAAATATGGCTGGAATAACGAGCATACGTCTTGGTTTGATAACTGGGCATGTCCACCAAATCAACAAAGTCCTTGTGGGCACTATTACAGTGATAACACTCCAAAAAGTTATCCACTAAAAGCTTCCAGTTGGCAGCCACATTGTAGTCTGCATGGTACTGGCGTTCTACTTGATCTATTTGGGGCACGTAGTGTTCAATTTCTTGTTTTAGGCCCGCATATACCTCTGTCATCGGTTTCGCATTGGGGTCCAAGTTTACAAATATAAAGCCTAAGAACTGTTCGATGTTGACGGGTTTTAAGTTAAATTCAGGCTTAGAGAAAGCCTTTAAATCTTGCAAGTTCCGGCCTCGTAAAAACTGACCTTGTTGATCAAAGCACCACGCATGGTACGGACAAACGATGGCGCGAGTATTGCCACATCCCGTTAATAATTGGTGACCTCGGTGGGGACACACATTGAAAAAAGCCCCAAGTTGGCCCTCCTGGTCCCGTACCACCATGATTTCTTGGCCATGTAAATTGGCAGTAAAGTAGTCGCCTGCATTTTTTAGCTGGGACGAATGGCCAACATAAACCCAAGACTGCCAAAAAATGTCGGCTTTTTCTTGCTGGTAAATGTGCTCATCTGTGTAATAGCGCGCGGCCATGGTATAGGACTTTTGTGGGTCGGCATCAAACGGCTGCTCGATGGATTTGATAGGATGAATTAAGTTCATTGCTAGACCCTCAGTTTATTGTCATTTGTGACAATTTATACTTTTGGTTTAAACTTGTCAAGTCTGACAATTAACTAGAAATAACCTATGTCCCGTCCATCCGTTAAAGCCGAAAAGAAAACCGCCATCATGGCGGCGTTTGTGCGCTGTATAGCAAACCGAGGCCTTGATGCAACGTCATTAGATGATATTGCTCAAGAATCGGGTATTTCGCGCAGCTTGGTGCGTCACTTTGCCGGCAACCGAGAAGACCTAGTCAACCAAGTGGCCGACTATGTGGCCTATGAGTTCGAAACCATTTGGCGGCATCAAGCACGGGCACATCGCGACGATAGCAGTGATGATTGGCTAGCCACTGTGTTGTTTAGTGCTGACCCAGCAGGCGACTATCAAGCCATGCTGCCGGCATTTTATGCCCTCTTATCAGCTGCCCACCGGTATCCCCGTGTGAGTGAACGTATGACCCAGTGTTTTGAAATTTACGTGGCTGACTTAACCGAAGAATTGCAACAAAGGCACCCAAAAGCCGGTCTAGACGCGTGCGAACAGGTCGCCCTTGGCGTGATTTGCATTTATTTTGCATGGGATGGTTTTCGAGGTTTGGCTTTAGCTCAGTCAATGCAACACAACAATCAAAAATTGATCACACGACTACTAGCTACCCTCAACTAAGTGAGACCTATAATGGCCGACAGCAATAAAACTGAACCTTATAACAAGGTTTTTTCTAGCGACAATGCCGTGGGTGCCGCGGTTGAGGTATTGCAAGCGATGGTGGATGCAGGCCATGGGCCACAATCACCCTATGGCGAAGATATCTATAGTAAACAGGTGGAACAACATCTTAGTGTCATTTTTGAGTGTCCCGTCAGTGTGTTTTTAGTGCCCACGGGTACTGCCGCTAATGCTTTAGGTTTAAGTGTATTGACGCCGCCCTGGGGGGCGGTGTTGTGCCATCCAGACAGCCACATCAATAACGATGAATGTGGTGCGCCAGAATTTTTTACTAACGGCGCCAAGCTCATCTCGGTGGCCGGCGATAATGGAAAAATGTGTGCCCATAATCTGGCCCAACGAGCGACTAACAAAGTAGGCGACGTCCACTCAGTGCAAGCTTCGGTGGTGAGTATTAGCCAGTCCACAGAAGTGGGTAGTTTGTACAGTTTGAAAGAAATTCAAGCCATAGGTGATGTGTGCCAAGATCACGGCCTAGGTTTACACATGGATGGTGCTCGTTTTGCTAATGCACTGGTGGCTATGGATTGTTCAGCAGCAGACATGACATGGAAGGCTGGTGTGGACGTGTTGTCTTTTGGGGCTACCAAGAACGGTGTATTGGCTGCAGAGGCAATCGTATTATTTGATCAAAGTTTGGCGCAAGAGATGGCCTTTAGGCGCAAGCGTGCTGGACACCTGTTGTCTAAGATGCGTTTAATAGCGGCCCAAATGGGTGCCTACTTAAACCATGACTTGTGGCTTAACAACGCGCGCCAAGCGAACCAAATGTGCGCCCGTCTGGCGCGAGGTTTGGGAGCGATTGAAGGTATAGAAATTCAAGGCCAAGTGCAGTCCAATATACTATTTTGTGTAATGCCCCGACCCATTATCGACGGTTTGTTGGCCCAAGGGTTTCATTTTTACAGCGACCGCTGGGGCCAAAATGTGGTACGTTTAGTCACTAGCTACAGCACCCAAGAAGACGACGTAGATCACTTGGTGGCCGCGGCAAACGCATTGCTAGACGGCAATTAACGAGCTTACATAAAATAAGGAAACATAGTTTGAAAATAGGCATATTGCTGTGTGGTTTGTCATCGCCCGTTATGCACGAAAAATATGGCTACTATGACCAACAATTTCGTGATTTGTTAGCACCCTTTGGTTTTGAGTTTGCCACCTTTACCGTGGTTAGTGGTGAGTTGCCAACAGCTGTCGATGACTGCGATGGTTATTTATTAACCGGTTCAAAGCACAACTTAGATGAATGCCTGCCTTGGATGGCGCCCATGCTTGAGTGGATCGCTACAACCTATGGCAATAAACCTTTAGTGGGTATTTGTTTTGGCCATCAAGCTATCGCTAAAGCGTTAGGGGGAAGCGTTGCCGATGCACCCGTTGTGTATCAAACTGGCGTCATCAACTACAACAAAAGTGACGGCAGCCAAATGAGTGTGGCGGCTTGGCACGGCCAACAAATAGTAGATTTGCCCCCAGTCGCGCTAGAGGTGACCGCCAGTGCAGAACATTGCCCTGCTGCTGCGATCGTCTACGCAAACAAGGCTATAAGCTATCAAGCCCACCCAGAGTTTGGCGATGATTATATCCGCGATTTGTACGCCTCTTATAACGACGTTTTAGCCCTAGAAGCGAAACAGTTTTATCAAGCAAAAGTTGGCAAGTTTAAAGTCAATCATGCCATCAACCGGGAAATGGCTGAGTTTTTTAAGCGTCATGGGCCAGACCACTAAGGTGCTGTTGGCAAAGGCGCACTAAACGACGTAAAAGGTTTATCCAGCGGTAGGCACCAGAGGGCAAGCAGAGGTGCGTCTGCCGAATGCATACCATGGAACACGTCACTTGGGTTGTAGACTAAATCACCCACCCCCGGCGTATGCCATGGGCCGTCGGCTTGGCGCCATAAACCGTCACTTAACACCAGGTAGAGTTCTTCGGGTTCATGCTGATGGTCTGGGTAGGCCACATTGGGCCGCATAAGGGTGACGCCGACAATTAAATCATGCCGAACTTCTAACCCTTCTGGGCCAATAATTTGGGCGTTGATATGGCTCGCCATAAACTCTGGATTATTGGCTACGGGCCGCTGATACCACGGCAAATGAGCTTCCAAATTGGCCACGCAATTCACTAAACTATACAAACGTTCCGGCAGTACAGTGGCCGCTTGGGTAATCTGCGGCATTAAATCGGCGAGTGTATTAGTAGCGCCTGCATCTAAGTTGAGTTGGCCTTGATTAGTAAGTCTGTTGATCACCTTTGCTGCAGTGTCATTGTTATTGCCCATCACAAACGGCGATGCACGTAACGCTAATACGAGCTGTTTACGTAGTTGGTGAAGGGCAGTGCTTATGTCGTTAGGTTCAGCCATAGGCAGAGTTATACCCTAGTCCTTGGGTAAAAGCACCATTGTTGGGTCGCTGTATTGCGCAATAAGGTAGAGTGCAGAAAAATGGCTAAGCTGAGTACGGTTTTCCTAGGTTGGTGTATCTAATGGATATACGATATGATGTATCAATTAGATACATAGTAAGGTGGTTAGTATGACTTCATCGGTTCCAATTAATATGAAAGCGGCACCAGAAGTGCGTGGGTTAATCGACAGAGCTGCTCAGATACTGCACCGCAATCGAACTGAATTTATGTTGGATGCTGCCATCCAAAAAGCACGTGAAGTGATTATACAGCAACAGCTCATCAGCTTGGATGAGCAGGATTTTGACAAGTTTGCTGCCTCACTCGATGCGCCTCCAGCACACAACCCTCGGCTACAAAAATTGATGGCGATGAGTTCTCCCTGGGAATCTTAACGGTCATGGCAACGCTAAGCGCACCTACGTTGTTAACCACTACACACGATGTTACTAAATTCGACTGTGGCCAGCCAAGCCTTAATCTGTGGTTGGCTAACAAGGCCCTTAAAGCGCAAATGGTTGGTGGTTCTGCTCGCACTTATGTTGCCTGTACAGAGGATCATGAGGTGGCGGGTTATTACGCTTTGGCAACGGGGGCGGTGGCTAGGCACGAGGTATTAGGTAAGGTTAGAAGAAATATGCCAGACCCTATACCAGTGATTATCTTAGCTCGCTTGGCAGTGGCTAAACCATTTGCTGGCGCCCAATTGGGTGCGGGTTTGCTTAAAGACGCTCTGATGCGTTGTGTTTCTGCTGCCGAGCAAATTGGTGTGAGAGCTGTAGTCACCCACGCGTTGGACCACACAGCAAGCCGCTTCTATGTTAAACATGGTTTTTATGAATCGCCTATGGATTCTCTCACCTTGATGCTCTCCATTGGTGAAATTGAAACTGCGTTGGGCAAGTTATAAGGGTGTCAGCCTTGAATAGCTAACCAAACTGTAGAAATGCCCATACTCACCGCCACAGCCCAGAACGCAGCAGTCAGGTCTTGAAATACAAACGCCGACAAACCTAATGTCAGGGCGCCAATGGCATACCCCATGTCACGCCAAAATCGATAAATACCAATGGCCGTTGCTCGCCACGCAGGTTGTGATAAATCGACAATAGCAGCAGACAAGTTGGGGTAGAGCAAGGCCATACCAAAACCAGTAATAGCTGCGCTTATAGACCAACCCAGACTCGACGTCATTAATGGCATTAGTATTACCCCTAACGTGGTCATGGTCATGCCTAATACGTTAAGGCGTTGGCGGCCAAAGCGGTCGGACCAGTGGCCAGTGATCAATTGACTCACACCCCACACCAAGCCGTAAATAGAAATGACCCAGCCGGTTAACGTGAGGTCGCCGGTTTTTTGGTACAAATAGACGGGATAAATCACCCACACCAAGGCATCTACAAATTTTTCTACACAGCCGGCTTGAGTGATGGCCAATAAGCGTGAATCCTGCCAACTCATACGTTTAAATACATGCCAGGATGACAGTGGTTCGCTCATCGTTTGCTGTGACGTTGTTTGGGCTTGCTGCATGGCCCACGGTTTGGTTTCGACTATACTCAACCAAGTTAAAATCAATGCTGTGCTTATAATAGCCAAACCAAATACTAATAGGCCGGTTTTTAGGCCTAGCCATTGGCTGATATAAGCACTGGCTAAGCCCCCTAAAGCAACGCCCGTATAGCCAGCAAACTCGTTGAGACCAATGGTCAAACCACGCTCGTGGGAAGCGGTAATATCAAGCTTAGAAGTTTGGCTCATGGACCAAGTCAGGCCTTGGTTAACGCCTAGTAAAAGTGTTGCCATAACCACCCAAGACCAAGACTGAGCAAAGTAAAAAAGCAACGGAATGGGTAAAGCAATAATCCAACCAAGCAAATGCACCGGTTTACGGCCGATACGCTCGGCCCAGTGCCCGGCCACAAAATTCATGCTGCCTTTTACTAAACCAAAGGCAATCACAAAGGTGCTTAGCAGCAATAAGGAGTCTTTAGCTAAACCAAATTCTTGTTCTGCAAAGGGCGTGATCACTACGCGCGTGGTACCGATCATCAGGCCTACAAAAAATACTTGGATTAACCAATAGGCCACTTGATGGCTGTTGTTCGCGAGCCCAAAGGCTTTTGGGTTAGTGGTCATTGTCGTCTGCTGACTGTTTGATATCTCGCTCACCTTAACATTAGTTCCGTCTAAACAATATAAAAACCATGATATTAAGTCATGACTTAAGCTCAAAAATGTCACTTGTTTGGTGGAGAATGAACTGCTAGATTTGTCGCACTCGCCACCAATTTGAAAATACAAAATGAGCACAGCTAACCTCGCAAAAAAACGACCTATTCCAAAGCTTATGTCTGGCGTGCATTTGGTGGGCCATGGAGGCCTAGATCAGCTGGTGTATAAACACGATATTCCCACACCTCAGCCTACAGAAGGCCAAGTATTACTTAAAGTATTGGCAGCCGGGGTCAACAATACCGACATCAATACCCGTATCGGTTGGTATTCAAAACAAGTCACGGGCGACACTAATAGTGGTGCAGACGCGGGTTACGATGAGCTAGACGCCGCCACGGCCACATGGTCTGGCAGTGCCTTGCAGTTGCCGCGTATTCAAGGCGCGGATGTTTGTGGTGAGGTGATTGCCGTGGGCGCTGGCGTGAGTTCTGAGCGTATCGGCGAGCGAGTTTTGGTGCGCACCATGCAGCAACATCCGCAAACACCATTCGAGTGCATCACCTTTGGTTCTGAATATGACGGCGGTTTTGCACAATATACCTGTGCCTTAAGCCAAGAAGCCTACACAGTGGAGAGCAGCTGGAGTGACGCCGAATTAGCTTCTATTCCCTGTGCCTATTCGACCGCCGAAAACATGCTCCACCGGTCGGGTTTAAAAGCCGGCGAACGGGTATTGATCACCGGTGCCTCGGGCGGTGTAGGTTCTGCGGCCGTGCAGTTGGCTAAACGCCGGGGGGCTTATGTAATTGCCGTTGCCGGTGCCGCTAAACACGCTGATGTCAAAGCCTTAGGCGCCGATCAATTGGTGGCAAGGGGGCATGACCTAGTGGCCGCCATAGGTGAGGGTCAAGTGGATTTGGTGGTGGATTTGGTGGCTGGGCCAGCTTGGCCACAATTACTCGACCTATTACGCCGCGGCGGACGCTACGCCACATCTGGGGCCATTGCTGGACCTATCGTGGAACTGGATATTCGTACCCTCTACTTAAAAGACCTGAGTTTTTTTGGTTGTACTTACCAAGAGGCCGAAGTGTTTGATAATTTGGTGCGCTATATCGAAGCCGATGAAATTAGACCGCTGGTGGCGCGGACTTACCCCCTTGAACAAATACATAGGGCCCAAACCGATTTTTTAGACAAGGCATTTACCGGCAAACTAGTGCTGATTCCAGCGCAGCAATAGGGGTAACACCATGAAAATAAGTCAAATAGATGTCTATCAGGTAGACCTGCCCTATGCAGGAGGCACCTATAGCCTGTCTGGTGGGCGAGAATACTCAAGCTTTGATGCCACTATTGTGCGCCTTACCAGCGATACCGGTGTTACAGGGTTTGGTGAAAGCACCCCCTTTGGTTCTAACTATATTGCTGCCCACGCCTTGGGCGTACGGGCCGGTATTGAAGAAGTTGCTCCGGCCATTTTAGGTCTAGACCCGCGTCGAGTAGATCGAGTATATGAAGCCATGGACGGCGCTTTAACTGGCCATGGCCATGCCAAAGCTGCCCTGGATGTAGCTTGCTGGGACATGTTTGGCAAGGCCGTGGGTATGCCCGTGTGTGACCTATTGGGCGGCCGGACACAACAACCCATGGGTGTCATCTCATCCATCTATGCAGGCTCACCAGAAGCGATGCGTCAGCGTGTACAAGAGCACCGGCTGCAAGGCTATAAAGGTCACTCTGTTAAAATTGGCGAAGATCCAGCATTAGATGCAGAAAGGGTGATGGCCTGTTTGGCTGATCGCCAAGCTGGTGAATACTTTATCGTCGATGCCAATGGTGGCATGACAGTAGAGACGGCATTGCGCTTTTTACGTTTGCTACCACGTCATGCCGATATTGTGCTAGAAGCACCCTGTGCAACCTGGCGCGAGCACATGTCCTTACGCCGGCGCACAGACATTCCCATAGTGTGGGACGAACTTGCTAATAGTGATGCCAGCGTGGCCCAACTCATCAGTGAAGATGCAGCAGAAGGCGTAGGTTTAAAAATATCAAAGAACGGCGGCCTGACGCCGTGTCGCAGACAAAGAGACATGTGTGTAAGCGCAGGTTATAGCCTCAGTGTGCAGGACACCGTGGGTTCAGACATTGCCTTTGCCGCCATCGTACATATGGGGCAAACCGTGCCGCCCCACCTATTACGTTGTATTTTAGATACCCGTGACATGGTCACTGTTACCACGGCCACCGCAACACCGGGGTATGGGGATTTTGAACGCCACCAAGGTTGGGTAACCGCTCCAGCATCACCAGGCTTAGGCATAGAGCCGTGTATGCAGGTGTTGGGTGAGCCAGTTAAAACGTATTCGATGTGACGTTCGCCGGCTCGGTAGTGTTTATTATGGCTTTGTTGAAGCTTTTACTTTCACCGAGCCTAGTAATACCAAGCCGCCAGAAGCCGCTACCAACACCATGCCTAGCATGGCCTCGGAGGTCACTAACTCATCCCACAATAACCACCCTAAAAGGCTGGCAAAGATCACAGAGCCGTAAGTAAATGGACCCAGTTGCCCAGCTGGTGCATAACGATAGCCTTTACTCAAGAGCAGCTGAGCTAAGGTGGCAAACCCGGCCATCAATACCATGCCGCCTAATATCCACAGGCTAGGTGTGGTCCATACCAATAGGGCCGGTATTAAAGAAAATAAGGTGTTAAATAGGGAGAAATAAAACACAATTACAATGCTGCTTTCTGTGAGGCTTAATTTACGCACCACAACCTTCGCCGTGGCCCCTAATGAAGCACCAAAAATAGCCAGCAATGCAATCCACGGTGCATAGGTTTGGCCCTCTGGATTTAGAATCACCCACACGCCAACAAAACCTACCAGTATGGCAACCACAGTCCACCAGGTAATGCCTTCTTTAAGCCAAATAAACCCCACAATGGGGATAAAAAATGGCGCCGTTTGTTTAAG
The DNA here is from genome assembly GCA_003523085.1 of Oceanospirillaceae bacterium. Lineage (GTDB taxonomy): Bacteria > Pseudomonadota > Gammaproteobacteria > Pseudomonadales > Balneatricaceae > Njordibacter. The sequence goes on along the minus strand of DPHD01000036.1, from coordinate 18,791 downwards.
TACGGCGGCCAGTGCGAGGGGCAAATGGCCCCACGAATAGAACAAGCTATACATGGCCACAATACCCACCAAGGCGCGGGTTAAGTGCAGGGGTATTTGTTGCGTTTTAGCTGCGCGGGGGCCCCTGCGTAACAGCCAAGGCACAAAGAACATCAGGCCTATGGCATTACGCGCCAGCACCAACATCGCCGTAGGCACATGGTTTACCAGTTCATGAATAGTGACGCCTGTGAGTACCAGTGCTAACTCGGACAAGAGAATAAGCAGTGCACCTTTGTGAAAATTAGACAGGGTCATATAAGTCGCTAGCAGTACCGATGATTGATTCTACAGCACAACTCCACTGCATTAATTTTGAGTCTTGATTATGCCCCATCATTATTTGTAGACCCAGAGGTAAACCAACATCGTCCAACCCACAGGGCAAGCTAGCGGCACATAGATATTGCAAATTGGCCACTTGGGTATTACGTAGGGCTTTGAAATTTCGCTCCTTATACTGCTCCATACTGGCTTCAACATAAGCCAAAGTGGGTGCGCTGATGGGGCAAGTAGGGCAGACCGCAAAATCTACAGTTTGTAACACCTTTTCCGCCGCTTGGTTGAAGTGTTGAATGAGGGCGTTCTTGTCGGCGATGCGTGCAGGAGCCTTTTTTATATCGGCATCGGTAAGGTGGGCAAAACGCATTTTGGTGCTACTTGCCAGTTGGTCAAACCAAGGTGTACGTTGTTTAGTTTTGATAAACGCAGGGAATTCCAAGGCTGACAAACCACCCTCAAGAAACAGTTGATAGGTTTCCTCAAGGTAAGGCCAGTCTAAGTGTACTAGCGTAGCTCCGGCGGCTTCGAGCTGTGTTAGTGCAGCCATAACCCGTGTATCAATGCCCCCTTCGCAGCCTTCAAACAAGGCGTCGATCACCCCAATACGAACGCCCTGCATAGGCTTTGTGGTGGGTTTACACGCTTCGATGAAGGCTTGTGAATCAACGCTAGTGGCAGGGTCGAGTACGGCATAACCCCAAGCGGCATCGGCTGCACTTAAGGCCAGCAAACCCGCCGTGTCTACACTGGGAGACAAAGGTACAATGCCGTCTTTTTCCCAACGCCCAGCACTAGTCTTTAAACCGAAGGTGCCACAAAATGCCGCTGGCACACGCACAGAACCCGAGGTGTCTGATCCTAGGGCCAATTGGCAGGCACCCATCCATAAAGACACAGGTGCCCCAGAGCTGGAGCCCCCAGGTACACGGTGTTGCTTGTTATCGAATGGATTTACTGGCACCGGCCAATGGGGGTTAGTTCCCAGCCCGCCGAAGGCAAATTCTACGGTGTGGGTTTTGCCACAAATATGGGCACCGGCGTCCGTTAGGCGTTTAACTAAAACCCCCGACTTATTATACTCGTCTAACGCTAAGGGTGAGCCTGCGAAGGTTTTAAAACCAGTCACAGCGTATAAATCCTTCACTGACACACTGACTCCAGCCAATAGGCCCTGCGGCGCAACTTTGGGCGCTACCCCTGTTTCTCTAAAGGCCTGTAGCTTGGGCTGGTGTTGGTGTAATTTGTTATAGGACTGAGTGAGTAACGCTAAGGGTGATGCTCTTTTATCAAGCACTAAGCGATGCATGCGTTTAATGCTCAAGCGAGGTGTATTGGTCATGAATAAGTGACCTGCATTTGCTCAAAGACTTGCTCTCTTTGTTCTAAGGTGTGAATGGCGTCTGGACCCAAGCGACGCGCGTAAGCTGTGAGTATGGCTTCAATGAGCACCACCCATGCGGCCGTATTGTTACTAAAAAAGCTACCGCTTGTCGGTATAGTAAAGAGGCAGCTGGCATCATTACTTAATGGGGCGCCGTGGGTGTCTGTAAAGACCATGGTGGGTATCTTCATTGCCTTCGCTTGGCGACAGCAGTCTACGGCAATGCGACTATACGGATGGCTGCCAAATACGATAACCAAGTCCTGTTGGTTCAATTGCGCCAACCCGTGGGGGACTCCGTGGCCGGAATCTCCCAGCACTCCCACACCATCTCGTAACAGGCCCAAACAATAGGAGAAAAATGTAGCAGTTGAGTAAAATTGGCGCTGAGCGAAAGTACGAATTTGGCGAGCATTTTGCAAAAGTTCTAAGGCTTGCTGCCATTGATCCGAGGCGACCTGTGACATCATTTGTTGAATGTTGGCTATTTCCTCTTGTGCTACCTGCAACAGTACATCGGTTTCTTGCCCCTGGGCTTGGTGGGCTCGTTCACTATAGAAGTGGGGTTCTGCCAAATGTTGCCGGAACACGTTTTGTAGGGCATTGAAACCACGATAGCCGAGGCGCGTGGCGAGGCGCGTTAAGGTAGATGCGCTTACTTCAAGGCTAGCGGCCAATTGGTTAATAGAGCTGTGAGCCGCAGTGTCTGGGTTGTTGACTAAGGCGAGCAAGACGGTATAGGAACGTTGGCCTAGTTTAATGGGCCCCTGTTTGGCGGCGATAGCGGCGATCATTTCCCTAAGCTGTTGCAAATTGGCTGCGGGCTGAATGGTTTTATTGGGCATGCACTAGGCGACTCTTAGTAAAAATATGACGGTGATTATGGCTTAATCTTCCTCAACTAAAAAGCAAATATATTTTCTTTTTAGTTGATAAATGCAAATATTATTGCATAATGCATTATTCGCAACACCCATTAGCATAAGTTACTGGGCTCGAGTGAATCATCTGCACAAGGAATACATCATGAAGAAAATAAAAAATATTGCTATAGGCGCCTTGGTTGGTGCGGCATTTTCAGTTATTAGCCTAACGTCACCAATGACCCAAGCGGCTAACACCTTTATTTCCATTGGCACCGGTGGCCCAACCGGGGTTTATTTTGTAGTGGGTAACTCTATTTGCCGTATGGTGCACAAAGAAGCGGCGGAAGGTCGTAAGAATGGTCGCAAACATGGTATTCGTTGTGCGGCCCCGTCTACTGGAGGTTCTAATTACAACATCGGTCAAATCGGTGAGGGAGAGCTAGATTTTGGTGTAGCTCAATCGGACTGGCAGTACCATGCTTCAAACGGCAGCAGCAAATGGCAGGGCAAACAACAAACAGACTTAAGGGCCGTGTTTTCGGTTCACCCAGAACCTTTCCATATTATAGTGGCTAAGGACTCGGGGATTAACAGCTGGGACGATTTAGCAGGCAAGCGAGTTAATATAGGTAATCCAGGCTCTGGCCAAAGGGGCACCATGGAAGTATTAATGGCAGCTCACGGTACCAAAAGCAGCGATTTTAAAATTGCGACTGAGTTAACTTCATCTGAGCAGTCCAAAGCGTTATGTGATGGCAAGATTGATGCCTATGGCTATACGGTAGGCGTGCCTAATGCTGGGGTATCCATTGCTACAGACGGTTGTGATGCACGCATTATTAACTTGAATGGTGATGTTGAAGCAGGTTTGGTTAACAATAATCCTTATTATGCCTTTGCTACCATTCCAGCAGGAACCTATAAAACCAGCAGCCAAGATGTTACCACTTTTGGTGTGAAAGCCACTTTTGTTAGTTCTGCGACGGTGTCCGCCGATGTAGTATACGAGTTAGTACGAGCGGTGTTTGAGAACATCGAAGACTTCCGTAAACTACACCCTGCATTTGCTAACCTGACCTATGAACAGATGATTAGTGATGGTTTAAGTGCGCCGTTACATGAAGGCGCAGTACGCTACTATAAGGAACAGGGCTGGATGTAATTTCCACCCAGACCTAGGCTGCGGGCCTCTTAGCTCGCAGTTTGGGTTTTTATGTTTTGAATTACTAAACTTGAGCCTCCCCCATGAATTCAGATCCTCAGTTATTGGCTGAAGAGATCGAGTTTAAATCCAAACCTTTACAAGGGTCTTGGGCCATACTCGTCTCGGTTGTTGCTTTGTCCTGGTGTCTATTTCAGTTGTGGATAGCATCGCCACTTCCCTTCAGTTTAGGCTGGGGCATATTAATTGACGTGCCAAAGCGGGCTATTCACCTTGCCTTTGCTATGGCCTTGTGTTTTTTGCTCTATGGCGCAAAGGAAAGCCACCGCAGGCGCAATTACGTATCCAAATGGGATCTACTGTTGGCATTACTTGCCGTAGCCGTGACCTTATACGTTCCTTTTGCTTACGCTAATATTGTTGAACGCCACGGCATGCTGCTGGATGTCACTTGGTTGGGCATTAGTTGGCCCCTGGAAATGATCATCGGTGTGCTCGGAGTGGGTTTATTATTGGAAGCAACGCGCAGAGCCCTGGGTTTACCTTTAGTGATCGTCAGTTTGGTGTTTTTAACTTACTCAGTATTTGGGCAATCCATGCCCGAATTAATCTCTCATAAAGGTGTTTCTGTAGAACGGCTGGTGGGATACCACTGGTTAGGCGGCGAAGCCATTTTCGGCATTCCATTAGATGTATCCGTTAGCTTTGTATTTTTGTTTGTGCTTTTTGGTGCTCTATTAGAAAGAGCAGGCGCTGGTAAGTATTTCTTAGATTTGGCGTTTGCCATGGTAGGGCGCTATCGTGGCGGGCCTGCTAAAGCAGCTATCTTGGCGTCTGGTATGACCGGCACAATCTCTGGGTCCTCCATTGCCAATGTAGTCACCACGGGCACCTTTACCATCCCAGTGATGCGTAAGATGGGTATGCCGGCGGTTAAGGCCGGTGCCATTGAAGTGGCTGCCTCTACCAATGGTCAAATGATGCCGCCCATCATGGGTGCGGCGGCGTTCATTATGGCTGAGTACATTGGAATTAGTTACATGGAAGTGGTTAAGGCCGCCATTATCCCTGCACTGATTAGCTACATGGCATTGCTTTACATCTCCCACTTAGAGGCGTTAAAACTCAACCTCAAAGGGATGCCTAAAGCAGATATTCCTCACCTGTGGCACACCTTTATCGGTGGCCTACATTATTTATTGCCAATAATAGTGCTTATTTATCTATTAATGGTCAAGCGCTGGACCCCAGGCAGTGCCGTGTTTTATTCCATTTTGTTGCTAATGAGTATGATTTTGGTGCAGCATTTTTGGCGACCCAATCAATCACAAGATTCTGTATGGCAGCGCTTTAAAGCGGGTGTTACCGACGTTATCCAAGGTATGGTGTCCGGCACACGCAATATGATTACCATCGGCGTGGCGGTGGCCACCGCAGGCATTATTGTGGGCGCCGTGTCGTCTACGGGCCTGAACAATGCCATGGTGGGTTTGGTTGAAGCCATTGCCGGCAACAATATTTATTTGTTGCTGGGGCTCACTGCATTGCTGTGTTTAATTTTAGGTATCGGCTTACCTACCACTGCCAACTATTTAGTGGTGGCTTCCTTAATGGCGGGTGTATTAGTCGAGCTTGGCAGTGCAGCCGGCTTAACCTTACCCATTATCGCAGTGCATCTGTTTGTCTTCTATTTTGGTTTATTGGCTGACGATACGCCACCGGTGTGCCTGGCGGCCTACGCGGCTTCGGCTATATCTAGGGCCGATCCTATCAAAACGGGCATACAAGCATTTACCTACGACATCCGCACCGCCATTTTACCTTTTGTATTTATCTTTAATCCGCAACTATTATTGATTGGTGTTACCAGTTGGTGGCATGGCCTTAGTGTGTTTATAGTGGCGTTGGTGGCTATTTTGAGTTTTAGCTCGGCCACCCAAGGCTGGTTGCTCATCCGTAATCGGTGGTATGAAACTATGGTGCTGCTGCTTGCCACCTGGATCTTGTTCTTACCCAATGCTGCCATGAGTCGTATTTGGCCAGAGTTCGAAAACGTTAAATTTGACACTTTTACCCAAGGGCAGCTGGTTCTGGAACAAGGGCAGCAAGTTCGTTTGCATGTCACTCGGCATACCGACTATGGAGATCGGTTTAAGCTGTTTGTGTTCCCTGCCAAGCTGGGTGGGCCTTTTTCTGCCGACGATTTGGGTATGCACCTGGCCTTCGAAGAACAACAAGGTTGGGTGGTGCAGAGCCTTAGTTACTTGAGCCCGGCGCAAGCCGTAGGTATAGACTACTACGACACAGTGACGGCGATTGACGTGCAGTCGTTAGACCGGCCACCGCGTGAATGGGCCTTTGTGCCTGCCTTCGTGTTGATTGCCCTAGTGTGGTTAAATCAACGCCGCCGACGCCTAAAGATCAACAGCGGTGGTGTACATGCCTAAACACACATCAAGCCACGTCTTTCACCGCCACTGCCATGGTGAAAAACCAACGGCAGTCGGTGGTAACGGTTGCTACATTACCGACCACACAGGTAAACAATATCTGGATGGTTCCGGTGGGGCTGCGGTGTCCTGTTTAGGTCACGGTGATACGGATGTCACACAGGCCATGAAGGCTCAGTTAGATCAAATTGCCTTTGCTCATACGGGTTTTTTTACTTCTGAAGCAGCCGAACAGCTTGCCGATTTACTTGTAGAACACGCGCCAGGCAATTTAGACCGAGTGTATTTAGTGTCAGGCGGTTCGGAAGCGGTGGAGGCGGCGTTAAAACTTGCTCGGCAGTTTTTTATAGAAGTAGGCCAGCCGCAACGTACCCACGTTATTGCCAGACGGCAAAGCTACCATGGCAATACCTTAGGTGCTTTAGCCACAGGCGGTAATCAGTGGCGTAGAGAACCATTTTTGCCGTTACTGGTGGAAGTAAGTCATATCGCCCCTTGTTATGCTTATCGTGATCAGCAGCAGGGGGAAACAGAACTTGATTATGGCCTTAGGGTGGCCAATGAATTAGAACAAGAAATCTTAAACCTTGGGGCCGATAAAGTAATGGCCTTTGTGGCGGAACCCGTTGTGGGTGCCACCATGGGGGCAGTGCCCGCTGTAGCCGGTTATTTTAAACGTATACGGCAAATATGTGATCAATACGGGGTGTTATTGATTTTTGACGAAGTGATGTGTGGTATGGGCCGTACGGGCCAATTGTTTGCCTGTGAAGACGATGAAGTTGTGCCTGATTTGCTGGTGATGGCTAAAGGTTTAGGCGCGGGTTATCAGCCTATTGGCGCCATGCTGGCTAGCACTCATGTTTATGAAGCCATTGCTCAAGGTAGTGGTTTTTTCCAACACGGACATACTTATATGGGCCACCCTGTGGCTTGTGCCGCGGCCTTAGCCGTTACTCGTAAAATAGTACACCAAGGCCTGTTACAACAAGTGGTTTTGCGGGGGCAATACCTAACACAAGCGCTTAATAAGGCTTTTGGAGACCACCCCAAGGTTGGCGATATACGTGGTCGTGGCCTATTCCAAGGTTTGGAGCTGGTGGCTGATCGTGCCAGCAAACAGCCACTTTCACCACGCCTTGGCATCGCCAACAAAATTAAACAGGCTGCATTTCAAGCGGGGCTGATATGTTACCCCATGGCGGGTACAGTGGATGGGGTGTATGGCGACCATGTGTTGTTAGCGCCACCATTTATTATCAGCGAAGTACAAATAGACGAGTTAGTGACAAAATTAAGCCTGGCTTTGGGCGAGGTATTACCGACATGAACAACCTAGAACCGTTAATGATTATGGTCGCTCCCAACGGCGCACGGCGTAATCAGCAAGATCATAGTGCTTTGCCTATGACCATAGAGCAGACAGTGGCCGAGGCGTGGGCATGCCACCAAGCCGGAGCCTGTATCTTGCACGGCCATATCCGTGATCAACAAGGTAATCACAGTTTAGATGCGGGTCTTTATCGTGAGCTGTTGGCGCAGATGGCAAGCTCAGTGCCAAATATGCTGGTGCAAATCACCACCGAGGCCGTAGGCCAATACACGGCCGAACAACAAATAGCCTTGCTGAAAACCCTGCAACCTAAAATGGCCAGTGTGGCGTTACGCGAATTGGCGCCTGATAACAGCGATCAAACCCAGGCCAAGCATTTTTTTAGCTGGGCGGCAGAAGCCCAAGTACACCTGCAGATCATTCTTTACGACGCCTCCGATGTGACACGCTTAAGGCAACTCAAACACACTGGGGTAATAGCTAATAAAACCTCCTGTGTGCTTTATGTGTTAGGGCGCTATAGGAAAAATTTACAGGCACAAGCGGATGATTTGGACGAGTTTTTACAAGCTAAAAATCAAGACCATTGGTTTGCTTGTGCTTTTGGGAAGGAGGAACACGCCTGCATTACTCACGCTATCGATAATGGAGGACACGCCAGGGTTGGGTTTGAAAATAACTTATGGCTGCCCTCAGGTGAGCTGGCCCACAGCAATCAAGCGTTAGTTGAAGCTGTGGCAAATTATGCTCACCAACAAAAGCGTGCGATAGCCACTGCGCAAGACGCCAGTATAATATTAGGTATTAAATAATTAGTTTGTTATAATATAGTGAATTTAAAATTGAGGTTATATTATGCAATTCGGAGAAACAGTAGAAGGCTACAATGTTCCGGTAGTGAACGAGCGTGAAATTAGAGCGGCAGCTGGAATTGTATTTCTGTTTGCGTTTATAGCCTTTATGAACGCATTTCTAGTGGGCAATAATGAACCTACAAAGCTGATGGTTACGGCCTTTTTGGTAGACTTTTTGATACGGGTATTGATTGCACCCAAGTATGCACCAAGTATGATATTGGGCCGCTGGATAGTGAATAACCAAGCGCCAGAGTACGTTGGTGCAGCTCAAAAACGTTGGGCCTGGGGCTTTGGTTTGATGTTAGCGTCGGTGATGTTTTACCTAGTGGTGCTTAATGACGTGCGTGGGCCAGTGAACATTATGACCTGTGGCCTGTGTTTGGTTTTACTGTATTTTGAAGCGGTATTTGGTATTTGTATTGGCTGTAAGGTTTATAACCTCTTCAATCGTGAGGCCGCCCAATATTGCCCCGGTGGTTATTGTGAAACACCAAGGCAGCGTGCTGACATTCAGCGTATAGGAAAGCTGCAAACTAGTGTTTTTGGCCTCTTTATTGTAGCCGTATTATTGGCACCTGTGGCCGCAGAGCACATGCTTCCCGACAACAGTGGCACAAAAGACTGTACCGTACCCCAGTTTGCTATCGACCTAGACCATGTAGACCAGTGGAAGTTACATAACGGCTGTCCATGAGGGTTGCTAGACTTTAGCCGTTGCTAATTTGCGATGGAATTGCTCCCTAGACCACACATATAGGCCGGCTGATACCACAATGACGGAGCCCAAAAGGGTGTAGCTATCCAATTGCTCATTAAGAATAAATACGCCTACCAAAAGCCCAAACAACAATCGGGTATAGCGTAACGGACTGATCACCGATATCTCTCCCAAGCGCATGGCTAAGGTAGAGTAATATGTGCCGCCGGAGGCAAACACAATCATGGCTAATAAGTAGCCTGCTGCTTCCCAACTAGGCATTACCGCGGCTTCGAAAGCCATCATTACAAGGCCGATGACTACAAAGGTTGTGGCGCCATAAAAGGCTAATATAGGTGCAGAAATAGACACGGGGGACAAGCGTGAACCTATATCTCGCATGGACATGCCGATGACTGCCAAAACCGCGTACAGCGAAAACACGTCAAAATTTTCTACGCCAGGCCGAATGATCAGTAATACCCCGGCAAAGCCGATGCACACTGCCAAAGTGCGGTGAAGGCCAACCTTCTCACCTAAAAATAGAAATGAAATTAAGGTGAGTAGTAACGGCAGTGTCTGCAAAATGGCTGACACAGTGGTAAACGCCGAATGGATCAAAGCGAGAAATATGAAGATTACCGCTATAGCTTCACCAGTGGTACGCAGCATAACTGCAGGGATAAAAAAGGCGCGCGAGATTATTTTTCCCTGTTTACGCTTAATCATGGTCCAAAACAGGGCGCAGCAGCCCAAGCCTAAAATGAACATTACTTGGCCGGTGGGTAACAGCTCGCAAGCCCATTTGAGGGCTAAGTCGGCCAAGGTGAATGATGCCATGGATAGGGTCATGTAAAACATGGCCGAAAGGTTATCTGCAGCAGTGGGCATAATGGGCAAACTTTAAGGAAAAAATAGATCGCTCACTATAGCTAGTTTTACTAAGCAGCACACCCACTAAGATCATCTAACCTAAGTTTTTAACCACTGCATCAATAATAAAGCTAATGGGTGTGAAGAATAGGGTTTAACAACATAGCCATAGCCTTGCAGTTGGTGACTGCTAACAGGAGTTAAACTACGGGTATTTATTTCGCTTTGCATTAAAGCATCGGCCAGCACTAGGCCTTGACCATTGATAGCTGCCTGGACTCTAACGTTAGCATCTTCAATCACATGGCGGGGGTTGGCTAATGGCTGCCCCTTGCTCCAGAGTTGCCAAAGGTCTATGTCACGATGTTCGCACAATAAGGGAATGTTACTGAATGGTGGCTGCCCAAGCAGGTTGGACTTGTCCAAACTCTGGGCTGAAAGCTGGTAGCGCTGCATTAAACTTCGGCTTGCTACAGCAAACATAGGCATAGGTAATTGCATGCCAACGGCATTGCCGGCCCCGTTTTGACACTCTTGCCAATGGATACTTATATCAACCCCAGAATGGTTGTCGTCTGGTTGGCTAATGGTGTGTTGCATTACCACCTTACTGTCTGGGTATTGGGCGCAAAAGCTTGCTAGTTTTGGAGACAGCCAGCGCAGCGCAACATAACTAGTCACCTCAATAACCAAATTTTGTTGGTGTTTATTGTCTATTAGCTGCAATTGATTAGTAAGGTCTTCAAACGCGCTTTTAGTGGTTTGATAAAGTATTTGTCCAGCATCTGTTAGCAAAATCTGACGTGTAGTCCTTTTGAACAAAGGCTGCCCTATGTGCTGTTCTAAACGTTTTATTTGGTAGCTTACCGCCCCTTTAGTCACGCACAGCTCATCTGCCGCTAAGGTAATACTCAACAGACGTGCAGCAGATTCAAAAGCCTTCAAAGAATCAAGCGGTGGGAGATGATGTTTCATCGCTCTATTGTTAAATATTATTGCACCATAATGCAATAAATTTGGTTTGTTAAATGTAATAAAAAGGCCTAACTTACCGTTAATATAATATTTAGAAGAAAGTACTGTGGAGCAAGGTGGATGACTGAAAAAGTAGATTCTTATGCGCGGGTAGTGGTCATTGGTGGTGGTATTGCCGGAGCGTCCGTGTTCTATCATTTGGCTGTAGATCACGGCTGGACTGATATTACTTTGGTTGAACGGGATGAACTAACTTCGGGGTCTACTTGGCATGCCGCTGCACAAGTCACGCAATTTGGTGCTAATCAAACGGCCATCGCCCTTAAGCGCCACAGTATCCAACTTTACCAAAAATTAGCCGCAGATGAGGACTTCCCATTCGCCTACCATATTACTGGTGGTATGCGTCTAGCCAGCACCTCCACGCAAGTGGACACTTACCAACACATGATCGGCATGGCTAACGGTATGGGCGCCGATATGGAGTTTATCGACGCAGCGGAAGTAGCCAAACGGCATCCTTTAATTAACCCCCAGGGTTTGTTGGGTGCTTGGTGGGATCCCTTAGATGGCGACATAGATCCTGCAGGTATTACCTTCGCAATGGTGCGTAAAGCGCGAGAAGCGGGTGCTACCGTGTCCCGTTTTAACCCCGTGGAAAACATTACTCGTAAAACCAACGGCGAATTTATTGTGCATACGCTTAAGGGCGACATTACCTGTGAGAAGCTAGTTAACGCTAGTGGTTACCGAGTCAATGAGGTTGGCAACATGTTAGGCGTGGAGCACCCGGTTACCTCCATGGAGCACATGTACTTCCTTACGGAACCCATGGCCGAGCTTGAGGCCTTAGATTATAGGGTGCCTATTATCCGTGACCCACGGGATGATTTTTATAGTCGTCAAGAAAAGCATGGTTTGTTGGTGGGGGTTTACGAGCAGGGTTGTAAAACCTTTGGCATGAACGGCATTAGCCCTGATTTTACCAAGGCCTTGTGCCCAGACGATCTGGATAGGTGTTTGGATAACATGGAAGGTATTTTTGAATGTTTACCCGCATTACAACACGTGGGTATTCACACCATCATTAACGGCCCTATTACCTACACTATAGACGGTGCGCCCTTGATTGGGCCTATTCCAGGGGTTGCCAATGCTTACTGTGCCATTGGCCTTAGAGCAGGTATAGGCGAGAGTGGTGGCCATGGCAAAATACTGGCGCAGATCATTGTAGAAGGGCAGTCCGAGTGGGACTCTTGGTACACAGATCCACGTCGTTTCACCGAGTACGCGAATACAGAACACACCTGCCTAAAGGCGATAGAAGACTACCAAAATGAATTTCATTACCACTTACCCCACGAGCAACGCCCAGCGGCTAGGTTAGCTCGCACCACGCCCTTATACCCAGTGTTAGATCGCTTAGGCGCGGTCTGGGGCACGGTGAATGGTTGGGAAAGAGTGCTTACCTTTAAGCCCACTTCAGACTTTGTGGAAACGGCTGGTTATAGGTTTAACGAATCCCACGCTGTGGTAGCCCAGGAAATTGCCGCCCTACAAACCGATGTTGGGGTGATGGAGGTGTCGGGTTTTAATCGCTATGAGCTGAAGGGAGAAGGGGTAGAAGCCTGGTTAGACCAGTTGGTGTGCGGAGCCATACCTAAACAGGTGGGGCAGGTACGCTTGTGTTATTTGCTCAACAAACGGGGCCGGTTATTATGCGAAGCCACCTTGGCAAAGCTGGGCGACAATCACTTTTGGTTCGGCTCGGCAGCGGCAGCAGAATGGCATGATCGGGACTATTTATGTGAGAGCAAACCCAGCAGCGTAAGTCTTAGGGAAATGGCAAATAGCCATACTATTCTAGTGGTAGCAGGGCCAAAGTCCCGCAAGTTATTACAATCGGTATCCCCACGTGGTGATTGGAGCTCAAGCGCATTTGGTTGGATGCAAGTGCGTTCTATGGGTATTGGTCACGCTCAGGTGCAGGCTATGAGTGTAAGTTTTTCTGGCGAGTTAGCCTACGAGCTGCATATCCCCAACCAACAACTATATTTGGTATGGCAACTATTGCAGGACGCTGGAACAGCATTCAATTTGAGCCGCTTTGGCCTTTACGCCACCGAATCCATGCGCTTAGAAAAGGGCTATCTGCATTGGAAGGCGGAGGTCATCGATGAATTTAACCCCATGGAAGCTGGCTTAGAGCGTTTTGTACAATTTAATAAAGCAGACTTTGTAGGTAAACACGCCCTACTTGAGGCCATTGAAGTAGGTTGTAAAAAACAGCTTGTGAGCTTACAGATTGATAACAAACTTGCCCCAGCCCATGGTGGCGATCCGGTATTTTACCAAGGTCAGCAGGTGGGCGTGGTGACCTCTGGTGGTTATGGTCATCGAGTAAAACAAAATTTAGCCTACGCCTACATTGATGCAGCCCTGGCCCAATTAGGCCAAGCACTTAGCGTGGGTATTATTGGCCAACAATGTGGCGCCCATATTGTGCCCCGGTGCCTGTACGACATCGACAACCTTAAACCTCGCGGCCTAGATGTACCGGCGAGTAGTGGTGCTACAACCCGTGGCTAGGCGGCCATCGGCACGCGCTGCCAAACACGCACAAAGGGCCAAACCCCCAGCCACTAATCCGTGTGCGCCTGGTCAAGCGGGTGGTCAATATCAGCCCTTAACCAGCGACGAAGTACAGCGCATATACCAACAATCCTTGCGTATACTGGATGAAATAGGCATGGCCGATGTGCCGCAGGTGTTGCTTAAACAAGCCCTAGGGCAGGGCGCTAAAGTTAATGACCTAGGGCGCTTGTGTTACCCGCCCCCTATGGTCGAAAAAATAATAGCCGGCGCCTGTAAGCAATTTACTTTTTACGGCCGCGACCCAAAACACGACATAGAAGTAGGTGGCGATAAAGTTTACTACGGCACCGGTGGTGCCGCGGTTCAAACCCTTGACCTGGAAAGCGGGCAGTATCGGCCATCCACTCTTAACGACCTGTATGACTTTACACGTTTGGTGGATCAACTTCCCAACGTGGCATGGTTTACCCGTTGTTGTGTCGCCACGGATGTTCTCGACTTATATGAGCTCGATGTAAACACTGTGTATGCGTTATTGCGTGGCACCACAAAACCCATAGCCACAAGCTTTACCCTACCAGAGCATGTGGACCCCATCGTTGATATGTTTGATATGGCCCTGGGCGGTGAGGGAGAGTTTGTTAAGCGGCCATTTTGTAAAGCCCACATTAGCCCAGTGATTTCCCCCCTAAAATATGGTGAAGATGCGGTTGCCGTGGCTTTGGCGTGTATGAAACGCGGCGTACCTATCAGCAATATTGTGGCCGCTATGACTGGTGCTACATCACCAGCACCTTTAGCGGGAACCTTGGCACTTACCCTGGCAGAAACCCTTGCTGCGCTAGTGATGGTTAACGTATTTGAGCCAGGTTACCCCATGATATTTTCTAACTGGCCGTTGGTGATCGACCTGCGTACCGGCGCCTTTCGTGGAGGGGGAGGTGAAATGGCATTGCTTAACGCGGCATCTGCCCAGCTTTCTAATGCCTTAGGTTTACCTTCTGGTTGTGGTTCAAGCATGAGCGACGCTAAAGCCCCCGATGCCCAAATGGGTATGGAAAAAGCCATCACCTCATTAGCCTGCGGCCTAGCTGGGGGCAATATGGTGTACGAATCTGCCGGCATGATGGCCAGCTTATTAGGCGTATCCTTTGAAGCTTTTGTGATGGACGATGAAATGTTGTCCCACGTGTACCGCACCATTCGCGGTATAGAAGTGACCGAAGAAAACCTCGCCTTCGACTCTATATTGGCCGCAGTAACCGGTTCTGGCCACTTCATAGATGCCGCTACTACGATGGTATCCATGGAGCGAGATTATTATTACCCAAAAGTGGCCGATAGAGAAGAACCTATAGTTTGGCAAGAACGAGGCTCACTAGACCATTGGGCACGGGCTAAAACAACCGCCCAGCGGTTACTAGAAAACCATCCGCTTTATTTAGACCCGCAAATCGATGCCGACATAAGAGCTCAATATCCCATTGTTTTAGACTAGGACGGCGGCTTAACAACGCAAACGCTTATGGCACCAAAGGCCTTGTATTCGTTAAGGTAAGTGTAAGGTTGACAAAGGTCACGCACAGTAAGATGCTCCATATGCGGCATTAGACACACCATCCCACTAAATATCTACTATAAGGACACTCTATGAGCCTTAGCGCCAAACAACGTGTTGAACAGATTGTTGAGCATGCCTTATGTACCGGTTGTGGTATATGCCAAGCAGTAGCTGGCGCAGGCCTTATACAAGTACAAAAAGGCACTTCTGGGTACCTAGTGCCGGTGGTGAGCGACGCCATGGATCATGCCACCGCTGATGCGATTTATCGGGTTTGTCCGGGCGTACACCCCGTGGGGTTACCCTCTAATCTTATTGCTACAGACAGCAAGGTGGATAACGTTTGGGGCCCATGGCGGCGCATGGTGCGAACCTGGGCAACAGATGCCCATCAACGTCATATTGGTGCAACCGCAGGGGTGCTAACGGCCCTTGCTTGCCACTTGTTAACTACCAAACAAGTGGATTTTATTTTACATGCCAAACCCCATAGCACCGAACCTAGCTTTGGCGAAATGCACGTCAGCACTAGCCCTGAAGAAGTGTTGCAAGGGTCTGGGTCGCGCTACGGGCCCACAGCCCCATTGATAGCCATTGATAAAGTGCTAGAGCGTAACCAAGTCTTCGCTTTTATTGGCAAACCCTGTGATATCGCAGGCTTACGTAATTATGCCCAAGAAGATGAGCGAGTTGATAAGTTAGTAAGATTTTGGCTTACACCCGTGTGTGGTGGTTATATGCCCCCCGCTTCTATTGACGCTTTTTATCGACGTATGGGTGTGGAACCAGAG
>DPHD01000036.1:0-2683 GCA_003523085.1 Oceanospirillaceae bacterium | reverse complement strand
GATGCCCATTATTTGGATTTTTGGGGCGAACATGAAAGTATGTGGGACATGCCTTTTCGTTGCAAAGTGTGCCCCGACGGTATTGGTGAAGCGTCCGACATAGCCGTTGCAGATACATGGGTTTTAGGCTCTCCCAAACGCGAAGACACGGATACCGACTTAGGTACCAATGCAGCGATAGCGCGCACTACTGCAGGTGCAACCCTGTTAGCCGAGGCTGCTGCGGCTGGCGCCTTAGTCATCGATCGAGACATCACCCCCGATCACATGAGTACCTATCAACCGCATCAGCTGACCAAAAAATATGCCGCCTGGCCACGCTATCAGGGGTTGAAGGATGCAGGGCGCCTCATGCCTCAAACCGAACGATTACGTATCCAAGCGCTAGCAGACGAAATGCCCGATGCGGTTAACGCACAACAACGCCAAGGCACACTAGCACGAGTGAAGGCCGGTAAAGCAGACCAGCCCACTCCAAAACCGTGCAGTTAAAAGCGTGGCTAGCAACAATAACAAGGACTCAAACGTGAACATTAGTATCGTTAAACAATCTGACTTGGCCTCAAGCCAATGGGGACATGGCGCAGGAACAATGTGTGAGGTTTATCGGTATCCAAAAAATGCCGACAACGACAGTTATTTGGTGCGCTTCTCCACTGCCACTATCGAAATCCCCGAGTCTAACTTCACCCTATATCCCGGCTACATCAGACACCACCGTACATTACAAGGTGCCTGTGAGTTTGCGGTAGACACTTTAGGCGATCATACATTAACTAATCAAAGCGGCAGCGTATTTGATTTTTTTGGCGAAACCCAAGTCAAATGTAAGCTCGCCACAACATCTGCCTTTGCTATTAACCTAATTCACCAGCCACAGGTTCAGGTCACTGACCGGGTGATGCAGGTGAGGGCAGCAAGCATGAACTTAGACCAGTTACTGCAAACACCGTTTTCGGTGCCAGCGTCGGCTGCGTTGTGCCTCCACATTGTTTATATCATCGAAGGCACGCTTAGCGTGCAAGCAACAGGCTGTGACCAACAGCACCACCTCACAGCAGGTGACGCCATCATAGTAACCCGCTCCACTACGGATGCTCATCGGGCCCAATGGGCCGTTACCAGTGGTAACGCTAAAATTTACCACGGGCTAGTGGGCTTGGAAAAATCCTAACTCCACTGCAGCACAATAGAGTAGGCAAAACTTAAGCTTTCTTCACATACTTGGCAGTGATCACCATTTCCACTGCACCATTAACCTTGCAGTCTAGTTGATGATCATTGCTATCTTTCATGCGTTTTATAACGCCCTTGGTACCGATTTTAAGTACTTGGGAACTGCCTCTTACTTTTAAATCTTTTGCCAAGGTTATGTTGTCGCCTTCGGCTAACAAAGTTCCGTTAGCATCTTTAATATTAAGCTTAGCGTCTTCCGCCTCCTCTACAGGGTTCCATTCATAGGCACATTCAGGGCAGATAAGGTGCTCTTGATCTTGGTAAACGTATTCAGATTGGCAGCTGGGGCAGGGTGGTAATGGCATGCTGGGTTACTTCAATTGATTGCTTAAAAATGGGCATTTATCTAGATTATAAAATAATTCATGCAGCAGTATCTACCTCAATAGAAAAGCTTGAATACCTAAGGATTACCGAGTTTTGCAGTGCTCTGTTGGTTGCAAGCAAAGCGGTGGTTAACACATAGTGAGCTACTATAAATCTTTCTGCAGAATGGTTTTACTGAAGCGCAAAAATTCACCCAAGTGCTGGGTGATAATGTTAACTGTAATTGGCAGCTGCAGTGTTTGGTAGTCGTGCACTGCGATGTTACGAAATCCAACCATGCGTTTAAGCGAGTCTGCAAGCTCGGTATCGATCCACTGGGACTGTGCTAGAAGCGTAAATACGTCGCGCGAGCTCTGTGGCACACCCAAGTGTTCGCGGCGAATTAAATGGTTGCCCATACCTAAGGCCGCTTCACAGGCGCGTTGGATGTTTAATATTGCCGCATCTTGGCGAGAGTAATTAGTAGCAAATGTCTCTGGATGGTAATTATATTCTTCTTCAGCGCGACCAATACATCGTTCAATGGTAGCGGCTTTGTTTACAAGTACGTTATCTGCCATAGACGGTTCCGGAGTTAGTAATATCTTGCATTAGCTTACTGCGTGCAGTATTTAAATGAATCATCTCAGTTAAGACAGCGGCTTCGTATAGGCCCGCTCTTTGGTCTGCAGTCCATAAGTGTTTGCCAGTGGTGAGAATTTGATGTTGCATCACCGTTGAAGCGGCACGAAAATCGAGCAGGTCAACTTCGTAGCCCATAACGTTTGCTAGGTCGCTACTCAGTTCCCATAGGCAAACCTGATCTGCGTAAGTGGGTACTAATATTGCCAAGTCTAGATCGCTAGCAGCATTGTAGCCACCCTGAACACGGCTTCCAAAAGCGTAAATAGCTAGGGTTTGAGGAAACCGAAGTAATATTTCTTGGACGATATATGCGTCTTTCATGCAGCCTCGATGGGTGGCAAAGGCACCGTCAATCGATTATAAGTGTAGGCATATTATAGTGAATAATGGACTATAAGTATGCATAGTTTGATGTAGCACCGTACGACAGGTAGGTAGGGTGAGCCTAATAGGTGGCAAGGTATGAAACTCGCTACGGTGGATTCACCAGCAATAA